>CAYFYE010000082.1:0-11539 GCA_964347285.1 uncultured Acidimicrobiia bacterium
ATGCTGCCGAAAATGCCGCCGAATCCCTGCAGAAGGGGATGCGAGTGATCGTTACTGGCCGGCTCGAGCAGCGCTCCTGGGAGACCCAGGAGGGCGACAAGCGGTCGGTCGTCGAGGTGGCCATCGACGAGGTGGGCCCGTCGCTGCGCTGGGCCACCGCCGCCGTCACCAAGACCGCGCGGGGTGGCGACTGGGCAGAGGCGCCCCGTCCTGAGGTCCCGGCAGCGGCTCCGGCGGGGCTCGAATCTGCCCCCGACGAGGCTCCTTTCTAGGCGCCGGGACGAGGAGGACGAGAACGATGGCACGAGCCAAACGGCGCCCGAAGCGGCGCAGGGAGGCGGCCGCTGGGAGGCGGGTCCGTAAGAAGGTCTGCTACTTCTGCAAGGAGAAGATCGAGTACATCGACTACAAGGATGCAGCCCTCCTCCGCAAGTACCTCTCGGACCGAGCCAAGATCAGGGCGCAGCGGGTCACCGGCAACTGCGTCAAACACCAGCGAGTGGTGGCCCGGGCCATCAAGAACTCTCGAGAGATGGCTCTGCTGCCCTATATCGCATCCGTGGAAGGCAGGGCCGGTACCCGCCGATGAAGGTGATCCTCACCAGCGACGTGCCCGAGCTGGGCCACGAGGGCGATGTGGTCGACGTGGCCGATGGCTACGCCCGCAACTACCTGGTGCCCCGGGCCCTGGCGGTGAAGGTCACCAGGGGTGCGATGGCAGAGGCGGAGAAGAAGCGGCAAGTCCGGCTCGAGGCTGAGCGCCGGGCCCTCGAGACGGCCGAGGCTCTGGCCGATGCCCTGCGTGGGGCCCGGGTGGTGGTCGCGGCTCGGGCCGGCGACGAGGGCAAGCTGTTCGGGTCGATCGGCACAGGCGACGTGGCCGAGGCCGTTCACAAGTTCACCGGCATCGAGCTCGATCGCAAGTACGTCCAGCTCGACCGGCCCATCAAGGAAATCGGGCTTCACGAGGTCCTCGTGAGGCCCCATGCGCAAGTGGAGTTCCAGCTCACGCTCGACATCATCCCCGCCTAGAGGTATGACCCTACAGATCGAGGGCGCACGGACTTCCCCCAAGGTGCCGCCGCACAATCAGGAAGCCGAAGAGTCCGTGCTGGGAGCAGTGCTCCTCTCGCCGGACGCCGCCAGCGTTGCCCTCGAGACCCTCCACGCCGAGGACTTCTACAAACCGGCTCACCAGGCCGTCTTCGAGGCCGTCACCGGGCTGTTCGACGCCAACCAACCCATCGACGCCATCACGGTCGCCGACGTGCTCCGCCGTCACGACCAGCTCGAGCTCGTCGGCGGCGTGGGATTCCTCACCCAGCTCCTCGATGGGGTCCCGGCCACTTCGAACGTCGACTATTACGTCGCAGTGGTCGAGGAGCACGCCATGCGCCGCCGCCTCCTCCGCGCCTCCAGCCGGGTCGGTGAGCTCGCCCTGGCCACCGACGCCCCCATCACCGAGATCCTCGACCGGGCCGAGCACACCGTCTACGAGGTGGCCGAGCGGCGCATCGGCGACGGCCTCGCCGCCATCGACCCTCTCCTCGGGGCCACCCTGGAGAGAGCCGAGGAGATGCACGGGAGGGAAGGCATCACCGGCCTGGCCACCGGGTTCCGCGATCTCGACGCCCGCTTGGCCGGACTCCAGCCCGCCAACCTGGTCGTGGTGGCCGGGCGGCCCTCGATGGGCAAGACCGCCCTTGCCCTCAACATCTGCACCAACGTGGCGGTGCGCGACGAGACCGTGGCCATCTTCAGCCTGGAGATGAGCCGGGAGGAGGTGGCCCAAAGGCTGTTGTGCGCCACGGCCCGGGTCGATTCGCAGAAGCTGCGCTCCGGCGAGCTCTCCCAGAACCAGTGGGCCAAGCTCACGCACGCCGCCGGGACCCTCTACAACCGGCCGGTGTTCATCGACGACTCGGCTTCGCTCACCGTCACCGAGATCCGGGCCAAGTGCCGCCGGCTCCAGCGCTCCCGGGGCTTGCAGCTGGTTGTGGTCGACTACCTCCAGCTCATGAACGCCCCCGGCCGCAGCGAGAACCGTCAGCAAGAGATCGCCGAGATCAGCCGCAACCTCAAGAACCTCGCCCGGGAGCTGCACATCCCGATCATCGCCGTCTCCCAGCTCAACCGGGCCCTGGAGTCGAGGGAGGACAAGCGTCCCCGACTGGGCGACCTTCGTGAGAGCGGCGCCATCGAGCAGGACTCCGACGTCGTGATGTTCATCTACCGCCACGAGTACTACCACCCCGAAGCGCAGGAGAGCCTGGGCATAGCCGAGGTCAACATCGCCAAGCATCGGTCCGGCGCCACCGGACGGGTCGAGATGACCTTCCTGCCCGAATTCACCCTGTTTTCCGACATGGGCCGGGACGTGGCCGCGTAGACTCCAGGCCCTCGGCATCCGGGTCCAGGCGGGGATGCCGAGAGATCGGACGGCACCGGGTTCGCCGGTGAACGTAGGTTCCCGAGGAAGGGGGATACATGAGGATCCACACCACCGTCGATACCAAGTTGAGTCCGGACGGTGTGATCGCGGCGCTCACCGACTTCTCCGAGCGCCGACCCGAGCTGTGGCCCAATCTCGATCCAGCCCAGTATCAGGTGCACGAAGTCGGGGACGGCTGGGCCGACGTCACTGAGGGAAGCGCTCGTCCCAAGGTCTTTGCCCGGGAGCGCTACGACTGGTCGCAGCCGGGACGGGTGGCGTGGAAGGCGACCGAGAGCAACTTCTGCACGCCCGGGAGCGGCGTGGTCGTAAACGTCACGGAAGGCGAGGCCGGCGGGAGCCATCTCGAGATCGACTGGGAGCGCACGCCCGCCAACATGAAGGGTCGCGTGCTCATCGGGATGATGGGTCTGGTCGGCAAGCGCATGCTGTCGAGCTCCTTCCAGAAGACACTGGACGCTATCGCGGAGCAGGCCTCGGACTGAGCGGCCTCCTCGACGAAGCTCGGTCCGGAACGGCCGACGGGTCGGCCCGATCAACCCCGAGAGATCGGCACGCGTGCCGGCCGATCAACCGGCGTTGCGCCGCGGGGGATCGGGCGGCGTGTTGCGCAGCTTGGCCCTCTGGGACCAATAGCCGATCCCGCCTCCGATCACCGCCCCGACCACGATCAGCCAGGCGCTGGCGAGGCCGGTCAAGGCGGTGGCGCCCCCGCCCAACATCGCGCCGGCCACACCGCCGACTCGCAGCCCGTTGATCGGATCCCAGGGTGGCCGGCCGGGAGGCAGCCGGGGGCGTTCATCAGACGGCATGGCGACCATCATTGGCCCGTCCCGGTCTCCGGTCAAACCGTCGGGCCGATGGCCATCGACACCGTTCAGCCGATGGTGGCCCGGGCGAACGGAACGGCATCGATGTTGAGCACGAGATCGTAGGCAACCGGTTCCGGCTGGGAGGGGTCGGGGATCTGCCCGACGAGTGGCTGGAGGATGAATGGAGCCGGATCATCGTCGGGGTCGGGCTCCACCGAAACGACGATCGTCGTGCCGCTCAGCTCGGTCGGAAGCGTGACTCCCACCGGAGCGTTGGCGACGAAGTCCTCACCGGGGAAGTCGGGCATCCGCCCCGGTCCGCCGAAGGGCGCAGCCTCATCGGCCGAGGCGACGTCGATGAACTTGCCCGTGGTCAGCGGCACTTCGTCGACGACCGCCCAGCCCTCATACTTCCAGCCCGGCGGCAGCTCGGGCAGTTCGAGGCCGGGTTCCGGCCCGGGAAGGGTGAGGAACCATATGCCGGACAACTCGTCGGCCTTGGTGTCGGTGGAAGGGGTGGCCAGGACGAAGCGGCCGGCTGCCTCGGCGAAGTCGGTGCCGAGACCGGCGGGATGGGCCATGGTCAAGTCGGCGCCTCCATTCGTGACGTCTCCGGCTACCAGATGAGTGTCGGCCGCAACGGTGTCGGCGTCGCCGGCCGGCTCGATCGTGATGACGATGGCCGTGGCGGCCGCCAGATCGGCGTCGACGGCGAGGGCCTCGATGGGGTTCCCGTCCAGGTCGACCACCCTCTCGTCGTCGGTGACGTTGAACTTCCCGGTACTCACCGCCGACCCGCCGATGACGGCCCAGCCTTCGTAGTGAAAGCCGCCCTCGAGGCTCGGAAAACCGTCCACGGTGAGGGTGAGGGTTGGTAGAGGGGGCACGGTGGAGGTCGTGGTGGATGGCCCCGATGTCGTCGGCGGAGCCGGGGTCGTCGACGGGGCTTCCGTCGTTGCCGGGGTTTGGCTGGTGGGCGCCGTCGATGGGGCGGTGGTGGAGGCGTCGCCGCCCCCGCAGGCGCTGAGGACGATGCCGACCCCGATGAACAGTCCGCCGGCCCAGGATCCGAATCTCATCGCATTCACCCTTCTCTCGGCACGGAGTCGCTCCCCGCGAGAGCGTCCTCACTCCAACGGCATAGGGCGTGGGGATCGTTCCCACTCCGAGAAAGGGCGCCGTCGCCCAGGGCTCGAGGGCCGCCGTCCAGAAGGCCACGCCGAAGGGGACACACCGGATCACCACCGTTCGTTGGCGTTCCACATCGACTTCGGGTCCCAGCTCGTAGTTCTGGTTGCCCACATTTCCCCTTGAGATCAGCCAGATCGACGAAGTCGTCGTCGAATTCAACGGCCGGAGCATCGGGCGGGGCCGTCGAGAGGTATACGTCCGGGTCGGACCGTTGTCGGTCTTGAAGTCCTCGAGTCTCAAGAAAATCTGGTTGCCGTCGGTGAGACGAGGGCGGTTCCCCGAGTGGGATGGCTGCGGTCGATGAACGATCCGCTCCGGACCGCGGTCGCCTCCGGCACGGACGGTGCCTCTTCGACCGCGACCTGGGACGGGGTGCCTTCCTCTTCCATGGCCTTGTTCATGGCGTCGGCCGCGTCGTTGGAGATGGCGTCGCCGGGCAGCCCGGACGGGGCGTGCCCGCATTGAACACCGGAGGCGCCTCGTCTACCACTTGTCGATGAACAGCGTATGAATCCCGAAGACGCCGAACAGGAGCCAGGCCCCGAGACCCACCACCAGGGTGCCGACGACGGCCGAGGCCAGGCGCTGCTCCCGCACGGTTCACAGAATGCTCTTGGCCCGGAGGGCCCGGTGCCGGCCGGTGACTTCATCCCCCTCCTCGACGGAAGGCGTCGAAATCGCCACGCTAGCCAAGACCTCATCCTCGGACCGGTCCGGCCTGCCGGCTCGGCCGTTCGGTTGGATGGCGAACTCGGGGGCTCCGGCGCCGCTCACCTGGTGGGCATCGCCTCTACTTCCACGGCCTCGGCCATGGCCGGCGCCACCCCCTGCTGAAACCAGGCCCCGTACCGCTCCGACAGCCACACCGAGGTGATGCCGTGCAAGAAGATGCTGGCCAGCACGGTCCAGGTGACCACCAGGAAGATATCGTCGGCGAGCGGCAGCTCGGCCTCCTCGAGGATGAACAACCCGAACAGAATCGAGGCCAGGCCCCGGGGCCCGAACCAACCCAGGAAGGCAATGGTCGGCGGCCGCAGGCCCTTTCTTGCAACTCCGAGGGCCACCGGCACCATCCGCACCACCGTCAGGCTGGCGGCCGCATAGAGGGCGATTCTCCAGGTCAGCTCATCGAGCGCCGGTCCGGCCAAGGCTGCTCCAAAGAACAGGAAGGTCAGCAAGGCCAGCAGGTGCCCCTCGTCCTCGGCGAAGTCGTATGCACCGGCGCACTGCTCGCGGGCGGCGGCGCCAAAAGCCAGACCGGCTACGAAGGCGGCCACGAACCCGTTGCCTTTCACGACTTCGGCCAGGGCGTAGGCTCCGACCCCGACCGCCAGGGTGGCCAGCTGGCGGTACGCGCCCTCCATCCAGCCTCGTGAAGCGAACTGATTGACGAGCCATCCCCCGACCAGACCGGCTCCCGCCCCGATCAACACCCCAAAGCCGATCTGGCGGGCTGTGAACCCGACCCAGAAACCGGGTGTCTCCAGGTCGACGTCGGCGGCGGCCAGCGCCAGGACGATCGTGATGACCGGAAGCATGACTCCGTCGTTGAGACCGCTCTCGACGTTGAGTGCCTGACGGATCCGCACCGGCACCCGGGGATTGGTGACCACGGCCTGGCCGAGCGCGGCATCGGTGGGCGACAGAATCGCTGCCGCCAGAGCCGCCTCCCACACACCGAAACCGGAGAGAAGGGTGAGGCCGATCACCAGACCGGCAAAGAACGTCAGGGGCAGTCCGATCCCCAACAGCCGCGCCGGCAGTTCGATCTGACGGCGCAGCGTCCCCAAGTCGATACGAATCGCGTCGGTGAACAGCACCAGCACGAGGGTGGCTTCGGCAAGCACCCGCACCGCTCCCTCGTCCAGGCCGATGTCGACGACGTCGATCCCGGCCGGGCCGATCAACATTCCGATGGCTACGAACACCATCGGCCCGGTGACCGGGGTCGATTGCAGGCGGCGAGATACCAACCCGTATGCCAACACGAAGGCTGCCACCAGTGCGATGTCGGCGAACGCCATCGGCCTCCCCGAGCGAGTTTCCGCAGGCTAGGCGGCCCGACCGGCGCCGACCTATCTGGGCCAGTAGGTTGCCGGCCCAGATCGACGAGGAGGCAAACCCGTGACCACGACCAACCGTCTGGAGGAGCTCGCCACCGAGAGCCGCTGGGACTTCTCAGACCTGACGGCGCTCTTCATCAACTGCACGCTGAAGAAGTCGCCCGAGCTCTCTCACACCCAGGGGCTCATGGACATCTCGAGGGGCATCATGGAGGCCAACGGGATCAAGACGGACACCATCAGGGCCATCGACCACGAGATTGCCACCGGGGTGTGGCCCGACATGACCGAGCACGGCTGGGATCGGGACGACTGGCCCCAGATCTACGAGCGCGTTCAGGCCGCCGACATTCTCGTGCTCGGCTCGGCCATCTGGTTGGGAGAGAAGACGTCGGTGTGCACCAAGGTGATCGAGCGGCTGTACGGGAACTCGCATCTTCTCAACGACGCCGGCCAGTACGCCTACTACGGGAAGGTGGGCGGCTGCCTCATCACCGGCAACGAGGACGGGGTGAAGCACTGCTCGATGAACATCCTCTACTCGCTTCAGCATCTCGGATACGTGATTCCTCCCCAGGCCGACGCCGGCTGGATCGGGGAGGCCGGGCCGGGCCCCTCCTACCTCGACCCCGGCTCCGGCGGACCCGAAAACGACTTCACCAACCGCAATACCACGTTCATGACCTGGAACCTGATGCACCTGGCCCGGATGCTCAAGGACGCCGGGGGCGTACCGGCCCACGGCAACCAGCGCGCGCTGTGGGATGCCGGGTGCCGGTTCGACTTCATGAACCCCGAGTACCGGTAGCGGGGAACCGCCTCACGGCGGCGCGCACTGCACGGACCCCGCCTGGGTCCCTCTCGAGAACTACCGAAGGCGGGGACGGGCCCGGCCGGGCTCAGCACCTTTCCGGTGCTCGCCCGACAACCCCTCGCCGGCCGCCGACCGGTCCCTCCCCCGTGCGCTTGGGGCCCTTCTCGTGAGGGTGGCTCAGCCCCCGGGGGGGCGGTAGCGCGGGGTCATCTTGGCCGCCGCGTCGACGTCTTCGGGAGTGAGCAAGACAGTGGTCTTCACGGCCGCGGTCCCGCTGGCGCCCACCGTGGCCGCAAAGGCGGCCATGGCCTCCGGGCTCGGCATATCGGCGATGCCGACCACATCGGTGTCGCCAAACGCGTAGTAGAAGGACTCGAGCGTGCCGCCCAGACTCTCGACCGCCTCCTTGACCGCAGTGTGACGGGCGGTTCCGCCTTCCTGCAGGGTCCCCTTCAGGCCTTCGACGGTGATCGAAGCCTCGACGAGGTATTTGGGCATAGTTGGGCCTCCCCTCTCCTCGGTGCCGACATACGACGCTACCAGCGAGTCGGGGTGGATGGCGGTCGGGCCCGAAAGGGGGCCCATCGGCCGGAGATGTCGGGCCCGTTTGGCCCTGGCTTTCCAACCAGCGCCATGGCCAAGAAACGGGCCGGCGACTGGCGGAACCCCGATCTGATCCGCGCCTGGACGGCGGAAGTCGTCAAGGAGTTGGCCGAGAGGGTCGCGTCGGCCTGAGTCCTGTCGCTGGGGGCGGGGCCTAACCGGTTTCGGCGGCCGCCTCGTCCTCGCGCAGCATGCCGCGGGCGCGCATCGTCGAGACGACCTTGTCCTGCATCTGCTCGAGCTTCTCGGGCGGCATCCGGCCGGACATCTTCGATTCCATCTTGGCCCGAAGCTCGGTTTCGCTCAGGTTCTGCCACTCGGCCTTCTGGGTGGCGACGAACCTGACGATGCCGGCAACGATGGCGGCGAAGATGCCGAACTTCAGCAGTTTCTTCATGGTCCCCTCTCCATTCCTTGCGCTTGATCCCAGACTATCCAGGTGCAGCGGCTACGGGTCGGAGGAGAACCGACCGGCCTTCATCTGGGTCCACTCGACCCCCTATCGCCTGCTCAGGTAGTCCCGGATCATCGAGATCACCGTGCCGACCGCCGGCGGGTTGTAGCCCTCAGGGATGATGATGTCGGCGTAGCGCTTGGACTCCTCGACGAACTGGAGGTGCATGGGCCGGACGGTGGTCAGGTACTGGTCCATGACGGATTCCGGGGAGCGGTTTCGTTCCTTCACGTCACGACGCAGCCGACGAACGAAACGGAGATCGGCGTCGGTGTCGACGAAGATCTTGAGGTCCATCAAATTGCGCAGCTCGGGCTCGGCCAGCACCAGGATTCCCTCGACGACGACCACCGACGCCGGATTCACTTTCTCCACGACGCCGGTGCGGCGGTGGGAGGCGAAGTCGTAGATGGGCTTGTCGATGGAGCCTCCCCTGCGCAGGCGGTGGAGGTGCTCCACCAGCAGCTCGGTTTCGAAGGCATCGGGGTGGTCGTAGTTCAGTCCGGCCCGCTGCTCGAGCGACAGCTCGGGGTGATCCCGGTAGTAGGCGTCGTGCTCGATGATGACCGCGTCTTGGTCGGTCAGTGTTTCGACGACCGCCTCCGCCACGGTGGTCTTTCCCGACCCCGACCCGCCGGCGATGCCGATGATGAGCGCATGACCCCGTCCCTTGGACGGCCAGTGGTGATGCCCGCGTTCGGTCACGAGTCGAGCCTACGCCGCTGCCCGTCCTCCGGATCCGTTCCGCCGGGATGTGCCGAGAGGAGCCCGGTCGGGACGGGTGGGCCGCCCAGGCCGGGATCACGCCTCCACGATCACCTTGGCCCGCATCCACGGGTGAGGGATGCAGAAGTACTCGAACTCGCCGGGCTCGGAGAACGTGTACGACCATGTGTCGCCGGGGTCCATGAAGCCGGAATCGAACGACTCGTTTACCGCGGTCACGGTGTGGATCTGGTCGTCGGCGTTGGTCCACGTGACGGTGTCGCCCACCTTCACCCGCAACACGTTGGGCAGGTAGTCGGCGGGCTCTTCGTTGTCGGCAAACTGGTCGGCGGCATCCACGTCGGCCACCTGCCAGGACCCGGCGGCGATCTCGACCGGTATTCCGGCGGCGGCTCCTTCGGCCTCGACGGCCTCTTCGGCCTCGACGGCCTCTTCGGCCTCGTCCCTGCCCTCCCCGGAGTCCATCGCCTCGAAGATCTCCCGGTTCTCGCCCCCGTTGACCTGGATGAGCCCGATGGCTCCCTTGTCGAACGTCCGCACCAGGGCGTGGTCGACCAGGATGATCCGCGACGGAACCTGTCCGATGAGGTCTGCGGTGACGCTGCCTCCGGCGGCCACCAGGGTGGTCTGCGATCCCCGCAGCGGATCCGATAGGTAGGCCGACTCCGGCCACACCGCATCCCAGTGGGACCCGATGGGATGGAAGTTGGAGTCGAGGTTCAGACCCGAGTTCACGAAGAAGATGCGGGCCCGCTCCCCGACGTCGATGTTCAGGACGTTGTCGCCGGTGAGCGACCCCTTGGCCCCGTTGAACACCACCATCGTCGGATGCTCGGCGGTCAACGCCTCGCGATCCAGTTCGACCAGGCCGGGATCGGTGCCGGTCGTGTAGTACTCGGACTGCACGATGTAGAACTCGTGGTCGGTGGGCGGCAGGGGGGTTTCGGGGTCGATGAGGATGCCGCCATGCATGCCGTGGGCGATATGTCGGGGCACGTCGCCGTAGGCACAGTGGTACATGAAGAGGCCGGGATACAGGGCCCGGGCCTCGATCGTGGCCGATTCGCCGGGCGCCACGGTGGTGTCGGCGGCCCCTCCGCCCTGTCCGGTGACGGCGTGGAAGTCGACATTGTGGGGGTTGGTGTTGGTGGCCGGGTTGGTGAGGGTGAAGCGCAACAGGTCGCCGACCCGGGCCCGGATCATGGGTCCGGGAGTGCCGATCGTCGGTGTGTCGTCGCCGGCGAGCTTGTAGCCCCACGTCTCGAACTCCACCCCGGTCTCGGGATCGATCATGGCCACGGACTCGACGACCTCGAAGTGCACCTCGACCACTCGCTGATCGCTGCGGTCGGCGGGGGGCGGCACGTCGGGGGCGTAAGACACGTTGACCTCACCGGCAGGGACCGGCTGCAGCTGGTCCTTGGGAGTGAGCTCGGGGGTGACGGTGGCCGCCCATGCCGTGGACCCGCCGAGCGGAGCGGCGGTCTCGGTCGCCGCCGCCTCGGCCGCCACCGGAGCGCCGGAGGTCGCCGCCGGGGCGGCCGGGGCCGGGTCGTCTTCGGAGACGCTGATGATCACGAACCCGAGGATCACCAGGGTCACCGTGACGCCGGCCAACGCGGCGATGGCGACGTCCCAGCGCCACCGCGAGATGCTCTTGTCGTCCATTGACTGACTCCTAGGTCTTCGTCGCCACGACGGGCGTGTTTCTCAGTTCGTCCAGGAATGCCGCCCGGGCCCCGGTCCATGCCTCGTGCAGGGCGCAGCGGGCCTGGGGATCACAGGGACCTCCCCGCAGCACGCAGCGGTCCTCGTCGGGGACCCCTTCCACCGCGTCGATCAGGTCGAGCACGCTGATCGAGCGGGGGTCGACCTCCAGCCGGTAGCCGCCGCCGCGCCCCGGCCCCGAGTTGACCCAGCCGGAGCGGACCAGCGGTCCCATCACCTGGGCCAGGAAGTCGGGGGAGGTGCCGACCGCCTCGCCGAGCTCGGTCCGCTTCACGCGCCTTCGGGCGGTTTCGAGGAAGCGGATGGCCCGGAGAGCGAGATCGGTGCGGCGGGTGAGTTCCAGGCGCATATCTTGATTCCTTTACTCATAGAGTACATATATACACGTATGGCCACAAGCCCCAATTCAGGGGGTGAAGGAGACGGCCGGGGGCTTCGCCGAGACTGACTAGTCCCTACGCCCGGGGTGATTTGGGACTGTCGGAAGACCGCGGTTGATAGGAACCTTGGTGCCGGGCGGGACGGGCAATCATGGAAGGGCCAGGCACTACCCGGGCGTCTCAGCACGCCATACCTCCGCGACCCACGGCGTCGACGGCCGTCGTGCTGGTCGTGGCCGTGGCCGTGTTCGGGCTGGCAACGCCGGCCTCCGCCGCGGCCGACCACTTCTCTTCCTGCCCTTCCGGGTATGTGGCC
>CAYFYE010000083.1:0-3172 GCA_964347285.1 uncultured Acidimicrobiia bacterium
AACATCTGCTCGAGGATCGCTTCGACATCGCCGGCGTTGGGACCGGCCGGCGCCGGGGTGCTGCCCAGGTAGGCGGCCTTCAGCTCATCGCTGAAGAAGGGCCAGATCTCCAGGAGCCTGGGGTCGTCAATGGCCTCGGTCTGCCGCATCGGCACCGAACCATTCCCGGCCGCCTCGATCAGGTTGTCTGTCTCCGCGATGTAGCGGAGCACAAGCGCCGCCTCGTCCGGATGCTCGGTCCCGTCGAGGACGGCCCAGGTCCGGGCCGCCGAGAGGGCTACCCCGTCGGCACCGCCACCCGACTGGGACAGCGGGACCGGGGTGAGATTCCACTGCTCGGGGTAGTCGAAGTTCTCCGCCTCGTTGAAGTCGCCGGCGGTTGTGAAGCCGTCGAGGATCAGCCCGGCGGCGCCCGATACGAAAGCCCCGCGGGATTCGTCCTCGCCCCAGGCGATGGCGTCGGGTGGGAGCAATCCCTCGTTTGCCGCCTGGAGGAACCAGTTGCACGCATACTGCCCACCATCAGAGGTGAGGTCGGGAACGGCACCGTCAAAAGGTGCCCCGGCGGCGGCGAGCACCGTCTTGAGGGTCGTCACGCCGTCGCCCGCCTTGGCCTGAACCGTAAACGGGATCGAGCCGGGTCGGGATTCCTTCATGGCCCGCATCCCGTCGAGCACCGCATCGAGAGAATCGAACGGCACGGTGACTCCCGCCTCGTCGAACCACTCCTGGTTGTAGTAGAGAACATCGAAGTTGGCCGTGGTCGACGTGCCGTACTTCACACCATCGATCGATGTTTCGTCCCAGACGAGGGGCAGCAGCAGGTCGTACTGCCCTGGGTCCTCGGTCTGCCACTGCGCCGCGATGTCGTCATGGGATCCAAGCAGCCCGGCTTCGACGTAGGCCTCGATGAGGAACGAGTCCTCGGCCCCGAGCACGTCGGGAAGAGGCTGGCCGGCATCACGCCTCACCAGTAGCTGCTGCAAGATGTCGTCGTTGGACTGGACGTCGTACGTGACGTTGATTCCGTGCTCCGCCGTGAAGCTCTCGAAGTCATCCGGCGGTATGTAGTAGGGCCTGGTCACCCAAACGAGGAGTTCGACCGGCTCACCCGCAGCAGCCTCGTCTTCGCCGGCGTCAGCGGCCGTGGCTTCGGTGTCACCGGCGGCAGCCGTCGTATCCGAAGAGGCGTCGCTGTCGCCGCACGCAGCGGCCACGAGCCCCATCACCAACAGGAGCACCAATGCCCGACGACTCCATCGTGTCCGACTCGAAGGTTTGGAGCTGGCGCGCTCCGACGCTCTGAATACCACCGAATTCCTCCTCCAGTTGGTTCACCCGGGGACAGCGCGACCCGCGCACTCCATATTCTCGGGGCTCGGGGCATTATGTAGGATACGCCGCACCCGGTCAACTGGCTCGATCTGCCATTTCTGCCTGGAGTAGTGGTCGTCAAGGGAACCAAGGAGGAAGACGTGGATCCGTTGCGGGTGGCTTCGGTGGGACTCGGATGGTGGGGAGGCACGCTGGCGGAAAAAGCGAGGCTGGGTGGTCTCGAGCTCGTCAGCTGTTTCGCCCGCACGCAAGAAACCCGGGAGGAGTTCGCCGAGAGCCACGGTTGCAGGCCGGCTTCGTCGCTCGACGAGTTGCTGTCGGATCCCGAGGTTGAGGCGGTCCTGCTGGCCACGCCACACTCGACCCACGCCGACCTCGTCGCCGAGGTGGCAGGAGCGGGCAAACACGTGTTCGTCGACAAACCATTCACCCTCACCGTTGCCGATGGCAAGCGAGCGATCAACGCCGCTGAGAACGCCGGAGTCGTGCTGCAGACCGGTCACAACCGGCGGCGCCAGCCGGCAAACCGACGCCTCAAGCAGATGGTGGATGAAGGCGAGCTGGGCATGATCCACTACGCCGAAGCGAACCTCTCCTATCCGAAAGGGCTCAATCCGAGGTCGGGTTGGAGAGGCGACCCGGCGGAGAGTCCGGGCGGCGGCATGACGGGCCTCGGGGTCCACATGGCCGACAACCTCAACTATCTCCTGGGCAGGCCGGCTCGGGTCGCCGCGTTCAGCCGCCGCATCATCGGCGTGGGCAAGCTGGACGACGCGACCACGGCAACGCTCGAATTCGAAGACGGGCCACTCGCCTTTCTCGGTACGTCGATGGTCATCCCCGATATCGGCCGGACTGCTCTTTGGGGTACCGAGGCGGCCGCTTGGAACGAGATGGATGGCGAGCGCTTCTACTTCCAGCGTGTCGGGGACAAGGAACGCGAGTCGCACCCCATCGATACGCTCGACACGGTGAAGGACGAGCTCGAGGAGTTCGCGAGGAACATCCGCAACGGCACTCCCCCGGAGACGGGGGGAGCGGAGGGGCTGGAGGCCGTCGTGGTCCTCGAAGGTATCGTGGAGAGCGCAGCCTCGGGAACGGTCGTGGACCTCAACGAGGTGCGTTCCCGAGAGTAGGCCCGAGTGGGCCACTCCGGCGACGATGAGTCCGGCCACGGCGGGCTCGGCCAAGCTCGGTCCTCTACCATCACGGCTCACAGGAGAGCGATCGCGGGCACCAGGCACCGAAGCAGCAGGCACCATCGCCATCTTCGCGTGGGCAGGGCGCGCCGGCCCGATTCCGCTAGCGATCCGGCTGCGCCCGGTCGGTGTCTGCCGCCGACCCGGCACGGTGACCGGCGCCTCTGCCGCAACGGATCTTGCCCAGCCCCGGGCGCCGGGTAGCTAGGGGTGCAAAACCGACTCAGCGCGGCTCTCGGACAACGACCCCTGGTGACGGCGGTGGTCTACACCGCCATCGCCGCACTGCCCCTGTACCTGGTCAGCGCACAGGTGCTTCAGCTGAGTCGTAGCTTGGATTTCGACGTGAGCCGACTCGGGATCGCCACCGCCACCTTCTTCGGCGCCGCGGCGCTGTCCGCCAACCTGGCGGGCCGCATCATGCCTCGTCTGGGATCGGTGAGGGGTCTTCGCATCGGCAGCATGCTGATCGTCGTCTCATGCCTGATGGCAGGGACGGCTCTGGTGTGGTGGACGGTGCCAATCGCCATGGTGGCCGCGGGCGCCGGCAACGGAGTCACCCAGATCGCGGCCAATCTCGCGATCTTCGACGGCGTTGCCGCCGGCCGGCAAGGCCTCGCCTTTGGCTCGAAGCAAGC
>CAYFYE010000083.1:3272-11391 GCA_964347285.1 uncultured Acidimicrobiia bacterium
TCGACGAGCCGGTGGCGGGCGTCGTTCTGGCGACGTTCTCGATCCTCGTGGTCGGCGTGCGGATCGGAGCGGGATGGCTGGTGGATCGCAGGCAGAGCAGTGGCCACATCGAGATGATGTGGATGGCCGGAGCAGGCGCTGTCGGGGCCCTGGTCCTGATGGTGGCGTCGACGCCCGGGCCCTATCTATTCGCCATGCCGCTCGCCGTGCTCGGGGCCTGGGGTTGGCCGGGAGTGTTCTTCTTCACCGTCGTGCACGCCTACCCAGGGTTCCCGGCGAGGGCCACCGGCCTTGTCCTCTCCGGCAACCTGATGGGCACCGTGACCGGCCCGCTGGTGGTTGGCTGGCTTGCCGGTCAAGGGAACTACTCGGCCGCGTGGCTCTTCGTAAGCGCCTTGGCCGCGATTTCGGCCCTTGGCTTCGCCCTCAGCTATCGCCACAGCCCGCGCCCGGCTCTCGTCAGTCCTTGACAGCTCCAGCCAGCGGCATTCCCTCTTCGCTGAATGCCAGCGGCAGCTCAACGACCTGGCCCGTCTCCGCCGACAGGTCGGCCGCCATATAGACCTCCATCGCGTGACGCGCCAGCCTCGGGGCGACCATCACCTCCCGGTCGTAGGCGACGGCCTCGAAGAAGTGGATCGTCTCTCTCTCCATCGGGCCGGCATACACGTGATCCACATACTCACCCGGCATCGTGGAGAGCGGGAACTGGACCCCGTGCTTCGTCGTGTTGAGAACGATGTCCTTGTGACTGGCATCCATCATCAGCGCGCCGTCGGTGCCAACGAACTCGATCCATGTGGCCGAGTAGTTGGGGTACCCGACCGGAAGGGACCAGCCGGCTCCGATGGTCACGGTCACTCCGTCATCCATGGTGATGATCATCACCTGGGTGTCGGGCACGCTCTGGTCGGCTTCTCGCGCTCCCCACGCCAGCTGGGAGTACACCCGAACCGCGCGTCGCGGCTCGAGACACCACAGCGAGAAATCGATGTCGTGGGTCGCCTCCATCGCAGCCGGGGACAGCTTGGTTCGGGATCCGATCTTCTCCCCGAGCGACCTGGTGATGTGGCGGCTGATGAGCACGCTCACGGGGTCGCCCAGCGTGCCATCGCCGAGGCTGCGCTTGACGAGCGCTTGCTTCGCATTGAAGCGTTGTGAGTACCCGATGGTGAATTTGAGCGCGTTGGATTCGGCCAACTCCACGAGCTCGTCTGCCTCCTCGAGCGTGATTGCCATCGGCTTCTCCAGCAGAACGTGCTTTCCGGCCGACAGTGCGGCTTTCGCCATGGGATAGTGGACCGTCTCCGGCGTCGCCGAGATGATGAGGGCGTCGATCGTCGGATCGTCAACCAGCTCCTCCCAATCCTCGGTTGCCCTGCTGGCTCCGCTGCTCGCTGCCACCTCCTGCAATCGCTCCGGTCGTATCTCGGCCAGGTGCAGCGAGGCAACGAGGGCGCTGTTCGCTGCTGCCGTCGCTCGGATGCCTCCACACCAGCCGGTGCCGATGATGCCAACGTTGATTGGTTTCATGGCTCCAAGCCTAGAAGCCGCGCGGCGTTGCCGCCCCTGATGAGATCGATGTCGTCCGGGGCGAGCCCGCTCACCCTACCGAGCAAGCCCAGTGGATCATCCTCTCCCATGTCGTAGGGGTAATCGGTGCCCAGGAGGATGTGATCAGATCCGTACTTGGCGATGAGGAAGCCGAGCTGGTCAGCCTCGAACACCATCGTGTCGAAATGGAACAGCGACAGGTACTCGCTGGGCGGACGGGGGAGGCCCTGCCGAACATCCTCACGCGCGTGGTACGCATGGTCGAAGCGACCGGCGTAGGCCGGGAGGAAGCCTCCGCCGTGGGCGAACACGATCTTGAGACCGGGGTGACGATCCATGACGCCATCGAAGATCAGGCGGCCGGCGCAGAGGGCCTCCTCCAGCGGGTGGCCGATCGTGTTGAAGAAGTAGTGGTCGATGAAGCGGCTCGGGTCGGTGAATCCGGTGGGATGGATGAACACGACCATCTCGAGATCGTCGACCGCGTCCCAGAAGGGCCCCAGCCGCGGGCTCGAGATCTCCTCACCTTCGACGTGCGTGCTGATCTCGATGCCCCCGAAACCCAACTCGCGCCGGCAGCGCTCCAGCTCCCCGATGGCCGCTTCGGTGTCCTGGAGCGGCACGGCGCCGAGTGCGGCGAAACGCCGGGGATGGGCATCGACGAGCTCGGCCAGGTCGTCGTTGATCGTCCGGAAGGCCTGCACGGCGAGGTCCCCCGTTGCCCAGTTGAAGAGATGGTACGGAGAGACGCTCACTGCCTGGACGTCGACACCCATCGCATCCATGTCGGCCAGACGGACTTCAACAGATGCCATCTTGGGGCGAAGTGCTTCCAGCTGCCTCCGGTTGACTTCCACGGTGAGATCGTTGCCGAACTGGAGTGGTGCTCGTCCGAGCCGGTCCGCCTCGGGCTTGACCAGTGAGGCCGCCGGGGCGCACTCCCGGTGGCAATGGATGTCGATAACCCGACTCAAACGATCCTCGACCTGACGACTCCGGACATGCACCATATAGGACCGGCCGCGAGGCGACCATTCGGTCGATCATTCGCGGCTTGGATCCACCCTGCCGATTCCGGCTCTTCGCCTGATCACTTCGACTATCGCGGAGTTGTCGAGGTCGGCGAGCCCGGTCGCCTCCCCTTCGGCCAGCGCATCCCTCACCACGGTGACCAGGTCCATGGGAGCGCCGCGGCCCAGACCGTTATCGACGATCAACCGGGAATCCTTGCGAGCCTGTCGAAGCCGGCTGAAGGGCGGCTCGTGATCGCCGGCGATCATCCGCTCACCCCAGGTATCCATGGCTTTCGAATAGGAGAGTCCATCCTTGAGGACCGCCAGGGTGGTTGCGAGGTCCAGGCCGCTCAGCTCCGCTACGACCAACGCCTCCCCCAGCGCCATGCGATGGATCGTGAGCACGTGGTTCACGATCAGCTTCATGAGCGACCCGGATCCGACCGGCCCGACGTAGTGGTGAGACCGGCCGATGGACTCGAAGATCGGTTGTCCCCTTCGGTAGGCCTCGATGGGTCCGCCCATCATCACCACCAGCTGACCTTGCTCGGTGATCTCGGCGTTGCCGCTCACGGTCGCATCGCAATAGACCACCCCTCGCTCGGCCAGCTGGGACGATATCTCCGCCGCATCCTGGGGCCGACCGGTCGTGGTGTCGTACACGTAGAGCGGTGACGTTCCCCGGTCGGTGAGGCCGTTGCGACCAAGGCAGACCTCGCGGGATACATCCGAATCGGGGAGCGAGAGCAGAGCCGCCCAGCAGCCCTGTACGGCTTCCGATGGCGAGGTCGTCGGCACGCCACCTCTCCGTTCAAACTCCGCCAATCGCTCGGGGCTGGTGTCGAAGCCTTGGACCTGGAACCCATCCCCGAGCAGCCGCCCTGCCATTCGTGAGCCCATGAGGCCCAGTCCGATGACCGCGAGGTGACTCTTCTCCATCCGAATGCGGCTGCCCAACTCGGGCGCTGATAGTACATCCATCACCCTCCATGCATCATGGGCACTCCGGCACCCGAGGAGGCAACCATGAAAGCACTGACCAACCGGGGCGGCGGTGAGGTCGCCGTCGACGTCACCGAGGTCCCCGAGCCCCAGCCGGCGCCCTCCGAGGCGCTGGTCGAAGTCGGTGCGGCGGCGATCAACCGGGGTGAGTTGCGGCTGCTGGCAGCGCGTCCCCGCGGCTGGCGACCGGGCCAAGACGTTGCCGGAGTGGTGGTGCGGGCTGCCGCCGACGGCTCAGGCCCCGGCGAAGGATCGCCGGTCGTGGCCTGGCCGGAACAGGCCGGTTGGGCCCAGAGAGTCGCGGTCCCCACGACCCATTTGGCGGTTCTGGCTGCAGAGGTGCCGCTGTCGACGGCGGCCTGTCTGCCCGTCGCAGGTGTGACCGCTCTCAGGTTGCTTCGCCTCGGAGGAGACCCCAAGGGGAAACGGGTGTTGGTGACCGGAGCGGCCGGCGGGGTCGGCAGATTCGCCGTCGAGCTGGCGGCCGGAGCGGGAGCCGCGGTCACCGCTGTTGCGGCCAGCCCTTTCCGCGCCGAGGGGCTCGAGGAGCTTGGCGCGGAAACAATCGTCAACGAGATCGAAGAGGCCAGCGGCCCGTTCCAGCTGATCCTCGAGTCCGTCGGCGGAAGGTCACTCGAGGCGTCGGTTCGACTCGTGGCGCCTGGCGGAACCATCGCCTTGTACGGCAACTCGTCGGACACTGCTGCCCAGATCTCGTTCGGCGACTTCCGGGGCCGGGCCGGAGCTCGCATCGAGGCCTTCTTTGTGTACGAGAGCGGAGAGCCCCCTCCGTTCGGTGAGGACCTCCAGCTTCTCGCCGACATGGTGGCGCAAGGATCGCTCCATCCGCATCCGGGACTGGAGGTTCCGTGGACCGAGGCCAACGCAGCACTCGCGGCCCTGGCCCAACGCGAGGTGAGAGGGAAGGCAGTCCTCCTCGTCGATTGAGCTGTCCGCCGCTGGACCCATCAACACCTGCAACCGACGCGGGGTCGCACTGCTGCCCCTTCTACCCGTTGGCGAACGGGCTTCATGCTCCAGGTCGCTCTCGGGGCCCTGCTCGCCAATGAGGCGGCGCCGGCGGTGACCCGGGAGCCACCAGTTGGGAACAGGTGCGGAGCAACGCTCTCGCTGCCCAGTGGGAGCCGTCGGCCGACGATCTATCGGACTTGAGGGCAACGCTCGGCGACGTTACGGCCGGCTGACCGCCAACCAGTCGACCGCAACCCACTCGTCACCGTCCCAGATGAGGGGGTTGATCTCGACCTCCATGAGGTCCGAGCCGACGAACCCCCGGCTGAGGACGCTGACGATCCGGGCGAGCTCGCCGACATCGGCGGGTGACCGGCCCCGAACGCCTTCGAGAGCTTTGGCAGCGCGCAGCCGGTGCACCATGGCTCGGGCCGTCTCGGTATCGATCGGAGCCGCGGCGAACACGACGTCGCCGACCACCTCGGTGAAGACGCCCCCCAACCCGACCGACACGATCGGGCCGAAGGTCTCGTCTTCGATCGCGGCGACGATCACTTCCAGGCCGGGCCGGTGCGGCTCAACTCGTACCCCCGTGACCGCGTGACCGGCGTCCCTTGCGGATCCGACCACATGCTCGTAGGCGGCCTGCACCGCATTGGCATCGCCGAGGTTCACCCTGACCCCGCCCGCCTCGGTCTTGTGGAAGAGGCCCGGAGCATCGACCTTCACCACCACCGGGTAGCCGAGGGCGTCGGCGGCCCGCGCCGCTTCGGCCGGGGAGGAGACCGCCGCCCCATCGATCAGCGGCAAGCCCCAGTCCTCGATGCCTCCCTCCAGCGGCGGCATCCCGGGCTCCGGCTCCCGGGAGCCGAGCCGGGACAGGCCGGAGAGCGCCAGGATCGCCGCCCGCGGCTCCTCGGTCACCGGGGCTCCGCCTTCGCGCAACGCCCCCAGGCCTGCGGTCGCCTGACTCCCGGCCATCCACAGATGAAGAACGACGGCGCCGGTCTCCAACGCCAGAAGCGAAGCGGCGCGCGCTTCGCTGTGCGAGGCCGGGTGAGGGGTGGAAACCGCGAGCACGATGTCGTAGTCGCCTGATCCGGCGACGGCCTCCACCGTCTGCGCGAAGCGGCTGGGGCCTCCGATGATGCCGCCCATGTCGAGCGGGTTGCCGACCGCACCGTGGTCGAGCAGGGGACCGATCCTGTTCTGCAAGTGCTCACCGGGTGCGGGGAGATCCAGGCCGCGGCGCTCGGCCAGATCGGCAAGGAGGATCGCAGTGCCTCCGGAGTGGGTGACGATCGCCGAACGGCCGCCCGCTGGTCCATCGGTCCGGGCGATCATCTCGGCGACCTCGTAGGCCTCTCCCGGCGTCTCCGCGACAACGACATCCAGCGACTCGAGGATCCCGCTCAAGACCCCTGCGGGAACCGCCATGGCGCCGGTATGCGACCGCAGGAGGGTCTCGGCGCGACGCCCGGAGCCAATCGTACAGGCGACGAGAGGCTTGCCTCTCGACCGCGCTCCTCGGATCGCCTCGACGAACGCAGCTCCGTCGCGCACCGTCTCGATGAGAGCAAGGACCACCGCCACCTCGTCGAGCCGGGACACGGCGTCGATGGCCTCCCCCAGTTGAATGTCCACCTCGTTCCCGGTGGACACCGAAACGGCGAGCCCCCCACCTCGCTCGGCAGCGAGATTGTGCAGATAGCTCCCCATGCCGCCGCTCTGGGTGACGACCCCCACCGGGCCGGAGCGGATCTCCTGGGCCGGCCGGTCGAGGCAGGTGAGGAAGCTCGCCGCCAGCAACCTGGCGGGCCGTATCACCCCGCCGCTGTTGGGCCCGAGCACGCGTGCACCCACCCGCTCGGCCGTTCGGGCGAGCGTGTGCTCGAGAGCGAGACCGTCGGGTCCCATCTCTCCGAATCCGCCGGCGAAGACGGCCACGGATCCTACTCCGGCACAGTCGCCTGCGACGTCGACCGTCGCCGCGGCGGGAACGGCGCAGACGACGAGGTCCGGTGGGACAGCCAGGTCGGACACCCGCTCCACCACCTCGATCCCTTCGATGGACGGCTGGCTCGGGTTGACGCCCGAAATGGTGCCGGGGTAGCCAAGTGCCCGAAGATGGTCGAGGACCCGCCCCCCATGTTTCGCCGGATCGGCCGAAAGCCCCGCAATGGCGATCGACTCCGGATCGAGAAGTGGACGGAGCTCGCTCATCGCGGCACGGGAATCAACCCGGAGCGGGGCCGAGCCAAGGGCTCAACGCCGCGCCGGGTCTCGATCGAGGTGATGCTCCCGTGAACCGGTGACCAAGCTGCAACCTCCACCTCAGGTTTGCTCGGGCCAGACTTTCACCACGCCCTCGGCGGCCAGAGCTCTCACCTTGGACTCCTCCAAGCCCAGGCGCTCGACCAGCACCTCGATGGTGTGCTCGCCCAGCATCGGGGCCGGCTCATTCGGCCTTTCCCAGTCGCTGTACTTCACCGGGCTCGGGGGGTAGCGGACGGCGCCGAGCGTCGGATGCTCGTAGGTCTGGATCATGCCCCTCGCCTGTACCTGGGGATCCTCGAATACTTCACCGATGTCGTTGACGGGTGCATTGGGAATGTCGTACTCATCGAGGATCGTCAGCCATTCCGATTTGGTCCTGGTGCGGAAGACTTCGGCCAGGATCGGGATCAGATACTCTCGATTCGCCACGCGAGCCGCGTTGTCGATGGTGAGCGGATCGTCTTTGAGGTCAGGTCGACCTATGGCATTGCACAGGTTCCGCCAGAACTTCTCATCGCGGGCAGCGACGACAACGTATCCATCGCTTGTCTGAAACGCCTGCCACGGGACGATGTGGGCGTGGGCCGTTCCGTGCCTCGTGACCTTTCTTCCCGAGTTGAGGTGATCGAGGGCGTCGTACGAGAGCATCGAGACGAGCGAGTCGAGCATCGCCACGTCTGCGTGCCGACCCTCTCCGTGCAGCTCCCTGCCCAGCAATGCGGCGAGCACGGAAACACAGGAGTAGATGCCGCCGGCAATGTCGGCAATTGGAATGCCAACCCGTGCCGGGTCGCCGTCTTCGGGACCCGTGATGTCCACATGCCCGCTGAAGGCCTGGATCACGAGATCGAAAGCCGCCTTGTCCCGGGCGGGGCCGTACTCACCGAACCCGGTCACGGAGACGGTGACTATGCGGGGGTTGTGCTCCTTGAGCGTGGCGTGGTCGATTCCGAGCCGCTCCATGACGCCCGGTCGGAAGTTGTCGATCACCACGTCGCCGCCTGCGACGAGGGAGTAGAACAACTCCAGGCCCCGCTCATCCTTGAGGTCGAGAACGACGCTCTTCTTCCCCCGATTCATGAACAGGTGGATGGAGCTCTCGCCGTGAAGAGGTGCGATGTTCGGGTTGCGAGCCGTATCGCCGGTGTGGGGCTCGATCTTGATGACTTCGGCCCCGAGGTCGGTCAGGATCACGCCGCCAAAGTTCCCAGCGATCACCTGCCCCAGCTCGAGGATGGTGATCCCAGAGAGCATCCCATCCGCCATGCCGATCAGCGGATCCAGGTCGACGACGAGGCCAC
>CAYFYE010000084.1:0-11341 GCA_964347285.1 uncultured Acidimicrobiia bacterium
CGAGGCGTCGGCTTCGTGCTCCGAGACTCGTGAGTCTCCGGGGCCGCATCACGCTGCTGTCGGCGGGGGCCGTGGCGCTCGCCATAGCTGTGGCGGCGGCCATCGCCTGGTTGTCGGCCCGCAACGAGCTGCGCGGCGAGATCGACGCCTTCCTGCTGCAGCGGACTGCCCCCGTCTCGGCCATCGGGCCCGGCGATTTCGACAACGAGCTTTCCGAGCTGGCTCCGTTCCGGGGTCGGGGACCCCGGCGCGACCCCGGAGCGCTTCGCCTGGTCGGTTCCGATGCCCTGGTGCAGATCATCGGTCCCCGTGGAGACACGATCTTCGTGTTCTCGGAAGACTTCGTGCTCCCAGTCGAGGGCCGGGATCTGGCGGTCCTGGCCGGTGAGGACAAACGAGCCCTGCGCGATGTGACGGTGGCCGGAGAGGATTATCGGATGATCACCGTCCCGGGCCCGGGCGGGACGGCCGTACAGGTGGCCCGGTCCCTGGAGGAGACCAATGAGATTCTGAGCGGGTTGGCACTGCGCCTGACGGTCATCGGCCTGGCCGGTGTAGCGGTGGCCGCCGCCCTGGGCTGGGTAGTGGCGCGGCGTTCGCTCGTTCCGGTCGATCAACTCAGCGCCGCTGCCGAGCACGTTGCGGCTACTCAAGACCTGACCGCCCCCATCGCAGTTGAGCGCCGCGACGAGGTCGGCCGCCTGGCCGAAAGCTTCAACACGATGCTGGCCGCCCTGTCCGATTCGCGCGACCAGCAGCACCGGTTGGTCACCGATGCCGGCCACGAGCTGCGCACCCCGCTCACCGCTCTGCGCACCAACATCGAAGTGTTGCAGCGCAATCCCGACATGGAGCCGGCCGAGCGGGCCCGGCTCCTGACGGAAGCCACCACCGAAGCCGAGGAGCTCACCGCCCTGGTGTCGGAGCTCGTCGAGCTGGCCACCGATCGTCGCGCCGAGGAGCCCATCGAGGTTCTCCGTCTCGACGAGCTGGTTCGGGCCGCCGCGGATCGGACCGGCCGGCGGACCGCTCGGCGGGTCGTGGTCACCACCCAGGAGGTGAACGCCGAGGGCCGGAAAGCTTCATTGGACCGGGCGGTCTCCAATCTGCTCGACAATGCCCACAAGTGGAGCCCGGCAGAAGCCCCGATCGAGGTCGAGGTTTCCGACGGCCGGGTTGCGGTGCGCGATCACGGCTCGGGAATCCCCGAGGAAGACCGTCCCCACATCTTCGACCGTTTCTATCGGTCGACGCAAGCTCGGACCATGGCGGGGTCGGGCCTCGGCCTGGCCATCGTCAAGCAGGTCGTGGAAGAGCACAACGGCGAGGTGTTCGTCGAGGTCCCACCCGGCGACGGTGCCGTGGTCGGCTTTCGCATTCCGGTGCTCGGCTCCGGGGTTTCAGGAGATTCTTAAACTCCGAATCCATCCTTTCCGAGGATCGGGAAACAGGAGAATCGCATGCGCAAGGTCGTCCTCCTCCTCGTTGTCGTCGCCGCAGTGGTGGTCGGCGCCTATGCCGTGGCGGTGTCGGCTCAGGAGTCGCCCGAGGAGGGAGGCGCAGAACCCCCACACCGGACCGCCCTGACCGATGTACTGGATCGACTCGTCGGGGACGGCATCCTCGATCGAGAACAGGCCGACGCGGTGCGCGAGGCCATCGAGGAACGGATGCGGGAGTTCCACCACCCCTTCGGGCACAGGGGCTTCCACGGCGGCGCTCACCTGGAGACGGCCGCCGACGTGCTCGGCACCACGGTCGAGGACCTGGTCGCCCAGCTTCGGGAAGGTCAGAGTCTGGCCGACATCGCCGGCGACCAGACCGACCAGCTGATCACGGCGCTGGTGGCCGATGCCGAAGAGGGCATCCAGGCGGCCGCCGATGCAGGCCGGATCACTCAGGAGCAGGCCGACGACAAGATGGCCGATCTCACCGACCGCATCACTGCCATGGTGACCGGTGAAGCGCCCGCCGGCTTCCACGGCCACCCCTTCGGCGGTCATGGGTTCGGCCCCGGTCACGGGTTCGGCCCCGGTCACGGGTTCGGCCCCGGTCACGGGTTCGGCCCCGACCGTGGCACCGCCACCGATGCCGTGAGCGCCTGAGCCTCTCTGCTCCGATCTACCCGGCGCGTCCGCAGCAGTTCCAAACTCTCAGGCCGTTCTCATGCAGCCCTCACCGGCCTCTCATGTCCGTCATCCACAGTGGGTGCCAGCGATGACAGAAAGGAGTACCGATGAAGAGGCTCATCGCTTTGGTGGCCGTCACGGCCCTGCTGATCGGCGGCATCAGTGCCGTTGCTCTGGCGCAGGAAACGGACGACGGCCAGTCCACCACCCCCGTCCCGACGAGAGAGGGAGTGCTCGGCACCGTGCTCGACGAGTTGGTGGGCGCCGGCGTGCTCACCCAAGGACAGGCCGATGCCGTTCGCAACGCCATCCAGGAGAGGATCGCCGACATGCCCCACCGCCACTTCGGGCCCCGGGGTATGCGAGGCGCCCACCTGGAGACGGCCGCCGACGTGCTCAACACCACGGTCGAGGACCTGGCTGCCCAGCTTCGGGAGGGCCAGAGCCTGGCCGATATCGCCGGTGCCCAGACCGACGAGCTGATCACGGCGCTGGTGGCCGATGCCGAAGAGCGCATCCAGGCGGCCGCCGACGAGGGCCGGATCACCCAGGAGCAGGCCGACGACAAGATGGCGGGCCTCACCGAGCGCATCACCGCCAAGGTGAACGGGGAGGCTCCCGCCGGCGGCCCCGGCTTCGGACGCGGTTTCGGCCCCGGCTTCCGCTTCGGGCCCCCGCCTGAGGTCGACGCGGAAGGAGCCGACGCCGTCAACGCATAGCCCCCCCACACCCTCAGATCCCGGCGCCGCCCGACCTTCCCGCCTTGCGCCTTCCTCCCGGGGCGGCGCCGGCGCGTCCCCTCACGAAGGGGCTCTACAGCGAACTCACCTGGTTTCGTCGGCGGCTTCCACCTCGGCGGCGAATCCGTCCAGCTCACCGATCGAGGGCTCATGGGCCCACACCGAGACCCCCCTGAGCAGCTCCGGGTACCGCTTCTCCTGCCCGGGCTTCACCACGACCCGGATCGGAACGTCCTCGGGAACGTTCTCCTGGTAAGCGGCCAGGATCTCCCGGTGCAGCGGTTTGTCCAGATCGAACTCAAACACGATGCCGTGCGCCGAGTCGACCATGTCACAGCCTTGGCCGGTCAGGATCGGGCACACCACCCCGTCCCCCGGTCCGTGGCACACCATGACCGGATGATCGATCTTCTCCAGGAACTGACGGGCGTAGCCGGCGTCGCCCGTCGCAGATACGTCGATGAGAATCGGGCCCTTGAACTCTTCCTCTGCCACGCCGACCTCCTAGTGGCGCGATTCTGCGGATCCGCCGGGATCTACACCAGGGCCGGAGGTCCCAAGGCGAGCCGCCGCAGGCACCACAGTACCGTTCGCTCGCCGGCTGCCGTGTCAGGATCCCTGCTTCACGCGGGCCGATTGCCCCTTCCGCCGCCCCATTCCGTGTGGGCTTCGCCGATCACGGTATCGAATTTGAGGCCCATCAAGACCACACCGGCGGCGCCCTCCTGGCGTGCTGCGTCGGCCGCCTCCTTGGCGGTGGTCCAGCCGAAGGTACGCCGCTTCTCCTTGGGGGTCGCCGCCAATCGAGAACGGAAGTCGTCAGTCACCGGCACCGTCCCGAGGCCTTCCATCCGCTCCACCCACGATGGTGAAAACGGCGGCACCACACCGAGGAAGATCGGAGGATCGTCGTCTCGCACCTTGAGCCGGGCCAGGTTGGGACCGACGGTGGCCGGGTCAAGCACCGGGCCGGCTACGAAGAACTCCGCCCCGGCATCGATGCGGCGCCGCATGACCCATTCCTGAAAACGGGTGAGCATGCCCACCTCGAAGGGAGGGACCACTTCCTGCAACTCTTTGAGATGGGCCACGATCTCGAGATGGTGAGCGAGATGGTCGACGGCCGGAAGCGAATCACCGGTCACCACCAAGAAGGAGTCGACTCCATTGCCGATGGCGCCCCGCACCTCGCTCTCGATGGAGAGAATGTTGCGGTCGCGGGTCGACACCACCACCGTGGGATGGACGCTCGGCACGTCGTGGGTCAGGCGGGCCGCATATGCATACGGCGAAACCCGGATCTCCCGGAAAGGGTTGTCGGTCACCAGCGCCGCCTGCCAGCGATCGAGCAGCAGCACGTGAGACATGTCCGGATAGTGGGGAGGGTTCACCTCCACGATGTCGACCCACTCCTCTTTGGCGGTCAGCATCAGGCCTCCCGGTGCGACCGGGCCGCTCCGACGAGATCGCCGAGCTGGACCTCGATCTCCTCCCAGCGCCGCGTCTTGAGACCGCAGTCGGGATTGACCCAAACGTCACGGGGGTCCATGAACGACAGGAAGTGCTCCAGGCGCTCCTCCATCGCCGCCCGCCCCGGCGAGTGAGGACTGTGGACGTCGAACACCCCGGGGCCGATCTGGAGATGCCCATCGGCAAACAGCTCGTAGAAGAGCCGGATGTAGTCGTCGTCCTTGGACCGCGACCACTCGATGGAGGCCACATCCACCCCGACGTCGGCCCACAGCGGGACGATGTCGGCGAAGTCCCCGTAGCACATGTGGGTGTGCAGCTGCACCCCGGGCGGGGCGGCAAACACCCTTCGCAGGGCGGCCCGTACCCCCCGACCGTAGATCTTGCGCAGCTCCTCGGCATTCTCGGTGGGAAGCGGCCACCGCTCCCGCACCGCCGGTTCGTCGATCTGGATCATCCGCGCTCCCGCCTCCGTCAGGAAACGGACCTCCTCGGCAATGGGACCGGCCACGGCCCAGAACAACTTGTCGTCGGGAACGCCGGGCGGGCGGAAGCTCCAGTTCACGATGGTGACCGGACCGGTCAGCATGCCTTTGACGGGCCGGTCGGTGGCCTCCTGCGCCACTTTCCACTCCCGTACCGTCATTGGCTCGGAGATGGAGGGCGGTGCGGCGATGATCGGGGGCCGCACACAGCGGCTCCCATAGGAAAGCACCCAGCCGTTGCGGGTGGTGAGAAAGCCGTCCATCTTCTCCCCGAAGTACTCCACCATGTCGCTCCGCTCGAACTCCCCGTGCACCAGGGCATCGAGACCGAGGTTTTCCTGCCAGCGAATGCCGGCAACGACCATCTGGTCGAGCCGCTCCTCGTAGGCCGTCTGCTCGAGCTCGCCCCTCTTGAAGGCGGCCCGCAGCTTGCGGACTTCGGTCGTCTGAGGAAGGCTGCCGGTGGTCGTAGTTGGGAAAGAAGGAAGGGCGAGGCGATCCTGAGCGCCACGCCGATCGGAGCGGGCCGCCCGATCACCGACCTCTTCCACATCGGGGAACGGCGGCACCGGGGCGGCTACACCGGCCGGTCGGTCTCCGCTCTCCAAAGCCTCGGCCCAGCGACGGAGATCGGCCGCCTTCTCCCGGGCGAAGGCGAACCCGGGGGGCAGGTCTTCGCCATCGATGGTATACGGCAGGAACATGAGCGATGTAGAGGCGGTGACGAGCACCGCTTTGCCGTCGAAGTCGACACCGGCAAAGTCGTGGGCTACCGACTCGAAGTCGTCGGCCCATACGCTGCGCCCGTCGAGAACCGAGACCAGGTAGGCGGGCTGCGACCTCCAGGCCGCCGAGCCGGCCCGGGCTGCCAAGACCTCGTGCGGCATCTGCACACTGAATCCTCGATCGCCCAGGACGGCCAAGGTCACCGGCGCCGCCGATCCGAACTGCACGCTCACCAGCGGCGGAGCCTCTAGGCCCAGGCCCGCCGCGCCGGCGTACGCTGCCTCGAATAGCTCCCGGTCGGCGCCCTCCAGTAGCATTCCCAGGCACGGTTCGTCGACCTGGAGGCGGAATCCGTTCGGCTGCGAGCGCACCCACGCCCACAAAGCGTCTCCGGCCCGGCCCGCCAGTGACAGCGACTCGTCGGTCCGGCTGAGCTTGGCCAGGCTGTACGGCCCCAGCACCGTCCACACGCTGTCGGGCTGAGGGCGCCGCCATGGCAACGGGGCAAAGCTGAGGTCACCGACGGGGCCCTCGACTTCGGGTACGACGTAGTGGTAGTTGGTGTCGAACCACTTGGTCATCTCCCAGGCCTCGTGGTCCTTCGAGCCCCGGGCCAGCTCGGTCAGAGCCTCGAACGGCGCCGCATCACGCAGCCGCTCGGGAAGGATGCCGAGCATCATCGCCGTCTCCAGCACCTCGTCGTACAGGAAGTAGTCGTCGGTGGCCGTCCCGGCCAGGCTCCGCTGCTCGGCTAGATGCCCGGAGCGCAGGTCGGCGACCCTCGCCTCCAGCTCCTCGATGCCGATCCGGCCCGCCCAGGCGCCCTCGAGGGCTCGCTTGAGCTCGCGCTGCGTCCCGATGCGGGGATAGCCACAGAGATGGGCCGAGATCGGTGATGCGTTGGAGCGACCTGGCATGTGGGCGGTTCCTTTCGTCCGACGCGCTCTCGAGCGCCTCGGGCGATGCCGCCCTCGGCAGCTCATCGATCAGGCATTGGCACCGTGTCGTGAACCGGTTGCCGCGGCTTCAGCGGGCCTGTCCCTCCACCGCTCTGGATGAGCGCGCCGGGGAAGTATGGCAGAGGAATGGAGACTTCACCGGCTCAGCCCAGGGTGTCCAGGAGGGCGGCGGCCAGGATGTCGAAGCCGATGGGAAGCGGGTGGATGTCGGGCGGGCTGTTCACCATATGGGTGGTCGAGGCGGTCGTCCCTTGCATCGGAGTGAAGCCGTCGGCCACCAGCAGGCTCTTTTCGGTTGCGATGCGCTCGGCGATGGCATTGAGTTCGGACGTGATGCGGTTGCTCTCCGCCTCGAATTCCAGGTCGCCGCCGAAGCCGAGGCTGAACGGGTTGTACGTCGTCAGAAAGATGATCGTGGCGTCGGGCGCAGCGTCGGCCAGGTCGGTGAGGATTCTCTGGAGATTGTCCTCGTAGGTGTTGAACGTGTCGGCCACCCGCTGCCGGCACGACGCCAGCCGGGGGTCTTCGCTGCAGTCCCCCGAGGAAAGATGGCCGAGCAGGTCGTTGCCCCCGATGTCGATGGTGACGTAGGAGATCGGGTTAGCCGCCATGAAAGCCAGCGCCTCCTCGAGCTGTCCGCTGCGGATCAGGCTCCCCGATGTCTCACCCGAGACTGCGAAGTTGCGGAGCCCGTAGGCCAGGCCATCTCGTTCCGAGATCGCCCGGTGAAAACGAGATACGTAGCCGTTGCGGGGCTCGGTCACACCGACGTTGGCGGCCAGCGAGTCCCCCAGCGCTACGTAGTACGTTGATCCGTCGGCGGAGGTCGACTTCACGATCCCGGGCCCGAGTCGCTCCGGAGGCGGGGCCATGGCGGTCCCGGCCGTGGCCACCTGGTCGGCGAGAGTCGACAGCAGGGTCTCGGAGGTGATCAGGTTGGTGGTACCGGTCGTGCCGACCACCACGAGCCGGTCGTTGCCGACCGTGATCGATTGGACGTCGGCCCGGCTCTCCGCCAAGGCCTCGTTGAGGTCGGCCACCGACTCGACGAGATCCTCCAGGGCGTCTCGCCCCACGCCGGGCATCGACAAGGCGCCGACCTCGACGTCGACCAGCTCGATCTTCACCGCACCGGCCTCGAGACCGGCGGTGGCCGCCCCGGAAGCGGTGATGTCTCCGCTCTTGAAAGTGGCGTCGAAGGTGACTTCCCCGTCGGGCGGAGTCCCGACGATGTCGATGTCGACCCGTTCCAGCGGGTTGTCCTGGTTGCCCTCGAGCGCATCGAGGATGTAGGCGGTGATTTCCCGGTCGAGCAGCTCCAGCCGGAACCCGGCCTCGCCCTCCACCTCGTCGATCTTGGCCCGGGCCGACGCCAGGTCGACGGGATCGGGGGGGTCGACCGGGCCCGAGGTGTCGGTGAGGGCGCCGGCGATCTGGGTGGCCTGCCATCCGATGAACGCACCCGCCGCCACGACCACCATCACAGCTGCCGCAGCCAGAGTGCCGACGACCGCCGGAGGGGCGAACCGGCCCCCGACCGCAACCACCAAGAGCGCCGCGAATACGACGAGGGCGACTACTTCGCCCATGGTGAACAGCGCCACCGCTCCCACCAGGACGGCGGCGAGCACACCGAAGACGACCAGGACTGTCTTCACCTCTGATCCAACCCCGTGGTGAGGCGCGCCAACGATCCACGTTAGCGGCGACTCGGTCACGGCTAGCCTCGCCGCGGTGACCGCCCCGACCCCGCCGGCGAAGTGGACCCCGAGCCCCGCGGTCCTCGAACGAGCCAACCTGACCGCGCTCATGAAGCAGCTGGGCCTGGACCACTACGACGACCTGCACCGCTGGTCGGTCGACAACCGCGCCGAATTCTGGGGCAAGGTCGTCGAGCAGCTCGGCATCTCCTTCGTGACGCCGCCGGAAGAGCTGCTCGACCTGCGCGACGGAGTGGAGCAGCCCCGGTGGCTCCGCGGAGCCCGCTTCAACATCGTGGACAGCTGCTTTCACGCTCACCCAAACCAGGTGGCGGTGGTGTACCGCCGCAACCGCGCCATTCACCGGATGACCTACCGGCGGTTGCGGGCCGATGTCGACCGGGTTGCCAACGGCTTCGTCTCCGCCGGGTTCTCCCCCGGCGACCGGATCGCCATCGCCATGCCGATGACCGTCGAGTCGGTGGTGGCCTATCTGGGGATCGTGGCCGCCGGGGGCGTGGTGGTGTCGATCGCCGACAGCTTCGCCGCCGACGAGATCGCCGCCAGGCTGCGCATCACCAACGCCCGCACCGTCATCACCCAGGACCTGATCCACCGGGGCGGCAAGGATCTGCCGATGTATGCGAAAGTCATCGAGGCCGGGGCGGAACGGGCCATCGTCGTCGAAACCGGAGCCGGCCTCAGCCTGCGGGAGGGGGATGTCTCCTGGAACGACTTCCTCGGTGGCTCCCGGCCCTTCGATCCGGTCCCGGCCGACCCCGACGACCACATCAACATCCTCTTCTCCTCGGGGACCACCGGAGACCCCAAGGCGATCCCCTGGACCCAGCTCACTCCGATCAAGTCGGCCATGGATGGGCGGTTCCACCACGACATCCATTCCGACGACCTGGTGGCCTGGCCCACCAATCTGGGGTGGATGATGGGCCCCTGGCTGATCTTCGCAACGCTGATCAACCGGGCGGCCATGGCGCTCTACGAAGACGTTCCCACCGACCGCTCCTTCGGCAGATTCGTGGCGGACGCCGGGGTCACGATCCTCGGGGTCGTGCCCAGCCTGGTGGCGGCCTGGCGCAGCACGGCGTGCATGGAGGGCCTTGACTGGCGGGCCATTCGACTCTTCAGCTCGACCGGCGAGGCCTCCAACCACGACGACATGGCCTATCTGATGGACCTGGCCGGCAACAAGCCGATTATCGAGTACTGCGGGGGCACCGAGACCGGCGGGGGCTATATCACCGGCACCGTCGTGCAGCCGGTAGTTCCGGCGACCTTTTCCACTCCCACCCTGGGCATCGATTTCCGCATCCTCGACGAGGCCGGAGGGCCGGCCTCCTCCGGCGAGCTGTTCCTGGTGCCGCCCTCGATCGGCCTGTCCACCGAGCTGCTCAACCGGAACCATCACGAGGTCTATTACGAGGGCACGCCCGAAACGGACGAAGTGCTGCGCCGCCACGGCGATCACATGGAGGCCCTCGAGGGCGGCTACTACCGGGCCCACGGCCGCATCGACGACACGATGAATCTCAGCGGCATCAAGGTGGGCTCGGCCGAGATCGAGCGGGCGCTGCTGGGCGTGTCGGGGCTCATCGAGACCGCCGCCGTCGCGGTGGAGCCTCCCGGAGGCGGGCCCAGCCGCCTGGTCGTCTTCGCCGTTCCCAAGCCGGGGGCCGTCCTCGAGCCCGAGACCCTCCGACGCGAGATGCAGCAGGCGATCGGCAGCCAACTCAACCCGTTGTTCAAGGTGCACGACGTGGTGCTGGTGGACGCCCTGCCCCGGACCGCCTCCGCCAAGGTGATGCGGCGGGAGCTGCGGGCCTATTACGCCCGATGAAGCCGGTTGCCCTGCTCCGCCACGGCCCCACGATCGGCCCCGGGTACCTGGGCGAGGTGCTGGCCGATCGCGGGATTCCGGCCGTGACCGTCGCCCTCTACTCCGGCGCCCCCCTGCCCGATCCGGAGGACGTCTCCGCCGTGGTATCGCTGGGCGGGCTGATGGGCGCCTACGAGGAGGACCGCTATCCATACCTGACCGCCGAAAAGGCCTACTTGCGCGGGGCCGTCGGCGCCGGCCTGCCGGTGCTCGGCATCTGTCTGGGCTGCCAGCTCCTCGCCGCCACCCTGGGGGGGCGTGCCTTCCGGGCTGCTTCGGCAGAGGTGGCTGTGGCCTCCATAGAGCTCACCGCCGCCGGACGGGCAGACCCGGTGACGATCCATCTCGACGGCCCGGTGTTGGTGTGGCACCAGGACACCTGGGAACCTCCTTCCGGCGCCGTGGTGCTGGCCCGCACCGACGGCTACCCCCAGGCATTTCGACTCGGCTCGGCACTGGGGCTCCAACCCCATCCCGAGGCCTCGCCCGAAATCACGGCGGAGTGGATCGCCACCGGGGGCCGGGAATGGCTGGCCGAACGCGGCTTCGACGCCGCTCGCGTCCAGGCCGACATGGAGTCCGCCCGTAGGCCGGCCGAGCGCACCGCCCGGGCCCTCTTCGATGCCTGGGTGAGCTCCTGGCAAGGATCGGCGGGCTCCCGCTGAGAGTGCGACCCGGCGGTCAGACCGAGTTCGGGTCCTCCGCTTCCAGCTCGGCCACGGTCGCGTCCCACACGGCCTCGTCGGCCAGAGCCGACAGCCGGCTCACCGCAAACTCGATCTGGCGCATGCAGGAATGCCGCCAGATTCCGCTTTCGATGAACCGCTCGTGCTCGGCCGGTATCCGGATGTCGATCCCGATGAGGTCCCGGCAGTCGAGGCTGCCGAAGGTCGTCGCGAACTGGTCCATCTCTCGCTCGATGATGCCGCGAGCGACCCGCTTGGCCTGCAGGTGGTCGTCGATGCGACGTCCGGCCAGCATCCCTACTGCCAGCGCGGCGCCGGAGATGGCCCCGCAAATGCCTCCGCCCCGGGCCACTCCGCCGTTCAGAGCCATGGCCGCCGACGAGTCGTCGACGTCGGGGAGGCCGAAGGCCCGCTTGAGAACGAGGAAGGTCGATTCGGCGCAGCCGTAGATGTTGGTAGAGGTGAGGAAGTAGCTCCTGGCGAGCTCGGCTGCTTCCTGCTCGTTGATCAGGGCCCGGCTCATAGCGCCTCCTTCACCGATCCTACCGACGT
>CAYFYE010000085.1:0-11204 GCA_964347285.1 uncultured Acidimicrobiia bacterium
CGGTGTAGGTGAAGGTGTCGGTCCCGTAGAAGTCGGGATCGGGGCTGTAGGTGAAGGAACCGTCCGAGTTGAGGGTCAACGTTCCCTCGGACACATCGGTGTCGAGCACCGCCGTCAGCGGGTCGCCGTCGCGGTCGGTGTCGTTGCCCAACACCCCCGGCGCCGGAACAGACAGAACGGCGTCCTCGTCGGTCCAGTAGGCGTCGTCCTCGACCGACGGGGCCCGGTTGCTGGGAGCCTCCACGGTGATGGTGACGGCGGCCGGCGACGGCGAGTCCACCACTCCGTCGCTGGCGAAGTAGGTGAACGTATCGTTTCCATCGAAGTCGGGGTCGGGGGTGTAGGTAAAGGAACCGTCCGGGTTGAGGGTCAAGGTCCCATCGGACACATCGGTGTTGAGCACCGCCGTCAGCGGGTCGCCGTCGTCATCGGTGTCGTTGTCCAACACCCCCGGGGCGACAACGGTGAGGACGGTCTCGAAGGGGGTGGTGTAGACGTCGTCTTCGGCCACGGGCGGAGTGCCGCAATCTGGAGAGCCCAGCAGGTAGTCGTCCACCACGCCGTCAGAGACAGAGTGGAATTCGAACCTCAGGCTGGAGGCACACGCATCGATGAGCATGGTCCCGTGGTCGTCGTTGTAGAAGAACTCGCTATCGGGATCCCCCGGCGGGACGAAGTCATAGAGGCCGGCACCGCCGGCGCCGGTCACGAAGTATGGAAACCCGTCCTTGACGATCCGCTCATAGGTGTGATCGTGGCCGGAGAGTACAGCGTCCGCTCCCCATGCTTCATAGGGCCATTGCATGACCGACCTCGAGCCGTGGCGGCCGGAGGAGAAGGGGGAATGGTGCATGTAGACGATCTTCCACGGTGAGGTCGAGTCGGCCAGTTGGGTCTGCAACCACTGTGCCTGTATCGACGTGGCGGAGCGCCCGTCCGGTTCTTCGCTGTTGCTGTTGACCACGAAGAAATGCACCGGGCCTTGCACGAAGTCGTAGTAGCGCTCGTTGCCGGAGGTATCGCTCGTTTCAATTCCGCTTCCGGGGAGCGAGAAGTAGTCGAGATAGACATCGACGCTCCCCGCTTCGTGGTAGTCATGATTGCCGAGCGCCGGGAAGAACCGGTTGACGGGCGCACCGGGACCGAACGAGCCGGAGTAGTCGCCCATATAGGCGCTGTAGAACTGGCCCACGGCCAGGTCGATGTCCTCGATGTATGTATTGTCGCCGGTGGTCACGATGAAATCGGGGGCCAGGCTTTCCACCAGCGACGCTACCTCCGCCTCTGCGCAGCACCCTCTCCCGTAGTCCCCGAAGGCTGCAAAGCGGACCACGTCGTCGCTCGACGCGTACTCACCGTCGGGAGTGTTGAGGAGGAGTTCGGAGACGCCCGGATCCGCAGAGGTTGCGACCGTGCCCAACGCAGAAACGCCACCAAAGGTCATCACCCCCGGTCCGCTTGCCCGGCGCCAGGTCACCCCGCCCGACGACCGAGGGAGGAGATCCTTGTAGATGGTGCGGTCGAGAAGGGCCGGTTCGGGAAACACCAACGAGTCGAGAACGTAGGGTTCATATGGCGACATACCCCCGACAGGCCCAGGGAGCATGCTCGCCAGCACGACGGCGACGACTCCAAGTGGGGTCGGCGCGCCTGATCGGGGATGGCCGACCGGAAGCCGCCGGTGAAGGCCACCAGAGCGACCTTCCGCGTCACCGGCGCCACGGTGAGCATTTCCCCGATCCCTCCTCCCTTGGTGATCGCCGCGAACGCACTGCCACATAGCGCGTTCAGAACCCTAGCAGCTGACTTCTCTTAGTGGTAACACCCGCTGTCTGTGGTCGCATTGAGGCCTGATATCACGGATAGGAGTCGCAACTACTCGGCAGGTTCCGAGGGGCGCCCGAGTCAGCGGGCCCGATCGTGCGTGACGTACGGGCTCAGCCCGGTACGGCCTTTCGGCCCCTGAGGAGAGCTCGGGGCGCACGTTACGGAGAAAGGCCGGGGCACGACACGGAGAAAGGCCGCGGCACGACGCCCTTGGTCTGGTCCCCGGTGCCGGTGACCACTGCGATGTTCACGTCACCAGCGGCTCGATTCCGATCCGGTCGGGGAAGCGGTGGCCACGGGCCACACCTCCGCGGTGAATTCGCCGGCCGGGGTGGATCCGCCTTTTTGGGCCGTCGCAACGGCTCGTTGCCGTCGACCTCGCAGGGAAAGGCGCTGCACTCGGGTGATGCGTCGTCAGGAACAGGGCCTAGGCGGCGACGGAGACTGGGGGCGTCGCCGAGGTCGACGGCACCAAGGCAGCCGCACGTCGCCAACACGAGCCGGCCCCCCGCAGGGCGGTACCACGATCTCACGTGACCCCCTTGCCTTGCGCCTGGCGGCTGCCGGCCAGACTGCCAACGCGCCTGCAGAGCGGACGACCGGTCTCGAACCGGCGACCTTCACCTTGGCAAGGTGACGCTCTACCAACTGAGCTACGTCCGCGGGAGGCGAATCGTAGCACGACCGACTAGTGGGTCCCGGTGGAGCCGAAACCCCCGTCTCCTCGACTCGATTCGGGGAGTTCGTCGACTTCGAAGAACTCCGAGTCGACTATCGGAACGACCAGAAGCTGGGCGATGCGTTCCCCTCGTTCGAGCTTCACCGGCTCGTTGCCATGGTTGATCAGGATCACGTTGACCTCGCCCCGATAGCCGGCGTCGACCACCCCAGGGGCGTTCACCACTCCCAGCCCCCGCCGAGCGGCCAGTCCGCTCCGGGGAGCCACGAGGCCCACGTAGCCCTCGGGGATGGCTACCGCAACGCCGGTGGGGACCACGGCCCGCTCCCCCGCTGCCAGCTCCACGGCCTCCCTGGCCCGCAAATCGACTCCGGCGTCGCCCGGGTGGGCCTGGTCGGGAACCGAAAGCTCCACATCCAATCTCAAGAACGGTATCTTCATAGCCGCGCATTGTGACAGCGGGCGACGGGGCCGCGAAAACGAAACGAGGTATTCGTCGTGGTCCAGACCAAGGAGTCGCCCAGCTTCCGTTCGCTGCTCGATCGCTTCGCCGACCTCGACCAGATCTGGCCGGCGCCCGAGCAGGCAGCCTCTCCCCGCCGGCGCACTGCCGTCGAGGAAGTCGACCACGGCCCGACCGACTGGAGTCGCCCCGACCGCCTGGGCCGTTTCGCCCTTCGACATCGCTGGGGCCTCATCGCCCTCGCCGTCATAGCGGCCCTGGCCGCCTGGCTGCTCCTCGTTGCGGCACCCGGCTACGGGCACCGCCTCGCCCAGTCAGTCGGTGGTGGCTACCACACCGCCCTCGACGACCTCGACCACGCCATACCGGAAGCCCGCTCGGCCCTCCAGACCCTGACCGACCCGGCGGCCGACGGCCAGAGACTGTCGGCCTCGATCGAGTCCCTGGCCGGCTTCGCCGCCGCCGCCGAGGGGTTGGCGGCCGTCGCCCACGAACCGCTGCCGGCCACACCACCGCTCGTCCCACGCAACGACCTCGACGCGCTCGAGCCCATGCGCACCGAGATGGACCTCGTCGCCGCCCAGGCCGGTGAGCTGGTGGCCCGACTCAACGGGTTGCTCGGCTATCGCCTACTGTTCGAGGGCGCCTTTGCACTTCCAACCTTGCCGACCGCGGCCGACGCCGACGCTGTCGACGGGCTCAGCGCCCAGCTGGCCGCCGCCTTGGCCGCCTCCGTGGAATCGGTGGTGTCGCTCCCAAACGATCCGCTCCTCGACGCCCATAGGAACCAGGCCGGCGCCCTGCTCGAGACCCTCGAGGCATGGCGTACCGATTACCTATCGGCGCTCCGCAATGGGGACCCCGGCGAAGCCAAACGACTCGCCGAACTTGCCGAATCTTCCATCGCAGAGGTGAGGGCCGCCCTCGATCCGACCCTGGCCGACATCGAGGCGTGGGGGGCGGGCCGCCTCGACGAGCTGCGCATCGGCATCATCGAAACGGAGACGTCGCCCAGGTAATCAGTCCTCCAGGGCGGCCATTTCGGCCCGAAAGTCGCCCGCTTCCTGAAACTCCTTGTACACCGAGGCAAAGCGCAGGTAAGCAACCTCGTCCAGCTCCCGCAGACCCTCGAGAACCACATGCCCGATCGTCTCCGAGGTCACTCGGCCGCTTTCGGTCAGGCTCTGGACCCTGGCCAGGATGTCCTCCAACGACCTGGGCGGCACCGGTCGATCGGTCAGCGCCCGTTCCAGGCTGGCCCGCACCTTCTCAACGTCGAAGGTTTCGACTCGCCCGTCGCGCTTGGCGACCACCACACTCTCGATGCGCTCGTACGTAGTGAAGCGGTGGCCGCAGCCGCCGCACTGGCGGCGACGGCGGATGGTCGATCCGGCGTCGATTGGGCGGCTGTCCTTGACGCGGGTGCGTCCGAAGCCACACATGGGGCACTGCACGGCCGGTGAGGCTACTAGATGTTGTGGGGCGACCGGGCCCTGTTCATTCGCCGGGAAGGAGGAGCACCTGTCCGGTGAGAATGGTGACGCCGTCGAGTCCGTTGATGCGCTTGATGTCGTGGACGGCGGCCCGGATGTCTCCCTCCGGGCCTCGAGTCGCGGCGGCGATCGACCACAGGGAGTCGCCGCTCTGCACACGGTACTCCCGGAGCGTCGGCGCGCCCGATCCGGCGTGCACCGCAGTGGCGAGCAGGAGGATCAGGCCCATGGCCACCGTCGCGAGGAGGACCATTGCCCTGGACGGGGCATTGGACGATTTCACCACTGGCCTCGCCTCCTGCTCGTTCCCTACGCCCGGGGCCTCTGGGCCCCGTTACCCGCAACGGTATCGGGCGGGTGTGACACGAACACATGTTCGTAGCACCTCCACACCATATCGAACGGATGTTCGCTCGTCAAGTCGAACATATGTTTGCTTTTTCGGTCCGGGCCGCTACCGTCGCCCCGAGCAACGGAAGGGTCGACGATGGCCGACGGCGAGATCACCTCCAGACAGCGAGAGATCCTCGACTACATCCGCCAGACCGTTGCCGACCGGGGCTATCCCCCGTCGGTGCGGGAGATCGGGGAGGCGGTGGGGCTCAGCTCACCGTCCACCGTCCACAGCCACCTGTCCTCATTGGTCAAATCGGGCTATCTCCGGCGCGACCCCACCAAGCCGCGCGCCATCGAGGTGGTGGCACCCGAAGCCGAGCCGGGCCCATCGCTGCACCGCGCCCCTTTGCGAGACGTCCCCCTCGTCGGCCGGATCGCCGCCGGCTCCCCGGTGCTGGCTGAAGAGGACATCGAGGAGATCTACCCCCTGCCCACCGAACTGGTCGGTCACGATCCGGTCTTCATGCTGCGCGTCAAAGGGGACTCGATGGTGGACGACGGCATCCTCGACGGCGACTACGTGGTGGTCCGTCGCCAGCCCGATGCCGCCAGCGGCGAGGTGGTGGCCGCTCTCATCGAAGGCGAGGAGGCCACCGTGAAACGGCTCCGCAAAGACGACGGTCGGGTGACGCTGTTGTCGGCCAACGCCGACTACGCCCCGATGGTGTTCACCGAAGGCGTCGACATCCTTGGGCGAGTGATCGCCGTGCTGCGCAGCCTCTAATCGATCTCGCCCCGGTAGACGTAGTTGGCCGGGCCCTCGATCCATACTCCGTCCTCGGAGATGGCGACCTCGAGCGCTCCCCCGGGAAGCTGGACGGTCACCCGGTCGTCCACCAATCCCTTGCGGTGCGCCACCACTACGGCGGCGGCGGCGCCGGTCCCGCAGGCCAGGGTCTCCCCCACCCCTCGCTCCCAGACCCGCAGGGCGGCCCGGCTTCGACCCGCCACGGTCAGGAATTCGACGTTGGTCCGTTCCGGGAAGGCCGGGTCCCCTTCCACCACCGGTCCGATCGCTTCGACGGGGGTGGCGTAGCAGTCGTCCACCACGATGACCGCGTGCGGGTTGCCCATCTTCAAAGGAGTGATGTCGAATCCGGCGATCTCGACTTCGTCGCCCGGGGAACCGGCCGAAGGAGCCAGGCGAACCCGCACCGTGCCGTCGGGCTGCACCTCGGCCGGACTGGGACCGGCCGCCGTCTCGACGACGAAGCCGGGGCCGGACGTCCAGCCCTGGTCGAACGCGAAGCGGGCCACGCACCGCAGGCCGTTGCCGCACGTCTCCGCCACCGACCCGTCCGCGTTCCGGTAGTCCATGCGCACCGAGGAGTCCGTCCGCACCGCCACCAGGACGCCGTCGGCACCGATCCCCCGGCGCCGATCGCACCAGCGCCGTGCTTCCTCGGCCGAGACCGGGCGCGGCCCGACCAGCAGCACGAAGTCGTTGCCCAGCCCTTCCATCTTCACGAACTCCATGCCGGCTCCTCCAGGGCCTCCACAACGGCGGCCAACCGTTCGTCCGGATCCTCGCGCCACGGTAGCCAGCGGATGCGAGGGTCCCTTCGAAAGAAGGTGCGTTGCCTTCTCCCCAGCGCCACGGTGGCCCGGATCACTTCGGCGCGGCCCTCCTCCAGTGTCGCCTCCCCGCTCACCACCGGCAGCAGCTCCTTGTAGCCCACCGCCTGTCCAGCCGTGGGACCCAGCCGTGTCGCCAGCGCGGCCACCTCCTCCAGGAGACCCAGCTCCAGCATCCGATCGCAGCGTGCTTCCACCCGCTCCGCCAGGGCCCCTCCCGGGTCCAACCCAATCGCCTCGAACGCCACGACCGACTCGTAGCGGGCCAGGGCCTCGGCCTCGGGGCGAGTGGCCCGGCCCGAGGGGGTGAGACCGGTCAGCTCGTAGATCTCGAGGGCCCGAACCACCCGACGAGGGTTGTCGAGGTCGACCGAGTCCCCGGCTCGGGGGTCGGCGGCCAGGAGGGCAGCCTGGGCCTCGTCGGAAGGCAGGTCCTCGAGGCGGCGCCGCACCTCTGCCTCGGTGGGAGGGAACTCCATCGGGTCGACCAGCGCCCGGAAATGGAGCCCGGAGCCACCCACGATGAGCGCCGGCGTCCCCCGCTCCTCCAGTCGGGCCAGCACCCGGCGTCCCTCTTGTTGGAACTGCGAGACCGAGTAGTGCTCCTCCGGGTCGGCCACATCGATGAGATGATGGGGAACCCGGCGCCGCTCCTCCGCATCGGGCTTGGCGGTGCCGATATCCATCCCCCGATACACCTGCATCGAGTCCACCGACAGGATTTCGCCCCCAACCGCCTCCGCCAGGACCAGCGCCGCTTCGCTCTTACCGGCGCCAGTGGGCCCCACTAGGGCCGCCACCGGGGTCAGCCGGTTCTCCCCACCAGGTGGTGCGGGGCGGCGGCGATGATCTCGGCCTCGAGAAACTGTCCCGATGGGTACTCCCCGGGCAGGTGGACGATCTTGTTGGTCCGGCTACGGGCCGTGGCCATCGAGGGATCCTTGCGGGAGGGCCCTTCGGTGAGCACCTCGACCCGCTCCCCCACCAGTCCCTCGTTCAGTTCCAGGGTGATCGCAGCCTGGAGCTCGATGAGCCGGTCGAAGCGCTCGCCGGCCACGTCGGGCGGCACCTGATCCGGCAGGTCGGCGGCCGGGGTGCCCGGGCGGGCCGAGTACATGAACGTGTAGGCACTATCGAAACGGGCTTGGGCCACCACCTCCAGCGTGTCCTGGAAGTCCTGCTCGGTCTCGCCGGGAAACCCGACGATGATGTCCGTCGACACCGCCAGTCCCGGGATGGCGGCGCGGGCCGCGTCGAGCTTGTCGAGGAACCGGGCTGCGTTGTAGCCCCGATGCATGGCGGCCAGGATCCGGTCGCTGCCCGACTGGAGCGGCAGGTGTAGCTGCTCGCACACTGCGTCGGTCTCGGCCATGGCCTCGGCCACCTCGGCCCCGAAGTCCTTGGGGTGGGGACTCGTGAAGCGGATGCGCTCGATGCCGTCTACCGCCCCGACCCGCCGCAACAGCTCGGCGAACAGGGGCCGGCGCCCGTTCATGTCGAGATCACGCCCGTACGAGTTGACGTTCTGGCCCAGCAGGGTCACCTCGATGACGCCCTCGGCCACCAGGCCCTGGACCTCTCGCACGATGTCGCCGGGACGGCGGCTGATCTCCCGGCCCCGCACGATGGGGACGATGCAGAAGGTGCAGGAGTTGTTGCAGCCGATCGTGATGGTCACCCAGGCGGAGTGAGGAACCTCACGGTGCACCGGGAGAGCCGAAGGGATGTCCTCGACCGACGACGTCTCCTCCCAGATCTCGGTCACCGGGCCCCACTCCTCAGCATGGTCGAGCAGCGTCAGCACGCGGTGCAGGTTGTGGGTGCCCAGGACCACGTCCACCCACGGCGCCTTCTGACGGATCAGCTCCCGGTCCTTTTGGGCCAAACATCCCCCGACGACGATGCGCATCCCGGGGTTGGCGGCCCGCAGCGGCTTGAGGTGTCCCAGATTGCCGTAGAGCCTGTTGTCGGCGTTCTCCCTGATGCAGCAGGTGTTGAGCACGACGACGTCGGCTTCGGGAAGGCTGGGGGCGGGCACCATACCGTCCGACTCGAGCAGTCCGGCGATCCGCTCCGAGTCGTGCTCGTTCATCTGGCAGCCGAAGGTTCGGACGAAGTACCGACGCCCCGGCCTCGTTGCCGGCCGCAGTTCCTGCGGCTTGGGCATACCCAGGAAGACTGGACTCGTCATCGGGCGTAGTCGGTCGTCCTCAGCTCGCGGATCACGGTCACCTCGATCTGGCCGGGATACTGCAAATCCTGCTCTATTTGGCGGGCGATGCGCCGGGACAAGTCGGCCGACTCCAGGTCGTTCAGTCGGCCCGGATCTACCACGACCCGGATCTCCCGCCCGGCCTGCATGGCGAACACCCGCTCCACTCCGTCGAAGGAACCGGCCAGCTCCTCGAGCCGTTCCAGTCGCCGCACGTAGGCTTCGAGGGCTTCGCGTCGAGCACCGGGCCGGGCCGCCGAGACGGCGTCCGCCGCCTGGACCAGGATGGCGGTCAGCGTCTGCGGTTCCACCTCTCCGTGGTGAGCCTCGATGCCGTGAACGATCGCCGGGTCCTCGCCGAAGCGCCTGGCGATCTCGGCTCCGGCCAGGGCGTGCGAGCTGCTGACTTCATGACTCACCGCCTTGCCGATGTCGTGGAGAAATGCCGCCCGCTTCGGCTCACTCGTATCGACCCCCAACTCGGCCGCCAGCATCTCGGCGATGTGGGCCGATTCGACGAGGTGATCGAGCACATTCTGTCCATACGAGGTCCGGTACTTGAGCCGGCCGAGCAACGTGATCAATTCCGGGGCCATGCGGCTCACCCCGACTTCGAGGATCGACCATTCGCCGGCGTCCCGGATGCTTTGTTCAACCTGGGCTTCCGCCTTCTGGTGCGCCTCCTCGATCGAGGCCGGATGGATGCGCCCATCGTTGATGAGCGTGGTCAAGGCAATGCGGGCTACCTCTCGCCGCACCGGGTCGAATGAGGAAACGGCCACCGCCTCTGGCGTGTCGTCGACCACGATGTTGACACCAGTGATCGCCTCGAAGGCACGAATGTTGCGGCCGTCTCGGCCGATGATCCGGCCCTTCATCTCGTCCGACGGCAGGGGAACCACTGAGACGGTGGTATCGGCCACGACCTCGGAGGCCAGGCGCTGTATGGCGGATGTGAGAATGCGCCGGGCTCGACGATCGGCCTCTTCCCGAGCTTTCGCCTCGAGATCTCGCACCAGCAGCATGGCATCGCGGCGAGCCTCGTCCTCCACTTTGCCCAACAGCTCCTCTTTGGCGGCCTTGGCGTCGAACCCGGCTATGCGCTCCAGCGAGTTCCGGGCCTCTTCCCTGGCCGCATCCACGTCGGCCCTCGCCTCGCTGAGGTCACGCTCCCGGTCGATGAGCAGCTGTTCCCGATCGGCCAGATTGGCCGCCCGCTGCTCCAGGGTGGCTTCCCGCTGCGCCAAGCGTTCCTCCGACGACTGCAGCTCGAGGCGACGGTGCTCGAGTGTGGCGTCCTCCCGGTCCCGGTATGCCTCCGCCTTGGCCTGCGCCTCTCGCTCGGCGCGGCTCAACATCTCACGTGCCTCGACTCTCGCCGAGGCGACAGGATCGCCGGCCGTCTCGCCGGCCGGGCCCTTCGAGCGTTTCTTGGCGGCGCGGGCACCCAGGAAACCCCCCACCGCTCCCACCGCCAGGGCCGCTGCTCCGATCACGACCTCCATGTCAATCCCCTATCCCGGACCGGGACGCAAACGTGCCGAGCCCACGGCTCGGCACACACACGCGAGGAGCAGCCCTTCCGTTTATCTAGCGGTAGGCCTGCTCCTTGCTTCCATCGGGTCCGTCTTTGCGTTCAGGGTTTCAGTTTTAGTACGTGTGTGTGTACTCACGATGGTACACGAACGGGCCCCCTCTGAAAGACGCCAATTTCCTGTCTAAACGTCCTCCACGTTCTCGGGTGCTGCTTCCTCGGCTTCGGCGTCCTCGTCGTCTCCATCGATGAGCCCCACCGCCTCGAGCACCCGAGCCTGGAGCTGGACCGCCAGCTCGGGGTTCTCCCGCAGAAAGCGCTTGGAGTTCTCCCGACCCTGGCCGAGCTGGTCGCCGTCGAAGGTGAACCAGGCGCCTGCCTTGCGGACGATGCCCTGCTCAACCGCCACGTCGATGAGGCTTCCCTCCCGAGAGATGCCCTCGCCGAACATGATGTCGAACTCGGCCAGGCGAAACGGGGGTGCCACCTTGTTCTTGACGATCTTGGCCTTGACCCGGTTGCCGATGGTCTCCGAGCCGTCCTTGATCGACTCGATGCGGCGGATGTCGATGCGAGTGCTGGCGTAGAACTTCAACGCCCGGCCGCCGGGGGTGGTCTCCGGTGAACCGAACATCACCCCGATCTTCTCCCGAAGCTGGTTGATGAAGACGGCGGTGGTGTCGGAGCGGTTGATCGTGCCGGCCAGCTTGCGCAGGGCCTGGGACATGAGCCGGGCCTGGAGGCCCACATGGCTGTCCCCCATCTCTCCCTCGATCTCGGCGCGAGGTACCAGGGCCGCCACCGAGTCGATGACGATGACGTCGAGGGCCCCGGACCGGATCAGCATGTCGGTGATCTCGAGAGCCTGTTCGCCGGTGTCGGGCTGGGAAATCAGCAACTCGTCGACGTCGACACCGAGCGCCTTGGCGTAGACCGGGTCGAGGGCGTGCTCGGCGTCGATGAAGGCCGCCACCCCGCCGTTGCGTTGCGCCTCGGCCACGACGTGGAGCGCGAGGGTGGTCTTT
>CAYFYE010000086.1:0-10946 GCA_964347285.1 uncultured Acidimicrobiia bacterium
GTGACGTAAAGGGTCGTGGCTTCGAGGCTGTTCAGGAGGCTCTTGAGCTCGGCTCGCATCTCCAGCCGCAACAAGGCGTCGAGATTGCTCAGCGGCTCATCCATCAGCAGCAGCTTGGACTCGGTGGCCAGAGCGCGGGCCACAGCCACCCGCTGCCGCTGGCCCCCGCTGAGGCTGGCAGGGTGGCGGTCCAACAGATCCTCGATGTGCAGCAAGGCAGCGGAGTCCCGAACTCGGCGGTTGATCTCATCCTTGGGCCTCTTCTGGCGGCGCAGGCCGAAGGCGATGTTCTCGAACACCGTGAGATGCGGGAAGACCGCGTAGCTTTGAAAGACCATCGAGATGCCGCGATGCCGGGGCTGGGTATCGGTGACGTCTTCTCCGTCGATCAGAACGTGTCCCTCGTCGACGCTCTCCAGCCCGGCGATGCAGCGCAGCAGCGTCGACTTGCCGCATCCGCTCGGGCCCAAGAGAACGACGAACTCCCGGTCGGCGATGGTCGCTTCGAAGTCCTTCACCGCCTCGAAGTCGCCGAAGCGCTTGGTCACGCCGGCGATGTGCAGCTCAGCCATGTGATCGCCTCATTTGAGTTTCACGCCCCACAGATTGAAGAGGTACTTGCGAACGAAAGCCATGAAGATCAGGGCCGGCACCAAGATGAAGAAGCCGCCGGCGAAGCGAAAGGGAACCGGAGACTGATTCAACTGCAGCACCAGCTTGGCGGGCAGGGTCGGATTCTGCAACGTCAAGATGGCGGCTCCGAAGACCTCGTTCCACGACAGCACGAAGGTGAAGATGGCCGACGCGGCCAGACCCGGGAGTGCCAGCGGCAGCGCCACCCGACGAAAGGCGCCGATCCGGCTGCAGCCGAGCGTCATCGCGGCCGCCTCGAGGTCCTGAGATACCCCCACGAACACGGCGCTCGTCACCAGGATCGTGGTCGGCAGCGCCATCGCCGTATGCAGCAGCGACACGCCCACCGCCGTGTCGTCCAGTCCCCACCGGATGTAGGTGACGATGAGGGGAACGGCCAGGATCACGATGGGAAACGCCCGGGTCGCCAGGATCCCGATGCGGTAGGTATCGGCCCCGCGGAACACGAACCGCGCCAGCGCGTAGCCGGCCGGTGCCCCGAGCGCCAGCGCCAGCACGAGCGTGATCAGGGCGACGACCAGGCTGGTGATGAGCGCGTCGATGATGCCGGTGGTGTCGAGGAAGGTCGACATGGTCTCGAAGCTGAACTGCGTGGGAATCAGCGGTTTGGGAAAACCGAACACGACGTCTCGAGGGCTGAAAGCGAGCACCGTGATCACATAGATGGGGGCCAGGATGAAGACGGCAACGGCGCCGGCGGCCAGGTAGAGGAAGAACCGGGACCAAAGCCCCCGCGAACGGCCCGACCGCTTGCTCATGTGATCTCCTGCCTGCGCACCCGCAGCACCCGCAGGTAGATGCCGGTGATGATCATCGACACCAGAAGGATGATCGTGGCGTACACCGCGGCCACGTGCTCGTTGCGGAAGTCGGCGTACCAATTGAAGGCTTCGAGGGCCAGTACCTTGAGGTTGCCTCCGGTGAGGGCGACCACCACGGCGAAGACCTGGAATGCGAGGATCGTGCGGAGAATCAACGCGACCTGAATGCTGGGCCGCAGCATGGGCAGGGTCACTCGCCACAGGCGGGTCCACCAATTGGCTCCGAAGATCTCCGCTGCCTCGTCATACTCCTTGGGTATCCCTTGCAGGCCGGCGACGAGGATCACGAACACGATCGAGGTCGCCCTCCACACCTCGGCGATCACCACGGTGATCAGTGGCCAGGTGGTTTGGATGTTCAGGAAGATGAAGGGCTTGTCGAAGAGACCCAGTTCGGTGAAGAGCGTGTTCAGGTATCCGTTCTCGGTGAATATCGAGAACCAGACGATGCCGGCAGCCAGGTCCGAAACCGCGATCGGAATGGCGTAGACGTAGATCAGCGCTCCCGAGCCGCGCAGGTTGGCCGTCACCAAGAGGGCCATCGCCAGGGCGAGTACGAACTGAATGGGAATGACGGCGATGACGAGAATCAGCGTGTTCCAGACCGCGTCTTCGAATGCAATGTCGCCGGTCGCCCGGTCGAGGTGCTCGAGGGTCCAGGCCCCGTCGTCGGTCTGGAAGCCCAGTACGACGGCACTGAACATCGGCCAGGCGAAGAACACCAGCAGGAAGATCGTGGACGGCAGCAGCAGCACGTAGGGGAGCCAGTTGATGCGTGGCCCCCGGCGCGCTCGTGCCCGAGGCGGGGCCTCGGTGGTCGTGCCGGGAAGGTCGTCGCTAGCCGTCGAAGCCGCCTCCTGCTAACGGAAGGGTGGGCGAGGTGGGGGAGAAATGCTCCCCCACCTCACTTCAGCTATCCGCGACTCAGCTGGCAGGCGCCGGTGCTGGGAGCGTCTGGCGGCCAGCATGGGGCGCCGGTCTCGTCCAGCAACGCCTGCAGGTTGTCTCCCTCGGTGCCCAGCACATCGGCGATGTCCTCGCCCTGCAGCACAATGCGGGTGAAGGCGTCGCGGTAGATCTTGTTGATCTCGCCGCCCCGTTCACCCAGCCCCACCGGCAGGAGCGCCGGCAGTGCATCCGGGTTGGAGGTCATCGTGGCGATGGCGTCGCCCTCGGCCTTGACGCCGGGCGACAGGTCGCCGGGAAGCTCCGCCGCAGTCGCCGGGAAGAACCCGATCGCCTTGGTGATGGCCGTCTGCGTGTCGTCGGACATCATGTACTTGACCATCTCGATCGCACCCGCCTCATTGGGGGCGTTCTTCGGAATCGAGATGCCCACCAGAACGGGCATGAAGCCCAGACCCTCCGGTCCCGTCGGAGCGGGGAAGGCGACGAAGTCGTCCGGGCGCTCATCCAGCGCATTCTTCAGGCGGGCCTGGTGGTCGAAGGCCACCCAGACCTCCTCCGACAGCAGCTGGTCCTGCAGGAAGGAATAGGTCGTCGACTGCGGGTTGGCGGTCTCCCACAGATCCAGGAAGAACTCCCACATGGTCACCGCCTCCGCCGAATCGAAGTTGGTGACCATGCCGCCGGTGAACGACGGATACAGGTATCCCTCGAGGAATCGATGCAAGAGGCCGTCGTCTGCAGCCGGGAAGCCCAGCCGCGCCGATCCGGTCCCGTCCACGATGGCCTGCCCCCAGTCACGCAGCTGCTCCCAGGTCAGAGCGTCGAGGTCCGCTCCGTCCGGGAGGTAGTCCAGTGCCTCATTGTTGGCCGCCATCAAGTAGGTAGCCTGCATGAGCGGTATGTAGTACTGCGTGTCGGTTCCCAGCCTTCCCAGCTCCAGGAAGTTCTCCGGGATTCCGAGTGCAGCCAGCTCTGCGGCCAGGTCGGAGAGATCGCGCAGTGCGTCCAGCTCCTTCAAGGTCGGATAGGTGCCGTGGAGGGCAATCACCACATCCACGCTCCCCTCGTCCTGCCCGACCTCGCCTTCCACGCGGGTGAGCAGCACGGGCTCCTCCGCCCCGACGAATTCTGGATCACCGTTGAAGCCGACCAGCACCTCGTCGCGAATCTTCTCGGCCTCCTCGACCGGAACTCCCTGGGTCGACAGGATGATGACCTCTCCGAAGTCCTCCGGGGCCGCGGTGGTCTCCGGTGCCGCCGTGGTTGCCGGCGCCTCAGTGGCCTCCGGCGCCTCGGTGGCCTCCGGCGCCTCGGTGGCTTCCGGCTCTGGGGCCGCGGTGGTGGTGGTCTCCGCGGTGTCGCCGCATGCGGCGGCGACCATCGCTAAGGCGAAGATCACCGCCCAGATTCTCTTTCTCATTTCCTCTCCTCCTTCGCCGATAGGGTGGAGCCCCCTCCCGCCTCGTCGGCGGTCACTCACTTCCAACTTACACGATCTCCCAAATACGTCACCAGGGCCATTAGACCGTGGCCGAGCGAGCCTGGCCGCAATGGGAACGATCGGCGGAGCTAGCTTCGGAACTGCCGTGACCGGAATCAGGACCGATTCGAGCTCGATCTGGGTGGGTCTCGTCGGCTGCGGCAACATCGGGGATCGCGGCCATGCGGCTGCCTACGCGGCCATTCCCGGCGTCCGGGTCGTGGCGGTGGCGGACGTGGATCCGTCCCGGGCCGAGGCCACCGCCCGACGCAGCGGGGCCGAGGTGCTGACGTTCGATCAGATGATCCACTCGGCCCAGATCGACATCATCGACATCGCCCTGCCGACGTTCGAGCACGCTGCTCACGCGATTGCCGCACTCGAGGCGGGGAAGCACGTGGTGTGCGAAAAGCCGATGGCGGCCACGGTGCACGAGGCCGATGCCATGGTGGCGGCCGCCGAGGACGCCGGCCGCAAGCTGATGATCGGTCACGTGCGGCGATTCGACGCCCGCTTCCTGGAGATCAAAGAGGTGCTGACCGCGGGCGAGATCGGCGTTCCTCGCTACATCCGCAGGGCCGAGCGGCAGTGGCTGCCCTTCGGCACCGATTCCTGGCACTGGCACCCGGAACGGGGCGGTGGGGTCGCTCTCGACCTCGGCGCCCACGTGACCGACCTCGTGCGGTGGCTGTTCGCTCAGGATCCGGATTCGGTCTATGCCCGGAGCCGGGCGGTCCGGTCCGAGGCCAAGGAGACGAACAGCCCCGACTACGTCGTCGCCTCCTTTCGTTTCCCGGACGGGTCCATCGGCGACGTAGAGGTGAGCTGGGCGCATCCTCCTGCGTTCTCGACCCTCTACGGATGGCTCGACGTTGTGGGCACGAGCGGCAAGGTGCAACTCAACGACCACGACGGCTCCCCCATGCTGCGGGTCGGCCACTCCGACGGACCCACACTTCCCTCCTTCTTCGACTTCGCCTCGACCCAGCGAGAAGCGTTCCGGGCAGAACTGGAGCACTTCGTCGACTGCGTCGTCGGTGACCGCCCGCCGGCCATCAGCACCATCGATGCCCGGGCGGCGGTGGCCATGGCGGTGGCAATGCGCGAATCGGCCCGTCGCGTCGCAGTCGTCGATACCGAGGAGTTCGGCCTATGACCAGGGCCGCCCTTCTCAGCTTCGACCACCTCCACACCCCCAGGTACCTGGAGGCGCTCGCGGAGCATCCCGGAGTCGAAGTCGCCGCAGTCGCCGACGAGGGCATCAACGCCGACGTGGCCCGACGGGCCGCCGATGCCGGGGGGATTCCCTTCTACGACTCATACCCCGCCGTGTTGTCGATGGAGGATCTCGACTGGGTATACGTCGGCACCACCCCGGCCGACCACGTCCGGGTCGTGCGGCTGGCCGCCGAGCGAGGCATCGACGTCCTGTGCGACAAGCCGATCGCCCCCAACCTCGGCGATGCCGATGCGATCGTGGAGTTGGCCGCGGCCGCTGGAATCAAGCTCATGGTTCCCTTCCATCCGAGATTCCAGCTGCCGGTACGAAAGGTGAAGCAGCTCCTCGATGACGGTGCCGCCGGGGAGCTGGTAGCCATGTTTGCCCTCAAGTACGGGCGGTTGCCGACCAGCGCTCCCGGCCCCCAGGACGCCGGGTGGTTTCTCGATCCGGCGGTCGCCGGCGGCGGCGGGTTCATGGACGTCGGGATTCACGCCCTCGACGCCTTCTTGTGGCTGGCGAATGCTCCGGCCGTGTCGGTCTACTCCCAGATCGGCAACCTGGTCCATGCCGATCTAGGTACCGACGATCTGGGGTCGGTGACCGTCATCTTCGACAACGGAGTGATCGGCGTGCTCACGGCCGGCTGGGCCAATCCCACCGCCAGTCCGGCCTGGCTGGACGCGCGTTTCGAGATCCTCACCACCACCGACGCCTTTCTCATCGACCGTCCCTACCACGACTACGGAATCGTCACGTCTGTCGGTGTTCAGCGACGGCCGTGGTGGAGGCGAGACGTGGCCGGGATCGTGGAGGAGTTCGTCGCTGCGATCGAGGAGGACCGGCCCCCGGCTCCCTCGGGAGAGGACGGCCGGGCGGCGCTGGCGCTGGCGCTGGCGGCGTATGCGTCGGCGCGCACCGGTGCCGTGGTCGAACTGGGGAAATGAGCGGCGTTCGGCGCCGCGCCGAGGCCCAGCGTCTGCTGGCCACGATCTACGGGGGGCCTCCCGACGGCATCATGGCCGAGCTGGATCGGCTCGTCGACGCCCACCGGTCGGCCGGCCCGGGCCGGCGCCAATTCGACCACACCGACACCGTCCTCATCACGTACGGTGACATCGTGCGTCGGCCGGGAGAAGCGCCCTTGCGCTCCCTGGCCGACCTGCTCGAGACCCTCGCCGACGGAATCTTCTCCGCGATCCACATCCTCCCCTTCTTCCCGTGGTCCTCGGACGATGGCTTCGCCGTCGTCGACTTCCGGCGAGTCGACCCGGCGCTCGGGGATTGGTCCGACGTGGGGCGGATCGGCAGGCGATTCGACCTGATGATCGATCTGGTCATGAACCACGTCTCCACGTCGAGCCGCTGGTTCCAGGGCTTCCTCACCGACGAGGCCCGCTTCCGCGGGTACTTCATCACCGTCGACCCTCACACCGACCTCAGCGCAGTGTTTCGGCCCCGGGCCCAACCGCTCCTCACCCCCTTCGAGACTGCCGCCGGCCTCAAGTGGGTGTGGACCACGTTTGGTCCCGATCAACCCGATCTGAACTACGCCGACCCCCGTGTCTTGATGGACATGATCGAAGTTCTGCTGACCTACGTGGACCACGGCGCCCGGATCATCCGGTTGGACGCCGTCGGCTTCTTGTGGAAGCAGCCCGGCACGAGCTGCCTGCACCTTTCCCAGACCCATGCCGTCGTCCAGTTGCTGCGCCTGGTGCTGGAGGAGGCCGCACCAGGAGTGGCGCTGGTCACAGAAACCAACGTGCCCCATGAGGACAACATCTCGTACTTCGGCGACGGAACCAACGAAGCCCACATGGTCTACAACTTCTCACTGCCGCCCCTCACGCTCCACGCGTTTCACACCGGCGACGCCTCGGTGTTGTCTTCCTGGGCCGGGACGCTCGAAGTTCCGACGCCGGAGGTGACCTTCTTCAACTTCCTGGCCTCTCACGACGGCATCGGCGTAACACCGGCTCGGGGGTGGTTGACCGACGAGGACGTTGCGAACATGGCCGACCGGGTCCGGGCCCGGGGCGGGCACGTGTCGTCCCGAACCCGTCCCGACGGATCCGAGGCACCGTACGAGTTCAACATCACCTACCTGGACGCGCTCGGCGGCCTCCCCCAGCTCGTCGCCGCCCACGCCATCATGCTGGCGATGCGGGGGGTGCCGGCCATCTATTTCCACAGCCTGGTGGGATCCCGCAATTGGCACGACGGCGTGGCGCAGACCGGCCGGGCTCGATCCATCAATCGGCAGAAGCTGGGCGCCGATGAGCTGATGGCCGAGCTCACCGATGATGCCTCGGAGGCCCGGCGCGCCTATGCACAGATAGCCCATTTGTTGTCGGTGCGGCGTCGCTGCCTCGCGTTTCATCCGGCCGGGAGCCAAACCGTGCTCGAGTCCGATCCGGCAGTCTTCGCGCTGCAGCGGCGGTCGCCGGACGGCTTGATCGTCACCTGCCTCCACAACGTGGCAGATCGAGAGGTCTCGATCGCCACGGCGGGCGGAGTCGATCTGGTCTCCGGCGAGAAGATCGGGGCGGGTGCGAAGACGCTGGGGCCCTATCAAGTGGCCTGGATTCGCGAGGCTGTTCCGGCATGAACGTCGGCATGGTCTCGACCCGATTCGCGGGCATCGACGGCGTCAGCCTCGAAGCGGCCAAGCTGGCCCAGGTGCTGAGACGGGCCGGCCACGACGTGGTGTGGTTCGCCGGCGAGCTCGATCAGGCTCATCGGCCCGGCATGGAGTATCGGCCGGCGCATTTCCTCGACGAGGCCAACCTGGCACTGCAGTCGGCCCTGCTGGAAGTCGAGAGCCGCAGCCCCGAACAGAGCGAGACTCTGGACGAGCGGTCCGAGGACCTGGCGGGAGCAGTGGGCCGCTTCATCACCGACCACGGAGTGGATTGCCTGTTCATTCACAACGCGGTGAGCCTTCCGCTCAACCTGCCGCTGGGTATGGCGCTGAACCGTGTGCTCGGAGCGACCGGCATCGGGGCGGTGTGCCATCACCACGACTTCTGGTGGGAGCGATCACAGTTCCGGGCGACCGCGGTGCAGGACATCCTCGACGTCGGCTTTCCGCCCACCGGCGACGGCATCGACCATGTCGCCATCCACTCTGCAGCGGTAGAGGAACTGGCTCGGCGCCGGGGGGTGCGGGCCACCCTGTTGCCCAACCTCATGGACTTCGAGGCCGGCCCCGAAGCGGGTAATGCGGCTGCGTTTCGCCTCCACGCCGGGCTGGATGAAGCCGACAGGCTCATCCTGCAGCCGACCCGGGTGGTTCCCCGCAAGGGTATCGAGACGACGCTGGAGCTGGTCCGCCGCCTGGGCGATCCGGCACTCAAGGTGGCCGTCACCCACGAGAGCGGCGACGAGGGCGATGCGTATCCGCGCCGACTGCGCTCGCTCGCCGATCGTTACGGCGTGGACCTCCGGTTCGCTCCGGTCGGCCGGGGTGGGGAGCCGACGCTGGCCGATGCGTACGCGGCCGCCGACCTGGTGGCCTACCCGAGCCTCCTCGAGGGCTTCGGCAACGCCCTCCTGGAGGCGTTCTTCTACCGCCGACCCGTGCTGGTGAATCGCTACCCGGTGTACGGACGCGACATCGCCCCGACCGGTGTCCGGTGCATCGAAATCGAAGGCGGCCGCCTGGATGAGGAGTCGGTGGACCAGGCCCGGGCCTGGCTACACGACCCGTCGCTCTGGAAGGAGGTGGTGGAGCACAACTACCGGGTGGGATCGGACCGTTTCTCCTATGCCGTTGCCCGCGAGCGCCTGCTTCCGTTGTTCGGCTCTGCAAAGGCCTAGGTTCCGGACATGGCTGCAGTCGACCCCCTCGTCGATCGAGCGATCGCGGCGGCCGGCGGGCTGGACCGCTGGGACCGGGCCTCCTATCTCGAGGCATCCTTCGACGCCGGAGGGGCCTTGTTCCGACTCAAGTCTCGCCCCGTCCAAAAGAACACGACGGTCCGGGTAGCGACCTCGGGCCAGACCGTCGCTCTCGACCTGGACCCCGACGGCAAGCGAATCGGGATCCTGCAAGGACGAGACGTCGCCATCGCCGTCGACGGCGCCGTCACCGAGCGGCGCCGGGATGCCCGGTCGGCGTTCCGCTGGAGTCTGCGCCGGGCCGTCCACTGGGACGACCTCGATTTCACCTACTTCGCCGCTGCCGCCATGTGGACGTATCTGGCCAGCCCCTTCGTGTGGATGCGCCCCGAGATCGAGATCGCCGCCGGGCCCCGTCACGAAGAGAACGGCCGGATGTGGGACACGGTCGACGTCTCCTTCCCGCCCGGCGTCGCCACCCACTGCCCCCAGCAGCGCTTCTATCTCGATACCGGCGGGCACGTCAGGCGTCACGACTACACCGCCGAGGTGGTGTCGAAATGGGCCCGGGCCGCCCACCTGGTCGATGAGTACCGGAGCTTCGACGGCCTGGCCCTCCCCACCCGGCGGCGCGTCTACCCGCGCCTGGGCCGGCGCCGTCCGCTGGGTCGCCCCCTCCTCGTCACCATCGACATCCACGCCGCCCGCTTCGTCTCCGGCCGCTCGCTGATGGATGACCTGGGCCTGGGATCCGGGCTCGGTGGCTAGCCGGTTCCGAGCGCGGCCGGCGTGGGTAGCTTGAACCCATGCCCATCGTTGACGTAGAACTGGTGGGGCCGGCTGGGGTGCCGCCGGGGTTGGCAGAACGCATCGCGGACTCGGTCGGCCGCGCTCTTGCGGCAGCCGAACGGACGACCTGGGTGAGGGTCCGTGAGCTCCCGAGATCTCGACACGGCGAGAGCGGCGGTGGCCCGCCGGCCGATGTGAATCCGGTGTTCGTGACGATCCTCGAACGCCATCGGCCCACCGGGCACGATCTCGCAGACGCAGTTACAGCCGTGACCGATGCCGTGTCGGCCATGACGGGTCGTGCTCGGGGCGATGTGCACGTCTTGTTCGCGGAGGACGGCGCCGGCCGGCTTGGGTTCGGCGGCGAAGTCGTCGATTAGCCGGTGGCGAGCGCCGAGCCATCTCGGTCTCCATTCCGCTTATGAGAGGCTCGGCCGAGGACCCCGGCACTTACGACAGCCGCTCCAGGAACGCCAGGGTCCGCTCGAGGGTGAGCACCACCGCCGTGGCGTCGTACTCGGCCAGGCTGGAGTCGGTGTAAAGGTGGGCGGTTCCCGGGTACAAGAACAACTCGGCACCGGGAACCTCGGCGGCGAGCGCCTTGGCCTCGTCGACGTCGCCCATGCCGTCGTCTTCCATGACGTGCATCTGCAATGCCACGCCATCGGGCCATGGTCCGAAGTGGTCGAGGGGGATGGCGGCGTGGTAGAGCAGCGCACCCAGTGCCCCCGGCCGGGCCTGGGCCAGCTTCTGAGCGGGCAGCACGCCGAGCGAGAACCCGGCGTAGACCATCTCCTCCGGCAGCCCGACGGCGGCAGCGACGCCTCTGTGGGTGAGCGCCTCGAATCCGATCTCCTCGGCGTGAGCGACCCCCTCGTCGATAGTGCCGAAGAGAGCACCGTCGTAGAGGTCGGGCACGGTGACGGTATGGCCGCCCGCCCGCAACGCGTCGGCGAAGGCCTCAACCCCCAGCGTCAGCCCCTGGACATGGTGGAACATGATCACGTTCGCCATCGGCGGGCACCCTAGTGGCGCTTTGCCCTCGCGGATCGGCCGGCTTTTCCTATTCGACGAGCCTGACGAAGCAGTAGACCCCTTCGAGGACACCAAAGGCGGGCCAGATGCCCCACACCCAGACCCAGTAGGTGAACGTGTTCTGGCGGAATCTCATGGCCCGGTCCCAGATGAAGATCGTGATCGCCGTGTACCAGAACGGCACCGAGGCGGCCAG
>CAYFYE010000087.1:0-5330 GCA_964347285.1 uncultured Acidimicrobiia bacterium
CCAGCATCGCCCCTCCGCTGACCATGGCCCCCTTGGCGAAGATGCGGTCCAGCTCACCGTCGTAGTCGGTCGCCTTCAGGGCATCGACGAGCCAGGCTTCCACCGCCCCCGAGTAGAAGGTGAACCCCAGGCCGAGGAAGATCGAGACCACCGAGAAGGCCACCACCCCGGCCTCGATCTGGGCCAGGCCCAGATAGAGGAGGGTGCCGGCGGCCAGCACCACCGTGCTGAGCAGGAACGAGACCCGCCGCCCGGCGGTATCGGCCAGCACCCCGGTGGGGATCTCGAAGATCACCATGCCGGCCGTGAAGAAGGCGTTGGCGATGAAGACCTCCATGATGTCGAGGCCGGCGTCCAGCAAGAACAGGGTGTTGACCCCCCAGATCACCGAGGCCGACAGGGTGTAGAGGCCGGCAATGGTCAGGTAGCCGCGGACGACCCGCTGCGACGTCATGGTCCTCCCTGGGGCGACACCCTACCCGCTCGGCCCGGCGGCGAGCGGTTGGCGACGGCTACGTGGCGGCGGGCAGCTCCGACCGGTGCGACGAGCGGCGGCACGACCACTCAACGTGAGAAGCGCCGCCTGCTGCCGACAGCACCGCGGGGAAGCACAGATGAATCGAACGACGCGCCGCACCGCCCGAAACACGGTCGCAGGAAGCGAAAAGGTCGCGAAAAAGACTTCCTAAGTCGCGAAAAGATTTCCACAGGATGGGGCCGGTGAGACCACTTTGGGTGGGTAGGTTCGGGTGGGTGAGCAGTCCGGTGCTCCTCAGAGGGCCATTGGGAACCACGTTCCCAGGAGGTTCAAGAGAGATATGAAAAAGTGGCCAATTGTTCTTACCCTGCTTTTCCTATTGCCTCTCTTGCTGTTGGCCCGATCTGGGCCTACCTCAGCCGTCACCGGCGACCCGCTCATCAACGAGATCCAGGTCAGCACTACCGGTACGGACTGGGAGTTCTTCGAGCTGCAAGGCGCTCCAGGTACGGATCTCTCCAGCCTGACCCTGGTGGGCATCGAGAGCGACTTCGGCCCCAGCGCCGGGACCATCGATCTGGTGATCGGCCTAGCTGGCCAGAGCATCCCTGCGGATGGTTTCTGGCTGGGAATCAGCCCCGCCGGTGTAGCCACCTACGGGGTTACCGGCCAACTCGCCATCGCCGACAACAGCTTCGAGAATTCGACGGCAACCTACTTCCTGGTCTCTGGGTTTACTGGCTCACAGGGTACGGACCTGGATGGAGACAATGACGGTGTCCTGGACAGCACCCCCTGGGGTTTTGTGTCCGATTCGATCAACATTCGCGATGCAGGTGCCAGTGACTTCGACTATGGCGCGCTCTCGGTGGGTCCAGACGGTTCCTTCCTGCCCTCAGGCACCTATCGCTGCCCCGACGCTCCTGATGGGACCTTCACCAATATCCACAACTTCTCTACACCGGATGGCACACCCGGTGTAACCAACGGTTGTGGCGGCCCTCCGCCCGCCGAAGCGTGTGGCGACGATTTCACCCCCGTCTACACGATCCAGGGCAGCGGCCTCGCCAGCCCGCTGGACGGCAGTGAAGTGTCCACCGAAGGCGTGGTGGTGGGCGACTTCCAGGATGGCAAGAGCGGTTTCTTCATCCAGGATGCCACTGGTGATGGCGACACCACCACGTCGGACGGTATCTTTGTCTTCAGTACCAGCCCGGACGTCAACATGGGCGACCTCGTGCGCGTGCGTGGTACGGTCGATGAATTCTTCGGTCTGACCGAGATCACCAGCGTGAGCCAGGTTTGGTTCTGCTCGAGCGGGAACAGCGTGGCGCCGACGGCGTTGTCCCTGCCGGTGGAAAGCCTGGATGACTTCGAACCGTATGAAGGCATGCTGGTCACGTTGCCGCAGACGCTGTATATCTCCGAGTTCTTCAACTTCGACCGCTTTGGCGAGATCGTGCTCACCACCGAGCGCCAGTTCCAGCCGACAGCGACCTACGAGCCCGGCTCACCCGAGGCGGCCACTCTCGCCCTGGCGAACTCGCTCAGCCGCATCACCCTCGACGATGGGCGCGGCTCGTCGAACCCCGACCCGGCCATCCACCCCAACGGCAGCATCTTCGACCTGGATAACCTGTTCCGCGGCGGCGATACGGTCCAGAATGTGACCGGCGCGCTGGATTACAACTTCGGTCTGTACAAGGTGCAGCCCACCCAGGGCGCGGATTACACCAGCGCCAACCCGCGTACGGATGCACCCGATGATGTGGGTGGAAACTTGAAGGTGGCTTCCTTCAATGTGCTCAACTACTTCACCACCATTGACGATGGTGGCCCGATATGTGGCCCGCTGCAAGATCAGGGCTGCCGCGGCGCGGATACCCCCGAAGAGTTCACCCGCCAGCGCGACAAGATCATCGCTGCCCTGGCTGCCATCGACGCGGATGTGGTTGGCTTGATCGAGATCGAGAATCATCCTGGCGACGTACCCACCGCCGACCTGGTGAGTGGCCTGAACGCTGTCATGGGACCTGGGACCTATGAGTACATCGCCACTGGCGCCATCGGTTCCGACGCCATCCGCCAGGCCCTGATCTACAAGCCCGCCGCGGTATCACCGATGGGAGCGTATGCCATCCTCGATTCCTCGGTGGACCCGCGCTTCCTCGACGATTACAACCGCCCGGTGTTGGCACAGACCTTCCAGGACGACGCCACCGGTGGCATCTTCACCGTGGCTGTAAATCACCTGAAATCCAAGGGCTCTCCCTGCGATGACATCGGCGACCCCGACACCGGAGATGGCTCGGGCAACTGCAACCTGACCCGCAAAGCGGCCGCCGAGGCACTGGTGGACTGGCTGGCCTCTGACCCCACCAACAGCGGCGACGGCGACGTCCTGATCGTCGGTGACTTGAACTCCTACGACAAGGAAGACCCCATTGACGTTCTCGTGGGCGGTGGTTACACCGACCTGCTCTTCAACTACGGTGGTGAATTTGCCTACTCCTACGTCTTCGACGGGCAGCTCGGCTACCTGGACTACGGCATGGCTAACCAGGATCTAATGCCTGAAGTCACCGGTGTGACAGCCTGGCATATCAACGCTGACGAGCCTGACCTGATCGATTACGACATGACCTTCAAGAAGGATGCCCAGGATGCGATCTACGCGCCAGATGCCTATCGCTCGTCCGACCACGACCCGGTGATTGTGGGGCTAGACGTCTGTGACGAGGTGGCGCCGACGCTGGACGTATCGGTCACACCAGATATGCTCTGGCCGCCCAACCACAAATATGTGACGGTGGTCCCGACGATTACCGTCAACGATGACTTTGACCCGAATCCGGTGGTGACCCTGGTTTCCGTGGTGTCCAACGAGCCGGATGATGGTCTCGGCGACGGCGACACGCCCGACGACATCGTCATCAACCCGGACGGCACCTTCAGCCTGCGGGCCGAGCGCTCCGGCACGGGTAACGGACGCATTTACACCATCACCTACGAAGCCACCGACGCTTGTGGTAATAGCACCCAGGCGACGGCCACGGTGACCGTACCGCATAGCCAACCGAGCCGACAATTGGGCGGTGGATAGGCGTTTCGCTGTGGCCTTCGAAGGCGCGTCGCGGATACCCTACGGCGCGGACACGGACACCGCCGGTGACTGGTCGGTCAACGACTTCGACGGGTTCGGGTTCCCCGGCTTCCCCGGCTTGCCGGCCGTGGGCGAGCCGGAAAACACGCCCGGCGCGGTCAATGCTGACATCACCGTCGAGACCGACCCGCTCGGCGAGTGCGGCGACCAGGCGACTCTGATCCACGACATGCAGGGCAAGGGACTCGCCAGTCCCGACGTCGGAGCGATCCGTGAGGTCGAAGGCATCGTGGTCGGCGATTTCGAGACGTCGGCCGGAGGCTTCTTCCTCGCCGACGTCACGACGATGGTCGGGGTCACCGATGCCGCGGTCACCTACGAGGTGACCGACGGCTGCGGCAACGCCACGGTGGCTTCGGCAGAGGTGGCGGTGCCGATGAGCCAGGGTCAGGGGAAGAACGAATGAGGAACGGAATGGCGAAAGGAAGGTAATCAACCCATGAAGAACCGAACGCTAGCCCTCGGCCTGGCCGTGGGACTCGCCCTGGCGCTGCTCCCGGCAGTAGCCACCGCCAAGCCCGACGACGCGGGTCCCCCGCCGACGGTCCGGTTCGCTACGTTCAACGCGTCGCTGAACCGGAACTTCGACGGCCAGCTGGCGATCGATCTCGGGGCACCGGGCGACGGACAGGCCGAGATCATCGCCGAGATCATCCAGCGGGTCCGGCCCGAGGTGCTGTTGATCAACGAGTTTGACTACGACGCAGGCAACGTCGCGCTGGACGGCTTCCAGGACTTCTACCTGTCGGAGGCCCAGGCGCCGGACGTCGATCCGATCGAGTACCCCTATCGGTTTGCCGCGCCCTCGAACACGGGCATCCACTCCGGCTTCGACCTGGACAACAACACCGTCATCGACCCGGTGCCGGCGCCCTTCAACTTCAACTACGCCAACGACGCGTTCGGCTTCGGCTGGTTCCCGGGGCAGTTCGGCATGGCTGTCTACTCGATGCACCCGATCGACGTGGACAACATCCGCACCTTCCAGCTCTTCCTGTGGAAGGACATGCCTGGGGCGTTGCTGCCCGACGACCCCGACACGGCGGCGCCGGCCGACTGGTACTCGCCGGAGGAGCTCGACGTGTTCCGGCTCTCCTCCAAGAGCCACTGGGACGTCCCCATCGATATTGCCGGCCGGACCGTGCACTTCCTGGTGAGCCATCCGACGCCGCCGGTGTTCGACGGGCCGGAGGACCGCAACGGCACCCGCAACCACGACGAGATCAGGTTCTGGGCCGATTACATCCACCCGGCCCGCAGCGGCTACATCTACGACGACGACGGCAACTTCGGCGGCCTGCACGCCTCCGACCGCTTCGTCATCGCCGGTGACCAGAACTCGGACCCCCTCGACGGGGACAGCATCCCCGGCTCGATCCAGCAGCTGCTGGATCACCCCAAGGTGAACGACAAGTCGACGCCGTCCAGCCCGGGAGGTCCGCAGCAGGCGGCGCTCCAGGGTGGTGCCAACGAGACCCATTTGAGCGATCCCGCCTTCGACACGGCCGACTTCAGCGACTTCGCCCCCGGCAACCTGAGGGCCGACTACGTGCTGCCCAAGAACAACATGCAGATCATGGACTCCGGGGTGTTCTGGCCCCTGAGCACCGATCCGTTGTTCCCGCTGGTCGGTACGTTCCCGTTCCCCAGCTCGGACCACCGGCTGGTGTGGATCGACGTGCGCGTCAA
>CAYFYE010000087.1:5352-10759 GCA_964347285.1 uncultured Acidimicrobiia bacterium
GGGGCCCGCTCTCTTCGTAGTGCCCGCTCTCTTCGTAGTGCCCCGGTCCATCCGCCCGGCGTCGCGCCGCCCCGTCCTGAGCCTCCCGGGGGCGACACCCGACCCGCTACCGTCGGGCGGCATGCGTGGCCTCGCCCCCGTCCTCGCCGTGGTGCTGGCGGCGGCCGCCTGCAACGGAGCCGGCCCGGCCGCCCCGGAAGCGACGACCGGAGGGAGCGAGGAGACCCGGGTGGTCGGGGTCGCCGACGGGGATTCGATCGTCGTCGAGCTCGACGGGGAGCAACAGGAGGTCCGCCTTTTGGGCATCAACGCCCCCGAGCTCGACGAGTGCCTGGGCCCCGAGGCTCGTGATCGCATCGGCGGGATCCTGGAGGGCACGACGGTGACGCTGGTGGCCGGCCCCGAGGATCGCGACCAGTTCTCCCGGCTGCTGCGCTACCTGGAGCTGGACGGCGCCGACGTCAACCGGGCCGCCCTGGCCGCCGGGATGGCCCTGGCGCTGTCGGAGGACCATCCCCGCCGGGAGGGCTACTGGGCCGCCGAGGTCGGCGCCGTCGCCGACCGGGCCGGGATGTGGTCGCCGGCCGCCTGCGGCCGGCCCCCTCCCCCGGCGGTGGGCATCGCCGCCGTGGAGTGGGACCCGCCCGGTCCCGATGCCGAGGACCTCTACGGCGAGCTGGTCGAGATCGGCAACGAGGGGGACGGGCCCGTCGACCTGGGGGGCTGGACGCTGCGGGACGAGTCCACCCGCTGGCGCTACCGATTCCCGGCCGGCTTCTCCCTCGGACCCGGTGGGCGGGTGGTGGTCCGCACCGGCTGCGGGGAGGACGACGCGACCGAGCTGTTCTGGTGCGCCGGGGATGCGGTGTGGAGCAACGGGGGCGACACCGCCCTGCTGCTCGACGGCAACGGCAACCTGGCCGACCGGTGGGTGTACGGCCCCAAGGCCGAGTCCTAGCCGGCTGCGGCGGTCGACGGCGCCAGCCCTTCGCCCGGCCGTGCCACGCCCCACGGGCGACCCCACCCGAATGCCTCTCCGGCACCGGATGCCGGGGAGCGCCGGAACATCGCCTCCAGGTGGTCGCCGACCGCTGAATCAGAGAACCACAAGGAGAGCGCCGGGAACTGGGCAAGGGCACCGGAACCCAGCGCCCACCAGCGTCGAGAGTCGCCGCCCACACCACCGCTACCGGTGACGGAGGCCTGCGATCCCCGGCGCTAGAGCTCTCTCTCCGCCAGCTCCCGGAAGTCGTCGGGCACGGAACGTCGTCCGAACGCCACGGCGCCGGTGTCGACGGCGTGCTTGCCGAAACGCTTGCGGGCTGCGTCGATGGCCTTGTCGAGCTCCCAGGCGGCAACGGCTCTCGAGGAGCCGACGCCCCCGCCCGGCGGCAGTTCCAGCTGGAGGGCGACGCCATCGCGAAGCCCCGAGATCGAGATGCCGAGCAGCGTGATCTCGGTGAGAGCTTCCTCGGCGATGGCCTGCTGCGCCAGCTCCAGTGCCACCCGATAGATGGCGTCACTGGCGGCGATGGCCGAGCCCAGCGTGCGGCGGCGCGATATCGATGATCGGTCGGGCTTGCGCACCCGAACCGTGACGGTGCGCCCGGCCTTGTCCTTGTCGCGAAGTCGGGTTCCGATGCGGTCTGCGAGGCGCCGCAAGGTCTGGCTGACGATCGCCTTGGTCGGAGCCTGGCGCTGCAGGGCACTCTGAGCTCCGACGGAGCCGGCGCGCCGGTGGCGCTGCACCGGCCGGGGATCACGGTTCCACGCCAGGTCGTGCAGATGCTCGCCGGCCCACTCGCCCAGGTAGCGTTGCAGTGACGATGGGTGGGCCGCGGCGAGCTGGCCCACGGTGTGGATGCCCCGGTCGGCCAGCTTGGCCTTGGTCGCCGGCCCGACCCCCCACAGCAACTCGACCGGCAGAGGGTGGAGGAAGGCGGTTTCCTCGTCGGGCTGGACGACTATCAAGCCATCGGGCTTGGCCACCTGGGAGCCCACCTTGGCGAGGAACTTCGTCCGGGCGACGCCGATCGACAGCGGCAACCTGGTCTCCGTCCGCACCCGGCGCTGGAGGTGCGCCGCCATCTCGGCTGATGGGCCCAGCAGGTGGACGGACCCCGACACGTCGAGCCAAGCCTCGTCGATCGAGATTCGCTCGACCTGGGGCGTGAAGTCCTCGCAGATGGCGAACACCTCGTCGCTGAGGCGCTGGTACTCGGAGAAGTGGCCCTCGACGGAGATGATCTTGGGGCACAGCAGCCGGGCCTGGCGCAGCGGCATGCCCGACTGCACCCCGTAGCGCTTGGCTTCGTACGATGAGGCCAGCACCACCCCGCCGCCGACGGCGATGGGCTTGCCCTCGAGATCGGGATTGAGCAGCTGCTCGACGGATGCGTAGAAGGCGTCGAGGTCGACGTGCATGATGTCCGCCCGCGCCATGGGCTCATTGTGGCATGGGGGTATGACGGATCTCTCGGGGTCTCGTGACGACGGGGCGCAGAAGCGCAGCCGGGCCGCTCATCAGCCTCGGGAGCGGCCCGCTGCAACCATGGCGGTGCGGCTACATGTCGATGGCTTCGTAGACCATCACCGATCCACCGCTCTCGTGGATCGGGCAGTCCTTGGCCGCGGCGGTGGCGGCGTCGAGGTCATCGGCCATGAGGAGGCTGTAGCCGCTGAGGCCCGATCCCTCGGTGCTGTCGGTCGTGCTCCTGGACTCCCCGAACGGGTTCCCGCCGTCGACGAGTGCCTCGCCGAGGCTGCCCATCCAGGACTGCCAGGCCGCCATGACCTTGGCGACGTCCTCCTCGGACATGTCCTCCGGCTGGGCGCCCCCGGTGTAGGCGAGCAGGTACTTGGGCATCGACTCGGCTCCTTTCGTGTTGCCAGAGGCGAACCTAGACGACTACCTGTGTTGTGTGCACGAGGACGGTGTCAGCTCGGTACGCGGCTGGAAGCCCGCAGCCCTCAGGGTCCGAACCGGTCCAGCAGCTCACAGGAGGGCGGTCCGGCTCGAGCCGCCCCCGGCTCGCTCCCGTTCGGTCCCCGGCCTCACAGCTGCTCGGCCACCGTCTTCATCTCCATGAAGAGGCGCAGGTAGTCGGGCCCGCCGGCCTTGGCGTTCGAGCCCGACATGTTGAAGCCGCCGAAGGGCTGCACCCCCACCATCGCCCCGGTGATCTTGCGGTTCAGATACAGGTTGCCGACGTGCAGGCGCCGGCGGGACTCGTCGAGGCGGGCCCGATCGGTCGAATACAGCCCGCCGGTGAGCCCGTACTCGGTGCCGTTGAAGATCGACACCGCCTCCTCGTAGTCGGCGGCTCGGATCACCGAGAGCACCGGGCCGAAGATCTCGTGGTTGGCGAGGCGGGCATCGGGCGGCACCTCGGCGAAGATCGTCGGCTGGATGTAGTAGCCGCCGTCGCGGTCGACGGCGCTGCCCCCCTGGACGAGCTTGGCCTGGCTCTTCCCGCGATCGATCTCGTCGAGGATCATCCGGTGCTGGGCGGCGGTGATCACCGCATTCACCGGGTAGTTCTCGGGGGCCGGACCCACCTCCAGCTCGGCGGCCCGGGCCACCACCCGCTCCAGCACGGCGTCGTGGACGGCGTCGACGGCGATGAGCCGGGAACAGGCCGAGCACTTCTGGCCCTGGAACCCGTAGGCGCTCCTGACGACGCCCTCGGCGGCGGCGTCCAGATCGGCCGTCTCGTCGACGATGATGGCGTCCTTGCCCCCCATCTCCATGTAGGCCCGTTTCAGCCAGATCTGGCCGGGCCCGACCAGCGCCGATCGCTCGGCGATGCGCAGCCCCACCTCCTTGGACCCGGTGAAGTTGATGAAACGGGTCCGGGGGTGGTCGACCAATACGTCGCCCACCTCGGCGCCCGATCCGGGCAGGAAGTTGACCACCCCGGGAGGGATCCCGGCATCCTCCACCACCTTCATGAACTGGTAGGCGACCACCGGGGTGGCCGAGGCCGGCTTGATCACCACCGTGTTGCCGGCCGCCACCGGGCCCATGGCCATGCCGATCGGGATGGCCAGCGGGAAGTTCCACGGCGGTATCACCGCCCCCGCCCCCAGCGGCTGGAGGAACGACTGGTTGCTCTCCCCCGGCCAGTCGTAGGTCGGCACCGGCTCGGCCAGCCGGACCGCCTGGCGGGCGTAGTAGTCGCAGAAGTCGATGGCCTCGGCCACGTCGGCCTCGGCCTCGGCCCAGTTCTTGGCGGCCTCGAAGGTCTCCCAGGCGGCCAGCTCGAATTTGCGCTCCCGCATGATGTCGCCCACTTTGGCCACCTTCTCGGCCCGCTCCTCGGCCGACCGGGCCGACCAGCCGGGGAAGGCATCCCAGGCGGCGGCGAGGGCCTGCTCGGCCTGGTCCGGGGTGGCGGTGGCGGCGGTGCCCACCACCTCGTCGGGCTTGCCGGGGTTGACGCTCTCGATGCGGGCCGGGCCGTCCACCTCCTCTCCGCCGATCACCAGCGGGGCGTGGGTGCCGAGCTGGGCGCTCACCCCGTTGAGCGCCAGCTGGTAGGCGGCCTCGGCGGCCGGGTCGGAGAAGTCGGAGTAGGGCTCGTTCTGGAACTCGTCGGACATGGGACCTCCTTCGGCCCCAAGTATGCCGGGTCCCGCCCCCCGGCGGCCCGGTAGGGTGAGGCGATGCAGGAGGAGGCTCCATGTCCGACGTCGTGTATCGCTCCGAGGTGAGGGTGGAGCGGGTCAGGGGTCCGGTGCGCAAGGCGTGGGTGCCCGGGCGCCAAAAGCCGGTCACCTTCGGCGTCCACGGCTCGATCGCCGAGCACTACGGCACCGACCTCGACGCCTTTCCCCCCGACACCACCACCATCGACTACCTGGTGTCGGCCGCCGCCGGGTGACTGACCGGAACGTTTGGAGGCGCGCTGGAGGCGCGCGGCATCAAGGCAAGCGGCGGGACCCTCACCTCCTCGGCGGTGGGCGAGGTGGAGCTGGACGGCAAGGTCCTGGTGGTGCGGCGCATCCACGTCACCTACCGGCTGTCCGGGATCCACGACGCCGACCGGCCCACCGTGGAACGGGTCCTCGGCTTCCACGCCGACTACTGCCCGGTGGCCCGTAGCATTCGCGATTCGATCGCCATCACCACCGCCGTGGAGTACCTGGAGTGAGATGAGCTCGGTCGTTCGACGCCGCCCCGCCCTCACCGCCCCGGTGGCCGCCCTCGACCGGACCGCCGCCCCCCTGGTGGCCGCCCTGGCCGTGCTCCTGCTCGCCTACAACAACCTGGTTCTCGCCCTCGAGGCGGCCCATCGGCTGTACGTCCCCCTCAACCTGGCCGCCACCGCCGCCCTGCTGTGGGCGGCCCGGCGCTCCGGCCTGGGGTGGTCCCACCTCGGCCTCGAGGGGGCCACCCGGCGCCGAG
>CAYFYE010000088.1:0-10433 GCA_964347285.1 uncultured Acidimicrobiia bacterium
CGCTGCATCAGCGGATCGAGACCGGCGCTCGGCTCGTCCATGATCAGCACCTCCGGCCGGTTCATGAACGCCTGGATCACCCCGATCTTCTGGCGGTTTCCCGACGACAGGTCACCGACCTTCTTCGAGAGGTCGGCGTCGAGCCGGTCGGCCAGCTCGTCGACGTATCCCCACTCGACCCCGCCCCGCAAATTGGCGAAGTAGGTGAAGGTGTCCCGCCCGGTCAGGTTGGGGTACAGCGCCAAATCGCCCGGCACGTAGCCGATGTGGCGACGGATCTCCACGGAGTCTTCGTGGGAGTCCAGCCCGAGGATGGAGGCCCGACCCGCCGTGGGGCGGATCTCATCGAGCACGGTCCGGATCGTCGTCGTCTTTCCGGCTCCGTTCGGGCCCAGAAATCCGAATACCTCGCCGGCGCGGACGTCGAGGTCGAGGTCCACGAGGGCGCGGACGTCGCCGTAGTGCTTGGTCAAGCCTTCGGTGTGAATAGCGATTCCGGTGGTCATACCTTCGTTCTAGTCCTTAGCGACGTGTCCGTCGCTCGGGCTGGGGGCGGCGGTGACCATGGCTCCGGCGATTACGTCATCTCGGAGGCGAGCTGGGGAAGCACAGTCGGGAGATCTACTGCGACGAGCTGGGACACAGCGCCACCGAACTCGAAGCGTGGAGGGGACTCGGGATCGTGTGACGCGGCCCGGGTGATGAGGCCGGTCGCCGCCGGACTCGGCCATCGCCGGCCCGCTGCCGCGCATCCCCCGGCGGGAATGTCGTCAATCCGCAGCTCGGGGAGAGATCAGGACCGAGACGCCCGAGACACGGAGGGACCCGGCTAATCCCAGTCGAGGAAGGCCGGCAGTCTTCCGGCCTCGCGCAGACTGCCCACGATGCCGAGGGGGAAGAAGAGGAGCACGGCGAGCAGGATCCCGCCGGTCACGACGATGTTGAGCTCGGTGGCACCGAACCGAACGATCGAGAACTCGTTGATGGCCACGATGAGCAGGGCGCCGATGATGGGCCCGGCCACGGTGGCCCGGCCCCCGATGATGGCCATGAGCACCATCTGCGCGGCTACGCCGATGGCGAAGAAGATGGTGGGGCGCAGGTAGGAGAGCGAGTAGCCCCAGGTGGCACCGGCAGTCCCGATGAAGAATGCGCTCAAGCCGAACGCGACCACCTTGTACAGGCGGGTGTTGATCCCGGCAACCTCGGCTTTCGTCTCGTCCTGTGAGAGTGCCCGCAGCCCGAGGCCGAACTTGGAGTGGGCGACCCGGTAGGACAGGTAGACGGCCCCGAAGGCCGAGAACACCATGGCGTAGTAGAAGGGCACCTTCACCCACGTCACCGAGAAAGGTGGCAACGGGAGGCTCATCCCGCTCGACTCGCCTACGAGCTCCCAGTTGTCGAAGAGGAGACCGACCACGAAGAGCATGGCGATCGTGGCGACGATGAACGTGGGTCCCTTGGCGCGAAGGGTGATGAGCCCTGCCACCAGCCCGGCCGCCAGCGCCGCCAGTCCGGCGAAGAACATGCTGATGAAGGGGGAGATGTCCCAATAGACCAGCGCCAGCCCGGCGACGTAGCCTCCGATGCCGTAGAACACGGTGTGGCCCAAGGAGATGTATCCGGCGTATCCCCCGATGATGTTCCAGCTCGACGACAGCGCGATCCACATCAGTCCAACGGTGGCGAGCTGCATGATGTAGTTGTACGAACCGACCGCAGGTTGGATCGCCGGCAGGAGCAGCACGAACCCCACCACCACGACGAGGGTGATCCGGCGGATTGTTGATCGTCGGGCCTCCCGTTCGGCGAGCGGCTCTGTCGTGGTGTCCGCGGTGACCTCCACACTCGCCATCAGATCCTCAGCTCCTTCCCGAAGAGACCTTGGGGCCGCACCATGAGGATGAGGAACAGGGCCAGGTAGAACGTCATCGGTGACCAGTCCGGCCCGTATTGATCGGTGACGAAGGCGCTGGCGACCGCCAGCGTCACCGCGCCGATGACGGCTCCCTTGAGGCTGCCGAATCCGCCGAGAACGATCAATGCCAACAACAAGGCCACCCACTGCCAGTGGCGGGCGGGGAAGAACGGGAAGAGGTAGCTCATGAGCGAGCCGGAGGCCCCGGCCAGCGCCATGCCGATCCCGAAGGAGATGGCCGAGATGCGCCGGACGTTGACGCCCACGATCTGGGCGGCGGTGCGGTTCTGCATGGTGGCCCGGACCGCGGTGCCCGTCCGGGTGAAACGCAGGAACAGCCAGAGTCCGACGAGGAGCGCCACGCTCACCCCCAGCGCCAGCAGCTGCCCGGTGGGGATGAAGAGGTCGCCGAGGACGATGGAGTCGGTTGCGTAGTCGGGCCGGGTGGAGCGGAAGATCCCGGTGAAGAAGTACCCGAGCAGGCCTTCGACCGCGAGAGCGATCCCAAAGGTCATCAGCACGGTCATCTCGACGTAGCGGGGACTCGCCTCGATCCTGGGGAAGAAGAGCAGGTAGGTTCCGATCCCCAGAAGGAACAACGCGGGCATCGTCACCGGGATCGACAAGAGAGGGTCGAGGCCGAACAGGTCGAAGGCGAAGAAGGCGATGTAGGCGGCGAGGATGATGAACACGCCGTGGGCGAGATTGACGATGCGCATCACGCCGAACAACAGGGTGAGCCCCGAAGCCATCAGGGCGTACACCCCTCCCAGCAAGATGCCCAGAATCAGCACTTGGAGGAAATCGGTCATGGTTCGCTCCGGCTGGACAGCTGGGAGCCGAGATAGATCTCGCGAATGCGAGGATCGTCGAGGATTCTCGAGGCAGGTCCCTCGAAGCGCTTGGTGCCCAGATCGAGCACGATGCCCCAGTCGACGGCCTGCAGGCCCCGCCATGCGTTCTGCTCGACGAGGATCACCGTGATCCCCAGGTCGGAGAACCCCTTGATCGTGGCGAAGATCTGGTCTGCCAGCATCGGCGCCAGTCCCAGGCTGGGCTCGTCGATCATCAGCACCTTGGGGTCGACCATCAGTGCCCGGCCCAGCACCAACATCTGCTGCTCCCCTCCGGAGAGGGTGCCGGCCATTTGACGGGACCTGTCCGAGAGGATGGGGAACATCTCGAAGACATGGGCCAGGCGTTCGGAGACGACCGACCGCTCCCTCACCAGAAAGGCGCCCATCGTCAGGTTCTCCCGCACCGTCATCTCAGGGAACAGGCTCTGTTCCTGGGGCACGAAGCAGATCCCGGAGGCCAACAGCTGGTCGGGGCGCATGCCGCTCACCCGGATGCCCTCGAAGCGGATCTCACCGGAGCGGGGCCGGAGGATCCCACATATCGCCTTGAGCAGCGTCGATTTCCCGGCTCCATTCGGTCCAACGATGCAATGGCTGCGGCCGGCCTCGATCTCCAGCTCCAGCCCTTTGAGGATGTCGGGACCGGCGCCGTAGCCGGCGGTGACGTTGTCGACCTCGAGCAGCGCCATCAGGCTCTCCCCAGGTAGGCGTCGAGCACCGTGTCGTTCTCCTGGATGTCCGTCGGGGGACCGTCCACGAGCACCTCACCGTGCGCCATCACGATGATCCAGTCGCTCAACTCCATGACCACGGGCATGTTGTGCTCGACCACGAGGAAGGTCATGCCGCTCTCGTTGAGCAGGCGAATGCGACCGATGATCCGCTCCATCAGCGCCGGGTTGACTCCGCCGGCCGGCTCGTCCAGGAGCACGAGCTTCGGCTCCGACATGAGCACCGAGGCGAACTCGAGCAGCTTCTTCTGCCCGTAGGAGAGCTTCTTGGCGGGAAGTGAGGCCAATGTGGAGATGCCGACGAAGTCGAGCAGCTCCATCGCCCGATCCCGCTCCCGCTTCAGGATCTTGGACCCGAGCAGGCTTCTCACCCCGCCGGCAGGGGCGCTCACCACCATGTTCTCCAAGACGGTCATCTCGCCCAGGTCGCGGGTTATCTGGAAGGTTCGGCTGATGCCGAGCCGGGTGAGCCGGTGCGGCAGTAGGCCGGTGACGTCCCTGCCCCGAAACCGAACCGTTCCCGAGTCCGGCTGCAGCACCCCGTTGATGATGTCGAAGGCGGTGGTCTTGCCTGCTCCGTTGGGACCGATGAGCGCGGTGATGGAGCCCACCTCCACGTTGAACGAGCACCGGTTCACCGCCTGCAGGCCCCCGAAGGCCTTGTTGAGGTCTCGCACCTCGAGCAGGGCCGTCACCGCCTGGGTCGCCTCACGTCGGCCGCAAACCGGTAGGCGAGCGGGAGCCGGGCCGTGCCCGGCTCCCGCGTTGCCCTGCCTACCACTCCGGCTTCGGATAGATCATGTCAACGGTGCCGGGGAACTCGCCCACCGGGAAGATGAACTCGAGGACGCCGTCCTGCCACTGGGTGAGCAGGTAGTTGCGGTCGAACGGCAGACCTCGCTCGTCCCAGGAGAAGTCCCCCATCACGGTCTTCACCGGGTCGTCGGGCGTCCGCTCTCTCAGCCACTGGCTCATCGCGGCCTGGTCGGTCGACCCGGCGCCGCGTATCGCCTGTTCCATGCCCTGGCACACCGCAAACGGGATCGCCTCGTCCTCGTCCGGGGCCCGGCCGTGCACGGCGGTGAAGTCCTCGATGAACTCCTCGTTCGAGTATGGCTGGCCGCCCAGCTCCGCCGGGAAGTTGGCCGACTGGTGCCAAGCGGTGTGGATGATGATGCCGTCGGCGGCGCTTCCCAGGGTCTCCTGGAACTCGGACTGGGCGCCCTGGGACATGTAGAGCATCTTGGGGTTGTAGTCGACGGTCTGGAAGGCATCGACCAGCGAGATCGTCTCCTCGACCGACGCCGTCGAGGCAAACACGATGTCGGCCTCACTGTCCTTGATGGAGTTGGCAAGGCCGATCCAGTCGTTGAACTCACCCACCGGCCACTCGTCTTCGTACACCACCTCGATGCCTGCCTCCGCCAGGAAACCGGGCGCCAGCGAGATTTCCACGCCGGTGTCGGGAATCGTCACCGTCCCGCCGAGGAGACCGTTGCTGATGGCGAGGGCGAAGAAGTCGTCTGCCGCCACCACCGCCGCCGTCGCCGGCGCATCATCTGGGGCGATGACACCCTGATCGGTGTAATAGGCGACCGCGTTCACGGGGGAGGAGCCGATGCCTTCGGCCGGGCCCTGCTGGAAGTAGAAGAGGTTCTCGAAACCCCGCTCCCAGATGCGCTGGGCACCACCGGAGGGGACCGGGTAGACCCAACCGTTGGCCTCGGCTACTGCCGAGGTGGGGAACGTGATGAGGCTCGAGAACGTGCCGAACAGCACGTCGGCGGCTCCGGCGCTGATGAAGCGCTCGTACTGGCTGACGGCCACCTCGGTGTCAGACCGGTTGTCCTCGACGAGCAGCTCCAGCGGCCGACCAAGGACACCCCCTCGCTCGTTGATCAAGTCGACACACAGCTGGTAGCCGTCCTGGTGCTTGATCGCCGGGACCGAGAACTCGCCGGTCAGCGGCAGCGAGGTGCCGATCACGATGGGCTCGCCTTCCGGTTCCGCTGCCGGCGCCTCGGTCTCGGCCGGTGCCTCCGTTTCGGCGGGCTCTTCCGCCGCCGTGGTGGTCGTCTCCGCAGTGTCGCCGCAGGCGGCGGCGACCAACATCAGCGCGAGGAGAAAAGTGAGTAGTGGTCGTCGGATCATGCGTGACCCTCCTTCGAGTCCGCACCCCAGGGGAGGTGCTTCGATACGGCAGGGGACTGCACCGTCTCCGCCCGCCCTTCGGAGGTTACTCGCCGGCGCTGTTGGTTGCAGCGCGCTGCCGGAGGGAACTTCCAGACCATGCCGGACGGGCGTGCTGGCAGCGACCGGGAGCCACCCCGGGGTCGGGTGACCCCTACTCGACGCCGGCGTACTGCGCCGCCGTTTCCGGGAACATCGCCCTGGCGATCTTGAAATTGTGGATGTCGGCCGTTCCGTCCATGTGGAGGAACATCGCCGCATCGCGGAAGTGCTTTTCGATCCCGGTATCGCGCATCACCCCGCTCCCGCCGTGGAGCTCCATGGCCTGGCGGCACACGTCGAAGATGTTGTTCCCGGCGTACACCTTTGCCATCCACGTCAGGATGTTGGCGTCTTCGGACTCCGCATCGACGGCCCGGGCGGCGAGGCGGGTCATGGCCCGGACCGCCTCGACCTTCGTGGCCATCTCGGCCAGCGCCTTGGCCACCGCCTGGTGTTTGATGAGCACCTTGCCACCCTGGACGAACTCCTGGACGTAGCGAGAGGTCTCCTCCAGGGCGGCGACGCCCACCCCCAGGTTCTTGGCAGCCTGCAGGATCTTCCCGGGCTGGAAGTACACGCCCGCCTTGCCGAGTGCCTCTCCCTCGACGAGCAGATGATCGGCGGGGATCCGGCAGTCGTCGAAGATGAGCTCCGCCTGGTTCATGAAGCGTGAGCCGAACTTCTCGTGGACGCGCCCGACGGTGAATCCGGGAGTACCCCGGGGAATCAGGAAGCTGCTCGTCCCATCCCGGATGCCCTTGGTCGGATCGGTGTTGGCGTAGATGACGTAGAGCTTGGCGTCGTATCCGTTCGTGATGAACTGCTTCTGTCCGTTGAGCACCCACTCGTCACCGTCTCGCTTGGCCTTGGTGTGCATTGCGGCCTCGGGGGCGTTGTAGGGAAGCCAGCGGTCGGAGGCGCCGCGAGGCTCGGTCAATGCATGGGCGAGGAGGAATCCTGAGTCCTCCACGATCCGGGGGAACCATTCGTCCTGGAGGTGCTCGGGAGCGCAGTTGCTCAACAACACAGAGACCTTCCAGATCTGAGCGAGGCTGTCGGTGAAGCCGGAGTCGCCGCGAGCCAGCTCTTCGGCGAGGATCGCAAAGGTCAGCGCCTGGTGCTCGACCTCGATGCCTCCGTATTGCTCGGGTACGCCGAGCGTGCGCAGCCCGAGGGCATCGACGGCTTCGAGGAGCTCGTAGGGCACCCGCTCCTCCGGTGGCGCCAGCCACTCCCGGTCGCGGTTGTCCTGCACCCAGGGGATGACGATCTCATTGGTGAACTGCCGGGCCGTCTGGGCCAGCAGGCGCTGCTCCTCGGTCAGCTCCAGGGTCGACATGCGCATGGCCACCTCCTCGACATACGTTCTGAGACTACGACCCGCGGTGCGCTCATGTGGGCGGAGGCACCCGTTGGCACTCGAGCGGCGGTGCGGCGTCCCGCGCCACCGGTCCGGTCGCCAGGGAGGGCTGGGCTACGTGAACGGCCGCCAGATCCGATAGGGGTTCTGGTAGCCCGGCTCGTTCGGCTCCTCGAGGTAGCCCTCGATCTCACTTCGGGAGAAGAGGGTCACCTGCGTATGGCCTGGCTACGTCGCGGACTGTTGGGTCTGGCGGGGTTGCTCATTCTCATTCAGCTCGTTCCCTACGGCCGGGATCCACGAATCCACTCGTCGTGGTCGAGCGGTCGTGGGATGCCGCCCAGACCCGTGACCTGGCGGTGCGGGCTTGCTTCGATTGTCACAGCAACGAGACCGTGTGGCCGTGGTACTCGAACATCGCGCCCGTGTCTTGGGCGGTTCAGCGAGATGTCGACGGGGGACGGGACAAGTTGAACTTCTCGGAGTGGCATCTCGAGCATGAAGGAGACGAGGCGGCCGAGACCGTGCGTGACCGGTCGATGCCACCTCGGCAATACCTCTTCATGCACCCGGAGGCCCGGCTCAGTGACACCGAACTCGATGCGCTCGCCGCCGGTCTTGCTGCGACGCTCGGAGACCGCAAGCGAGATGGCGAGCGCGAAGAGTGAACCGACTCCGGTCGGCTACCGGCCAGGTCGGCCGACACCGCGCATCGGATCACTCGGTGTGGCCCTGGTGATGCGCACGACCGGGTCGCTGCGCACGGTGTGGACCTAGGCTCGATTCCGGAAGGCGAGACGATGTACTCTGCGCTGTCGACGACTATTGGCGCCACGGGCACGGATCCTTCATCGTGCCTCGACTCCCTTGAGCACGGCAGAGGCCGAAGGCCCTGAACCTGACCGGACAGCTCCAGAAAGGACCTGGCTTCGCCACAGGTTCTAGTTTTGGTACGGAGGAGGACCTGATGGCCAACAAGACGCCCAAGACGCCGGCGAAGGTCGACGAGAAGGCCGGCGCGAAGCCGACCCTCCTCGCAGGCGGCAACCCGCAGATAGCGAAGGGCGATGGCGACGCCCCCGTGCAGGCCTACATCGAGGCCATGCCGGGATGGAAACGCGACGTCGGGCGCTACCTCGACACGCTCATCGTGCACAACGTGCCCAACGTCCGCAAGGCCGTGAGGTGGAACTCACCCTTCTATGGCACCGAGGGCCGGGGCTGGTTCCTCAACTTCCATTGCCTCACGAAGTACGTCAAGGTGGCTTTCTTCAGCGGCACGTCGCTGCGTCCTGCCCCCCCCGTCGAGTCCAAGAACGAAGGTACGCGCTACTTCCATATCTACGAGGACGACCAGCTCGACGAGGAGCTCTTGGCGCGTTGGATCAGGCAGGCATCTGAGCTGCCCGGCTGGGCCGGCTTCAGCCGGTGAGCGGTCTGCCGGCGCGGCGCCAGCCTGCAAGATTCTGGCCGGGCCATGGATCGGCATCTTCAAGGTACCCCGATCGAAAACATGGCAGCGGATTGACGGGTGATGGCCCGTGACAACCGGTGGCCCACGCCGAGCCGCCGTTCATCCGATCGCGGAGCAGGAACTGGCACTATGAGGGCTTCGTCGGTGGGAAACACTGCTGGGGGCGACGGGTCTCGGCTCCGGTGATCGCCGCCTACATGCACAGCCGGCGTCGGCCCGGGGTCGGCTTCATCTTCGCGGCGACCGTGCCCTTCTGGGTGCTGGGAGTTGTGCAGGTCGTACCGATGACGGCGCTGGACGTCTACACCAGCGAACGTGTCGCCGCCGCCATCCTGGCCCGCGTTCCGTCGTGGTAGTGCTGGCGTTCGCCATGCGGGTGGGCACCCGGCTCTCACATTGTGCCTTCGAGATCACCGTCCTCGCCGTGCTGGGTGCCACCTCGGTGCGACTGCTGTGGTCGGTCTTACAGTGAGGACGAGAAGTAGGTCGGCCGGCAGTCAGTCTCCGATATGGCGGGCCACATAGGCGATCACGCCGCCGATGGCTTCCTGCTGGACGTCGTCGACCTCGTACTCGCCGTCGGCCCCCCGCACGGGGTAGATGTAGCCGTGCAGGGGGTGGTCGTAGGACACCCAATCCACCTCCTTGCCGGCCTCGGCGAGCAGGTCGTAGGTGCAGCGGAAGATCCCCTGGAGGTGATCGGTCTCGCGGCCCATGACCAGGATCGGAGTGTCGATCGTGGCGATGCGCTCGGCGGCCACGTTCTCGTCGATGCGGCGGCGCACCTTTTCGACCTCGGCCATCTGCATCTGCTCGATGTTGCGAAGCCGGGTCTCGGCGTCGACGGTCACGGTGTCGTCGGGGGTGAGCGCCAGGAACTCGTGGGCGGCCGGCTCGCTGGCCACAGCGACGGCAGCGCCGTCGTACTCCGAGGTGATCTTGAGCACCATCTCGCCGCCGTGACTCATCCCGATCATGCCGACCCTTTCCGGGTCGATCCAGGGAAGGGCCTTGACGTAGTCGATGATGGCGATCTCGTCCTCGTACTCCAGGGGCGACCGGTTGAAGAGGTCCCGCCCCTGCCGGATGTCGCGCACCAGCTTCCCACCCTCGTGGTAGCCGAGCTCCACTTCGCTGCGGTAGCGGAGCCAGGCGCAGGCGAAGCCGGCCTCGAGCAGGCGCTCCATGATGTAGCCCCGGTTGGCGACCGCATCGCGAACCCATGCCATGCCCCCGCCGCCGTTCCCCGACGCCAGCAGCACGACCGGGAACGGGCCCGGGCCGGCAGGCTTGCGCATGCCGATGGGGGCGTAGAGGCCGTCCCACGTCTCGACATACATCAGGTCGACCGGGTAGTCGGAGCCGGCGACCGGCTCGGTGATGGTCACATTCTCCGGATCGAGAGTCGTCACCACATCCTCCTCATGAGTCGTTCATCCGATCGCCGCTTCCAGACTGGATCCGAGGTCCGCCAACAGGACCTGGGCGGCGTTGCGGCCGGGGCCCGCCGAGACCGATCCGCCGGGGTGGGTGGTCGCCCCCGTCTGGTAGAGGCCGGGCACCGGGGTGCGGTGCTCCGCCCAGCCGGCCGCCGGCCGGAGCGCCCCCGACTGATCGGGGCTCATGTCACCGCCGTGGCACGAGCCGTGCCAGTTGTGGGCGTTCATTCGCTCGAGGTCGAGCGGGCTCTTCAGCGCCGAGGCCAGGATCGTGTCGTCGGTGACGTTGGGGGCATAGCTGCGGAGATGAGCCAGGTTGGCGGTGGCCACCTCCGGCATCAGCTCGTCCCACTGTTCCGGTCCCTCTGCCAGCTCGTAGGGCTGGATGCCGACGACCTTCAATGTGTGATTGCCGTCGGGGG
>CAYFYE010000089.1:0-10018 GCA_964347285.1 uncultured Acidimicrobiia bacterium
GTCTCGGGCCGGAACGCCCGAACAAAGACCGGCGCGACTACTGCGGCTCCAGCTCCCACACCCGGGCCTCCCACAGGAAGCGGGAGCCGCGTGGGGTGAGCCGAACGATGCCGTCGCCGACCAGTCGCTGCACGACCGAGCTCTCCGCCAGCTTGGCGGGGAGGGGGATCATCCGCTCGGTGAGCTTGCGCAGCCGCCCGTAGAGGGCACGGGCGGCCCGCAGGACCGCCGCCTCGTCCTGGAGGGATCCGGTGGGGAGGAGAAGCCTCCCGGCCGGGCGCAGCCAGCGGCGGGCCTCTTCGAGCATGCGGATGGGGAGCTCGCTGCCCCGGGGACCGCCGCCCTGCTTGGTCGGGAACCAGCCGCTCTCGGCGGCCAGGGGATCGGGGATGCCCGACACGTCGCCGATGATCACATCGGCCTGCACGTCGTCGGGTATGGGCCCGAAGAGGTCGCCCCGCAGGAACGTGATCCGGTCCTCGACCCCGTGGTCCCGGGCGTTCTGGCCGCCCACTTCTTCGACGTCGGGTGCGGTGTCGGTGGCCAGCACCCGGGAGGCTCCCAGCTTGGCGGCGATGATGGCAAGAATGCCGCTTCCGCTGCCGACGTCGATGACCACGTCGCCCTCGCCGACCTCGAGGGACTCGGCCAGCAGCGTCGTGATCGTGGTGGGACGGAATGTCGTTTCGCTGACCTTGAGCTCGAACGGCCCCAGGCGGCCCTTCCAGGGGATCAGCTCCATCGGCCCTGCTCCCGCTCGTTTGGGCAACGCTACTCGCTGGGCGAGTCCAAAGTCGTCACAGCGACACCGCCGCGGCGACGACCCCCAGGCTCACCACCAGGATGGCCCCCTGAATGGCGCCGCGCCGGGCGGGAGTCGTCCCGGCGGCGGTCATCTGGTGGAGCAGGGCCAGCGCAACGGCCGTGCCCACCAGCAGCAGCTTGATGAACAGGCGGAAGGCGAACGCGGTGTCGTCGGAGAGCGCCACGTCGAGGCGGGAGACCTGGATGATGCCGGTGACGACCGAGAACCCCATGGCCGTCCACAGCACCGCTCCGAACTGCCGCGCCATCGCTTGGAGCGCCTCCCGCTCCACTCCGGCTCGCCGCAGCGCCGGCACCAGCGCCGCGACGGTGATCAACCCTCCCACCCACGTGGCGGCGGCGATGAGGTGGATCCATCGGACGGCGTCGTCGAAGAGGCTCATCAGTCTTCCCAGACCACAGCATCGTCGGGCACGGCGACCGGCGCTCCGTCGACCCAGGTGGCGACCACGGTGGTTTGGCGCAGCTCGTCGGCGCCGGCCTCGACGGGGTCGCCATCGAGGACGGTGAGGTCGGCCGGTGCTCCGGGGCGCAGCGGCTCGGGCTGGGCCAGGGCCCGGGCCGCTCCGTCGGTGAACAGGGACAGGGCCTGGGCGCCACCGAGGCCCTCCTCGGGCACCAGGCCGGACCGGTCCCGGGCCGCCGCCATGCCCCACAGCGGGTGGGGCGGCTCGACCGGGCAGTCCGAGCCTCCGGCCAGCGGTACCCCCCGCTCGAGCAGGGTGCGGAAGGGATAGGTGGTCCGCAGCCGGTCCGGCCCGAGCCGCTTCTCCAGCCACCCGGTCTCCGAGGCGAGGAAGGCGGGCTGCACCGAGGCGGTGACGCCCAGGTCGGCGAACCGTTCGATCTCGGTCCGGCCCAGGACCGAGGCGTGCTCGACCCGGAGCCCGGCGGGATCGGTCCCGGCGGAGATGAGCCGCTCGAAGAGGTCGAGGACGGCCGAGTTGGCGAGGTCGCCGATGGCGTGAACGGCCACCCTCTCGCCGATCTCCAGGGCGCGCTTCGCCAGGCTGGCGGCCCACTCCGGGTCGAGGCGAAGGGTGCCCGACTCTCCTTGGCGGTCGGAGAACGGATCCCGCAGGGCGGCGGTGTGGCCGCCGAGGCTCCCGTCACCGAACGCTTTGAGGCCCAGAAACCGGAGACGGGGGCTTCCCGCCGAGGAAATCCGCTCGGCGGCCTCCTCGAGGTGACTCGGCGTTCGGGCCACCACCAGGGCGTCGACGCGGATGGGGAGGTCGGCGGCCGCCCGGGACATCAGGGCGATCTCGTCGCCGGCGCCGGCCCAGCCGCCCTCGGCGCAGTCCAAGATGGCGCCGATACCGGTCAGGCCGAGCCCGGCCAGGCCGGCCAAGGCGGTCACGATCTGTTCGGTGGTCGGCTGCGGACCGGCGCTGCCGGCGAGAGGGGCGGCCACCAGTTCCACGGCGGTCTCCCGCAGCACCCCGGTGGGAGCACCGCTGTCATCCCGGTCGAGGGAACCGCCGGGAGGGTCCGGAGCGTCGGGGGAGAGGCCGGCCAGGTCGAGGGCGGCGGTGCTGGCCACCGCCACATGACCGCAGTAGCGGTGGAGGAGGATGGGACGCCGACCGAGCAGCCGGTCGAGGTCGCCACGGGTGGGGAGGCGGCCCTCGGCGAGCGATTCATCGTCGAGGCGAAACGCGATCAGTGGGGCGCCGGCGGGGAGACGGTCGGCGGCGTCTCGCAGACGCTCGCCGATCTCGTCGAAGTCGGCTGCGCTCTTCAACGAGGGCCGGGCCAGAGCGGCGGCGTAGGTGACCGGGTGGAAATGGGCGTCGCGCAGGCCGGGGACGATGACCGCACCCGGATAGCCGAACTCTGCGGTGCCGTCGGCACGGAGATCGGCGGCCCGTCCCACCGCAGCAACGGAGCGGTCCTCGATCAGGACTGCGTCACCAACGAGGCCGACCGGGGTACGCACCGCGTCGGCCCAGATCAACCGGCGGGACATGGAAGCTCCGATGGCGCTGTCGGCCACCCTACCGAGATCCTCCCGGAGGCCCGGCGCCACGTGGTTTGGCCGCCGGGTACGGTACGGGCAGCGCCCAGGAGGGAACATCGACACCCGCTCGGTAGACGATCTGGTGGCAGCCGCTGCGGCGCGTATCGACCGGCTCACGCCGGAGCAGGCCCGCGCCGAGATCAAGGCCGGCGCCATCGTCGTCGACACCCGTTGTGCGGAAGACCGGAGGCGGGAAGGCGTCATCCCCGAATCGGTCCACCATCCCCGCACCGTGCTGGAGTGGAGGGCCGACCCGAACTCCGAACACCGCGACCCGGCCATTGCCGACTACCGGGCCCGGCTCATCATCGTGTGCAACGACGGATACTCGTCGATTCTGGCCGCCGGGAACCTGGCGTACATGGGCTTCTCCCGGGCCGCCCACCTCGAGGGAGGCTTTCGGGCCTGGAAGGCGGCCGGGCTTCCCGTCCGATCTGCCGACTGAGCGATCGGTTCCCGGCCTCGGCCTATCGCTGGACCCTGGACCGGATTCACCTGGGCCCCGGGACACCTCCCCGGCCGGGGCGGCCCGGCGAGCGGTCAGGTTCCCAGGGCGGCCCGGCCCGCGGCGAGGTCGTCGACGCCGATGATGATCCGGGTGTTGGTGCCCAGGTACATGAAGTAAGCCGACAGCCCGGCCTCGGCCAGCTTCTCAGTGATCTCGGCGGCTGCTCCGGGCCGGTCCTCGACGGTCATGGCGATCACCTCCTGGGCATCGGCGACCAGGAGGCCGGCTCCCCGCAGCGGCGCTACCGCCGGGGCCGGATCCTCGACGGCCACGTGGACGACCCGGTGGCCCTCACGGAAGAACGACGTTCCTCCCTCCACGTTGATGCCGGTGTCGGCGAGCGTCCTCCACACCTCCGGGGCGGTTCCTTGTCACTGCCCACGAACACGGTGATGTCGTACATGTTCCTCCTCTCAGCTCGAAGCCGCCGTCGGGCCGGCGGCGCTGGTCATCGGCAACCGGGGATCCGGCGCGATCTCTTCCCAACTCTCACGAATCCAGGCGTAGGCGGGATCGTCGGTGAACCGCCACCCCCGCTCGGGGCCGGCCATCACATTGAGGTAGTACATGTCGAACTCGGGCGGAGCCAGGCACGGACCGTGATAGCCCCTGGGGATCAAGAAGACGTCCCCGTCGCCCACGGTGACCGTCTCGTCGAACTCCCCGTCGGCCGCGTAGGTCCGGTGGATCCCGAATCCGGCGGGGCCGGCGATCCGGTAGTAGTAGATCTCCTCGAGAGGCAGCTCGAGGGCGGACTTCTCGTCGTGCTTGTGGGGCGGGTAGGAGGAGATGTTGCTGCCCGGAGTCAGCACCTCGACGGCAATCAGGCTGTCGGCTGCGAAGGCGTCCACGCTCATGAAGTTGTTGACCTGGCGGGTGGCCCGCCCCGCCCCGCGCACCTCGACGAGCACCTCCTCGGCGGGCACATGGTGGGCCTCGAGCCGGCGCCGGGCCCGGGCGGTGGGCAGGGCGAACTCGCCGCCGGATCGGCTGCGGATGGTGACCTCCGACCCGAGGGGCACGTAGGCGAAGTCGGTGACCCGGTCGAAGACGCCCGAGCGTCCTTCGAGCTCGAAGGTCGTGCCGTTCACCTGCACCGTGCACCCGCCGATGAGCGGCAACACCGCCAACTCGTCCTCGCCGGTGGCGAGGGTGCGCGCTCCACCCGGTTCCAGGTGGATCACCCGCAGCCCGCAATAGGACCACCCGGCCGATTCGGGGGTGATCAGCAGGGGATCCTCCCCGGACCGGGCCGACCCGGCCGGGCGGTGCAGGGCTGAGATCATCGGCCTTCCCTCACCATGGGCGCCGGCTCACAGTACGCTCGGCGCTCGACATGGCAAGTCAGCGGCCGGCTCTGTTCATCGCCGCCGCCCTCGTGGCGGCGGCGTGCGGCGGCTCGGGCACCCCCGAGCTTCGCTTCGAGGACTCCGTGCCCCAGGACCTGCGGGAACTGGCCGGCGACACGTGGGATCAGTTCACCGAGGTGTTCGCCGGCCGGACCGACTGCTTCGACTCGTTGACCCTGCTGGCCACATTCGGCGAGCTGGGAGGGCGCGCCGAATACCAGCCCGAGGAGCGGGCGGTGCTGGTGCGGGTGCCGGGCACCGCTCCCCAGCTGCAGAACTCGCTGGTGCACGAGTTCGCCCACCACGTCGAGTTCAGCTGCCCCCGCCACGCCGAGCTCCGATCCGACTTCCTAGCCGCTCAGGGCCTGGCGCCCGACACCGAGTGGTTCGTCGCTCCCACGTGGGAGCAGACGCCGTCCGAACAGTTCGCCGAAGCGGCGGTGGAGGTCGTGCTCGGCCGGCGCACCGCCAACCTGCAGCTGCGCCTGTCCGACGAGGCCGAGGCGGTGGTCCGGCGCTGGGCTCGAGGGGAGTAGGCCGGTGCGGCGGCCGACCGTTCGCCGAAGCGCGATGACGGCCAGTCGCAGGCGGGCACGTTGGCGCGAGGTGGCGCCGGAGGGCCGGCTCACTCTCCCTGGTGTTCGCCCTCGAGCTTGTGGACTTCCTCTTCGAAGCCGTGGGCCATCTCGGTGAGGTCTTTGGCGACCGCCTCTTCGCCGGCGGCGGCCTGCTCCAGCTCGTGCTGGAGCGAGGTGAGGTCCTCTCCTCCGGCCATCATCTGCACGAGCTGCTCGAGCGGGATCTCGTCTTTGGTGTAGTCGCCGTAGATCTGGCCCCGGCGGAGGATGACGAAGTGGTCACCCACCGGGTAGGCGTGATGCGGGTTGTGGGTGATGAAGATCACCCCGATGCCCCGGTTCTTGGCCTGAACGATGTACTTGAGCACGGTGCCGGCCTGCTTGACGCCGAGGGCGGCGGTGGGCTCGTCGAGGATGAGCACCTCGGCGCCGAAATAGACGGCCCGGGCGATCGCCACCGACTGGCGCTCGCCGCCGGAGAGGGTGCCGACCGGCTGGTCGGGGTCGCGGATGTCGATGCCCATCTTGGCCATTTCCTGGCGGGTGGTGTCCTTGCAGAAGTCGACCTGCAACCGGCGCCACGGACCGAACCCTTTGGTCGGCTCGGAGCCGAGGAAGAAGTTCCGCCAGACGCTCATCAGCGGGATCATCGCCAAATCCTGATACACGGTGGCGATGCCCAGCTCGAGGGCCTCGCGGGGGGAGTCGAACCTCATTTTCTTACCCTTGAAGAAGTACTCGCCCTCCGACGGCTTGTGCACGCCGGACAGGACCTTGATCAGCGTCGACTTGCCGGCGCCGTTGTCGCCCAGCAGACAGGTCACCTCGCCGGCTCGCACGAAGGCGGAGACGTCTTGTAGGGCGACCACGCTCCCGAAGAACTTGGAGACGTTCCTGATCTCGAGAATGGGTGCCTCGGTTGCGGTAGTAGTCACGTCAGGCCTCCGCTGCTTTCTGTCGGACGTAGTTGTTGGCGATGACCGCCGCCACGATCACCAGTCCGACGACCACCCGGAACCAGTCGCCGTCGAACTTGCTGATGACGATGCCCTGCTGGACCATGGCGAAGATGAGGGCGCCGAAGAAGGCGCCGATGGCCGAGCCGTAGCCTCCGGTGAGGAGGGTGCCACCGATGACCACCGCAATGATCGCGTTGAACTCCTGCAGCGTTCCCCGCAGGGTGTCTGATCCGGTGAACCGCATCGCCTGGAGGGCGGCCACCAGCCAGGCGGCCGAGGCGGTGGTCATGAACAGGGCGATCTTCACCCGGGTCACCGGGACGCCGACGTTGCGGGCCGCGTTGGCGTCACCGCCCGAGCCGAAGATCCAGTTTCCGGCGGTGGTGCGCAGCAGCACCCAGGTGGCCAGGATCGTGAGCCCGACCCACCACAGGATGTCGACCCGCAGGCCACCTAAGGCGTCGTGGATGTTCTCCAGCCAGGTGAGGTCGCTGGACAAGAAGAAGTCGAAGAAGTCGTAGCCGTCGACCTGATCGAGGTCGCCGAGCTGGGTCCGGCCGGTTCGCAACCGGGTGATGGCGATGGTGAGCCCCCGGAAGATGAACAGCGAGCCCAGGGTGACGATGAACGACGGCAAGCCGGTGGTGACCACCAAGGTGCCGTTGAAGAACCCGATCGCCAGCGCCAGCACCAGGGCAACCACCAGGGCCAGCCACAGCGGCCATCCGAATCCGCCCTGCGCAGAGTCGAGGACGCCGAGCATGATCGCCATGCCGGAGAAGCCGATGGTGGAGCCGACCGAGAGGTCGAACTCGCCGCCGATCATGAGCAGGGCGACCGCCACCGCCAGGATGCCGAGGGGGGCGGCCCGGTTGAGGATGGTGACCGTCGTCTCCATGCCGACGAAGGTCGTGTCCCGGAAGATCCCGAGGATCGCGAAGAAGACCCAGACGATCACGGTGGCCACCACTGCGCCGAACTCGGGCCGCCCCAGCATCCTTCGCCAGATGCTGACCGTGCGGACTCGCTCGTCGGTGGTTGTGGCGGTCACCTTCTGCTCTCCTTCGCCCGGTGGCGCTACAGCCTAGAGAATGAGCTTGGGGCCCGCAGGAGCGGGCCCCAAGCGTTTTGTCTGCTACCGAACGCCCTCTTCGGAGAGCGAGATGACGGACGCGGCCGTGGAGGCGTCCACGAAGCCGGGACCGGTGAGGATCACCCCGCCGCCTCCGGGCAGTGCCAGCGTCTCCGTGAACTTGGTCAGGAAGACGATGGGCAGGTAGCCCTGCAGGTACTGCTGCTGGTCGATGGCGAACAGCATGTCGCCGTCGTCGATCGCTCGCAGGACCTCGGGCGACAGGTCGAACGTCCCGAAGGCGATGGTGCCGAGCATCCCGAGCTCCTCGAGCGCCGACAGCGTCGGGGTGGCGCCGGTCGGACCCAGGGTGAGGATGCCGTTGACGTCCGGGCTGGCCTCGAGCGCACCCCGGGCGGTTTCCTGCGCGCCGGTCGGGTCGGCCAGGTCGACCGGGATGACCTCGACGTTCCCGCCGAGCCCGTCTTCGAAGCCCTGGCAGCGCAGGTCGAGGGCGACGTTGCCGACCTCCTGGTTGATGCAGATGGCGTCGGTGACGCCTTCCGCAGCCATGCGCTCGCCGGCGCCCAGGCCGGCCTCGTACTCGGTCTGGCCGACGTGGATGAGGACGCCCAGGTCCTTGAACACGTCGCTGCCCGAGTTCATCGAGATCACCGGGATGCCGGAGTCGACCGCGTTGCGAATGGAGTCGCCGAGCGCGTCGGCGTCCGGAATCGTCACGACCAGTCCGTCGGGCGCAGAGGCGACGGCGGCATCGATCAGTGACGACATCTCCACCATGTCGAAGGTGCCCGGGGCCTGGTACTCGACGGTCACTCCCATGTCGGTGGCCGCATCCTGGACCCCGCGCTCGGCGACCGACCAGAACGGGTCGGAGGCCTGGCCGTGCGAGACGATCACGAAGCGCAAATCACGCTGAGTGACCGCTCCGCTCGGTGCGGTGGTTTCGGCGGCGGCCTCGGTCTCTTCGGGGGCCGCCTCGGTGGTGTCGCCGGCGGTGTCGCCGCAGGCGGCAGCCACCAGCACGAGGGCCATCAACAGAGCGAAGAACGCCCCTCTTCTTCTCATCCGATTTCCTCCTCTCGTTGCCCAGTCCCCCGTGGGGACGGCTCACCACCCTAGACCGGGTGGCGATGGTGTGCATGGCGACCGCCTCATGCGGCCGCCAGTCCTTTCAAGAACTCCACGCTGCGGGCCGCCGCGGCGATGGGCCCGGCCCCGGGGGCCGGTTCGGCGCCGAGGACGGCGTCCTGCTCGAGCACGTACCAGCCGTCGTACCCGGCATCCTCGAGCAGCGTGACCACTTCAGCGATGCCGGCCCGGCCGTTACCGAGAGGCCGGTACATTCCTTCGGCGACGGCGTCCCGGTATCCGATCGCTCCGGCCCGCACCCGGGCCGCCATCTCGGCGTCGACGTCTTTGAGATGGACGTGGCGCACTCGATCGGCGGCCATGCGGGTGATGTCGACGGGGTCGCCGCCGCCGACCATCACGTGCCCGGTATCGATGCACACCCCGACCGGTGACGCCTCCAGCAAGCGGGCGATGTGGTGGGGCTGCTCGATGACCGTTCCGTAGTGGGGATGGAGGGCCACGGTCAGGCCGTGGGAACCGGCGATGTCCTCGACCGCGGCGATGCCGGCGACGAGCGTGCTCCATTTAGAGTCATCGAGATCGGCGGCCGCTTCGTAGCCTTCGGCCGCAGAGTCGGCGGCCAGCACCAGTACGGTCGCGCCGCATCCCCCGAGGGTGGCCGCCGCCCGCCGGACGTAGTCGAGGGAAGCGCCGAGGCGTTCCTCGTCGTGGAGGACGGCCGGGACGAAGCCGGCCACCAGCTCCAGGCGGTGCGCCGCCAGCAGCGTGGCCAGCTCACCGGGATCGGCGGGCAGGAAGCCGTCGGGCCCCAGTTCGGTGGCCCGCATCCCCACCGAGGAGATCTCGGCGAGGACCCGCTCCGGTCCCATCTGGTGGCCCCAGCCGGGGACCTCGCACACTCCCCAAGTGATGGGGGCGCCGGCGATGCGCTCCAGAAGCGTGCTCATCCGACCTCGCGCACTGCGACCGGACGGTGCTCGGCACGGGAGAGGTCACAGGCCACCGCCACCGCCATTGCGGCGCGGGCTCCTTCGGGTGGACAGGGGTTGGCGGCCCGGCCGGCCGCTACCTCCATGAACACGCCGAGTTCCCGGCGATAGGCATCGGCGAAGCGGCCCAGGAAATCCGGATAGGCGGGACCACGAGGCTCGGGCACGCCGGCCTCGAGGGAACGCAAGGGGGTGCGGTCGTCCCAGCCGACCACCACGCTGTCCTTGGCGCCGAACAGCTCCATCCTGATGTCGTAACCCCTCGGATCGTGGCGGGATGCAGAGGCGATGCCCAGCGTTCCCTCACTGAGCCTGAAGGAGGCGACGGCCGTGTCGACGTCGCCGGTGCCCTCGAATACGTCGGAAGCCAGGATCGACCCGTCGGCGTAGACCTCTTCCACGTCCTGGCCGGTCACGAAGTGCATGGCATCGATGTCGTGAATCATGAAGTCGCGAAAGATGCCGCCGGAGGCCCGGATGAAGGAGGGCGGCGGCGGCTCGGGATCATGACTGGCAGTGCGGATCAGGTAGGGAGCACCCAGCTCGCCGTCGGCCACCAGCGCCCGGGCCCGGAGGTCCCCGGGTTCGAAACGGCGGTGAAA
>CAYFYE010000090.1:0-9940 GCA_964347285.1 uncultured Acidimicrobiia bacterium
CAGCGATCGACCAACCACTGGATGCTGGCCGGCACGCTACTGCTCTTCGCCTTCGGTGCTACCCAATGCGACGGCCGTGGGTTTGTGAACCTGGATCACCTCCAGGAGGTGCACCGCTTCACCGACCTCGATGGCGCCGAGTCGCCGTCCATGTACTTCATTTTCTTGCAGACGTCGTAATCGAAGCTGCACATGTCCCGGGCCAGTTGGTAGAAGAGCGGTCCCGGCACGGACTGGTGCCCACGGGCGATGAACTTCCGACTGGTGGCGTCGCTTGCCTTCGCGGATCCGGCCTAGACGTAGAGGTGGATGTCGGCCTCCTCCATGATCGACATAAAGGTCAGGTACTCAACAATGGGAAGGTCATCGAAGATGAAGTCCTCCCGGCTGACCTTGAAGGGCTGCATGGAACCTCCGCACACGTAGAGGTGGGCGCCGAGGCTGCGCAGCTGGCGGAGCTTCTCCTGTGCCGGGATATGTCCCGCCTTGGTCATGCCGGAGGCGGCGAACCGGCTGAAGGGGCGAGCCCAACCCTTGAGCTTGGGTCGGAACCCTTCAGCAAGCACCCGAACTGCCGGACCTTGGAAGTAGAGGGAGACCGCGATGCCCTCGAGAGCCGCGCCTAAGGCGAACCCGAGTGGCGAAAGCAGCTCCGTGAGCCCATGGTCGGAGATGATCATGGCCAATCTGGTGTCTTTGGCCTTCGGGCTTCCCTTCTCGATCAGGAACTGCTGCCCCCTCGCAGTCCTCTCGGAGGAAAGCAGCACGTGTCCGGTGGCCTGACACCAGGCGGAGATGTCCCACCTGAACGGTTCAAAGTCGTCGGTGAGGAGCTCCAGCACCTCGCCTTCGTTCATCGTCTGGAGCTCGGTGGCGGCGTCGAACACTACGAAGGTGGTGATGGTCTTACCCGTGCGATCAAGGGATTTCTGGGCTGTGACGGTCTTCATGATCGACCTCCCGCTCTGTAGGGGATCCACAATGGCCATGTCACCAGATCCCCGAGAGTCCGACTAGGGCCACTTGACCCCTTGGCGGCGCGGCACCGAACTCGACGACCCACGCCGATCACCCATTGATGAGCAGTAATGCTGAGATCCCGCAGGCGCCCGGGGATCGGGCCGTCGGCGCTGGTTGCGAGGCCCAGCGTCGGAATACTCATCCGCTGCCTCACCATTTCCGCTTGTCTCGCCCGGCCTTTCGAGGGACGTGATCACGGTCGTGTGGTCGGTGCCCGTGCGGCTGAGCGTCTTCGAGATCGAGGCGCCCACCGGGTTTGCGGTTCTTCCCCTGGACAGAGGGACCCCTTGTGGTGCGTCCCGCCGTTCACTCCCAGCGCTGGGCGACGATCTTGCGATCGGTGAAGAACAAGAACGACTCTCCACGCCCATGTACGGCACCGTATCCCGATTCCTTTAGGCCGCCCAGCGTCGCCCACGCCTGAGTCGCCGGCACACCGACGTTGATGCCGATGTTGCCCACCGGTACCCGTGATTCGAACTCCCGGGCGGTAGGTCCACTCGTCGTAAAGAGCATCGCCGAATGGCCGTAACGGCTTTGCTCGATGAGCGAGATCGCCTCGTCGAGGTCTGCGGCCGGGCTGATCGAGGCCACCGGCCCGAACACCTCTTCCTGAGCGATCTCCATGCCGGGAGCGACGCCGTCGAGGATGGTCGGCCCGACGAAGGCTCCGTCGGGCCAGTCGGGAACGTCGGGGTTGCGGCCGTCGAGTAGGGGTACGGCACCTTCGTCCACTGCCCTATCGATCATTCCGTTGATGCGGTCTCGGTCGCGGTGGGTGACCACCGGGCCAAGGTCGACGCTCTCGTCGAGCCCGTACCCGAGTTTCCATCGCGAGGCCGCGTCCACGAACTTGTCCCGTAGCGGTTCGTACGCCTCGCCGACCGGCACCAGGACCGATCCCGCCAGACAGCGCTGGCCGCCGGCGCCGAAAAACGAGAGGAGCGCCGCGTCAACTACCGCGTCGAGGTCGGTGTCGGGCATGACCACGAAGTGGTTCTTGGCCCCGGTTGCCGCTTGGCCCCGCTTGCCGAGCGAGGCAGCCTTGGCATACAGCATTGCTCCGACGGGCGTCGACCCGACGAAGGAGAAGCCCTCGGTGTCGGGGTGCTCCATGAGAGCGTTCACTACGTTGGACCCGCCATTGACGAGGTTGAGCACTCCGGGAGGGAAGCCGCACTCGTCGATCAACTCGAAGATGCGCATCTGGGTGAGCGGCACCCGCGACGACGGCTTGTTGATGTAGGTGCAACCGGCGGCGACCGCATAGGGCAGGTATTCGAGCGGCACCATTGCCGGGAAGTTGAACGAAGGCACCATGAAGAAAACGCCTCGTGGCACATAGGTCACCTTGAGGTCGAGGGATGGCCCGATGTTTTCCTGGTGGTAGCCGCGGGTGGTGCTGGGAATCGCGCAGGCGGCTTCGATTTCCTCGATGGCCCGCAACATCTCGGCACGGGCGTCCTTGATGGTTTTGCCCATCTCCTGGACGAGCGTGCGTGCCAGGTCTTCCTTGTTCTCCTCGAGCAGATGTTTGAGGTGAAAGAAGGGCCGGGTCCGTTGCACCACCGACGTGTGCCGCCACTCCTGGAATGCCTCCTTGGCGATCGCCACCGTGTCGGCGACCTCGTCCGGAGTCGAGTCGGGGACCCGGGCGATGGTCGTACCGGTCGCGGGGTTGACCACGTCCCGGAGTGGTCCAGTGGATTCCTGCCACTTGCCTCCGACGTAGTTCTTGAGCGTGCCGTAGTCAGCCTTGGGCTCGGGCAACAGGGTGTCCGGCATCCGTTCCTCCTCCGGCCCGACGACGCGAGCCTCTTGTCAGTCGCGGGTGGTCAGTCCAGCCCATTCTCACCTTTCACATCCTCGAGACGGAGGCCTCCGAGACGGAAGTTGGGTCGGCCCCGGCTGGCAGCGGCGAGGATGACGACCACTTCGTCGGGCTCAGGGGCATCGGGAAGGCTGACCGTGATCGTGTCGTAGTGGGACCGCACCTTCAACGCGTCCTTATAGGCGAGTGGAACGTCGATGACCGTGCCGGGGACACCGCGTTTGCCCGTCGACTGGAGCCAGGCCTTGCCCCCTCCCACCGCCTCCCGGAACCGGTCGGCGGCGGGGGTGGTCAGGAAGGCGTGGCCGTGCTCGACCTCGCCGTTGATACCCACCAGGCTCGCCTTGCCGTATGACTCCACGGGGACCCCCATCGCCTCTACGAGGCGCTGGGCGAGGAGATCGCCCAGCTCGACGCTGAAGTCAAGGATCTCGCCCAGCTCCTCGGAGTACCGTCCGGCGTAGGGGTTGGAGACCACAGCGGCCGCGGCCACCTTGCGATACAGAGGGTCGACGGGGATGCCTGCTTCGGTGAGGCCATCCTCGACGATCGTGACGACCTTACGAATGCTCGGCACCGACGGCCTCCGGTTTGGGGTGGCGTGGCCACCAGTTGCCGCCGTCACGGCCTCCTCGGTAGTCTGTCTCTCTGTAAGAGACAACCCTACCCGATGGCATCTCGTGGTGCTGGGAGAGGAGACACTCATGGCGGGCGAGACCCTCGACCTGAAGGTGGTGAACGGGACGGTTGTGCTGGGCGACGGCCGGCATGACGTCGGCGTCGGCGTCAAGGACGGGAAGGTGGTCCTCCTCGCCCCCGATGAGTTTCTCCCCGAATCCACGGAGACAATCGACGCCAAGGGCCATTACGTCCTTCCCGGCATCGTCGATTCCGAAGCCCATCCGGGTTGCTACGTGCCCTTCGACCATGACATGACTACCGAGTCCCGCGCGGCCGCCTGCGCCGGCGTCACCACCTGGGGCATTCAGGCGCCCGTCACCCGTCTCGGCACGGTGCCGTTCAAGGAGGTCGTTGCCAAGGCAGACGTAGGTTCGTTCAACGACGCCTTTCCGTCTGGCAAGGAGGTCATCGAGACCGTCAGCCACGTCGACGCCTACTTCACCTACATGCTCGAGACCGACCAACAGGCCGACGAGATCCCACAGTACGCCGAAGAGCACGGCGTTACCTCCTACAAGCTGTACCTGCAGACCCGCAGCATGAAAGGCATGGCCGACGACGCCGACACCAACTGGCCGAGTCGCCGAGCGGGTCTTGGCACCGGGATCGACGACGGCACCATCTACCGGGTGATGGAGGAGGTGGGGCGGCTCGGGTACCCCGGCATCGTCCACATCCATCCCGAGAACTGGGAGATCGGGCGGATCTTCGAGGATCGGCTGCGGGACGCCGGACGCACCGACTTCGGCGCGTGGACCGATCGCTCCCCCGACTTCCTCGAGGCGCAACACGTGCGCGCCTACGCATACCTTGCCATGCAGACCCCGGGCCATGTTCCGCTATACCTGCAGCACTGCACCACCAGACTCAGCTTCGAGGAGGTGTTGCGGGCCCGCGCCGAGGGCCTGGAGCTGTACGCCCAGACCGGACCGCCATGGCTGTGGGCCGAGCCGGAGTACGGCTGGCGCATCAATGTTCCGCTCCGGCGCCGGGACAACATCGAGGCGTTGTGGGTGGCCCTCGCCGATGGCGTGGTCGACGTCGTCGGGTCCGACCACGTCGTGGGCTGGGAGCCGACGGACTACGACCTGATGTACAACGAGAACATCTGGGATCTGCGGACCGGCTTCAGCCGCGTCGAGATGTTCTTGCCTGTGATGCTCTCCGAAGGCGTCAACGGGCACCGATGCAGCCTGGAGCGGGTGGTCCAGGTCTCGTGTGAGAACCCGGCCAAGACGTCGGGTCTGTGGGGCAAGAAGGGGTCGCTGTTGCCGGGCTTCGACGCCGACATGGTGATCGTCGACCTGGGTCGGGAGGTGGAGGTCGGCAAAGAGCACATCAACACCAGGGCGGGGTGGTCGCTCATGGAGGGTCACACCTTCACCGGATGGCCCATCAAGACGATCATGCGGGGTCGGGTGACGGCGGAATGGGCGGACGACTCCCCCGGGATGCGTCCCGTCGGCGAGCCACGGGGGCAATACCAGCCCCGTACCGTTGGCGAGGCTGGGCCGCCGGCTCAGCTCACCAGCCCCGTTCGCCTCGCCCCCACAGATCGCTGGCTGGCCGACGACTTCATCAGACCCGGTTTCAGTCCCGAGACCACCCGGTACTCCGGACCGATCGGAGGCTGAGCGGTGGCGATCTGGGACGACGTGATTACCGATACCGATCGGGCTGTCTTCGAGGCCGCCGGCTGGGGCAGGCGCGCCGGCTACGGCGAGCGGCCCGCGGTGATGGTCATCGACGTCAACTACAACTTCTGCGGCGACCGCGACGAGCCGATCCTCGAGTCGATCAAGCGGTGGCGCTACTCGTGCGGCGGCATTGCCTGGTCCCGGGGTCTCCCCGCCATCCAGTCGATTCTCGAGGTGGCGCGCCGCAAGCGACTTCCGGTGATCTACACCACCAACCCGCGCCGCGAGGACGGATTCGACCTGGGGGTGTGGACGCTGAAGAGCCATCGCGCCGAGGACGACGTCGACGTCATGGGACACAAAGGAAACGAGATCGTCGCCGAGGTGGCCCCGCTGCCTGACGACCTGTTCATCGAGAAGCGCAAGCCGTCGGCATTCTTCGGGACGCCGCTCATGAGCCACCTCAACCAGATGGGTGCCGACTCCCTGATACTCACCGGGAGCACCACGAGCGGGTGTGTGCGGGCCACGGCGGTGGATGCCCTCTCCTATGACCTTCGCGTCACCATCCCCCACGAGGCGGTGTTCGACCGTGGAGAGGTGTCGCACAAGATCGCGTTGTTCGACCTGCACATGAAGTACGTCGACGTCACGGACACTGCCGACGTCCTTTCCTATCTCGAGGGCCTCAAAGCCGGTTTGTTCGATGAGACCTATCCGCCGGCAGCGGCGGCAGCACAGGAGGCGCAACCGCGCTAGGAATCGGGGCGTTGGGATGCCGCCCCAAACCGAGGAGCCGACATGTTCGAGCCGAAGACGACAGCCGTCGTCAACATCGGGACGCTGCTCACCGGTGCCCTGGCCTCGCCGATTTCCGAAGCCGAGTCGCTGCTCATCGACGGCGGCCGGTTGGCGAAGATCGGCGGGGTGACGCCGAGCGATGCCGAGCGGGTGATCGACGTCGGCGGCGCGACCGTGGGCCCCGGCCTCATCGATTCCCACTGCCACGTGGTGATGGGCGATTTCACCCCGCGCCAGAACGCGGTCGGGTTCTTGTCGTCCTACGTGCACGGAGGGATCTGTCAGGTCATATCACCGGGCGAGATCCACACGCCGGGACGCCCCCGAGATCGCGACGGAGTCAAGGCGCTCGCGGTGGCGGCCGCCCACTGGTGGGAGACGTACCGGCCCAACGGCATGAAAGTCCACGGGGGAGCGGTGGTCCTCGAGCCGGTCCTCACCGACGCGGACTTCACGGAGATCGCGGCGCAGGGCGTGTGGCTCGCCAAGTTCGGCTTTGGCAACTATGAAGACCCCGCGGACGGATTGCCCCAGGTCCGAGGCGCCCAGGCAGCGGGAATCAAGGTGATGTGCCACTCCGGCGGTGCCTCGATTCCCGGGTCGAAGCCGATCAGCGTCGAGCATCTGCTGTTGCTGCGCCCCGACGTGTGTGGCCATGTCAACGGGGGCCCGACCTCGCTCGACGACGACGGATTGATCACCCTGGTCACCGAGACCGATCTGGTGCTGCAAATCGTCCAGGCGGGCAATCTGCGAAGCGCCATTCACATCACCGAGGCGGTCCGGGAGCACGGTGCCGAGGATCGGGTAATCATCGGCTCGGATACCCCCACCGGCACCGGTGTGATGCCATTGGCCATCCTCAAGACCATGGCGGAGCTGAGCTCACTGGCCGGCGTCGAGCCGGAGCTGGCGTGGGCCTGGGCATCGGGGAACATTGCCGATGTGTACGAGCTGGAGTCGGGGAAGATCGAGGTGGGCCGCCCGGCCGACCTGGTGGTGTGCGACGCGCCGTGGGGGGCTCTCGCCGATGACGCTCGGGGGGCACTGGGGCGCGGCGACATTCCAGGCATCAGCGCCGTCCTCATCGATGGCGAGGTGAAAGCGCTGCGCAGCCGTAACACCCCGGCGGCGGCTCGGTCGGTCACGGTGACACCGGAGATCCCGACGCCTCCGGGCTCGGGGCACGTGTAGATCGAGGACGAACGAGAGGAGCAACTGTGAACTCGACTGCAGAAGAGGTTCTGGTTCCGGCCCGGGAGGGACGCGGCGTCCACATCAAGAAGGGGCAGTTGCTCGACGTGGTGGACGTCGAGGGCCATCAGGTCGGCGACCTCGTCGCCTGGTTTCGCAACGATCCCTCCGAGTACATGTCGCCCACGCACACGGTGTCGTGCAACGCCTCGGTGGCCCTGGCGACGGGCTCCCAGGTGTTCTCGAACCACCGCAACCCGGTGTTCACCATCGTGCGCGACGACGTCGAGAAGCACGACATCGTGGTGCCTTGCTGCGATCAGGAGCGGTACGCCAACGACTACGGGCTGTCCCATCACGGCCACTGCCTCGGCAACCTTGAACAGGCTCGCCAGCTCCTGGGAGAGGACTACGAGCTCCACGGCGAGATGGCGTGGAACGTGTTCATGCACAACCGCATCCAGCCCGACGGCTCGGTCGTGACTGATCGGGCAGCCCACGAGGCGGGAGCCACCATCACGCTCGAGGCCCACGAGGATCTCGTGGTGCTCCTCTCGGCATGTCCCCAGGACCTCACCCCGTGCAACGACTTCAACCCAACCTCGATGATGATGCGGGTGAGGGACCCGGAATGAGCGTGAGTCTTCATCCGGCCGATCGGCTCGAAGCGTCGCAGCGCAAGATCCGCGCCCCTTTCGAACTCGATCCCACCTTGTGCATCTACTCGCCGCAGGCAAACCTGGACGCGCTCGACCACCCGAAGGTGAAGGCGTGGCTCGAGTTCCTCGAACACGACTGGGAGCCGAGCGATAGCGGCCGCCGGGTTGCGCTCATCCTTCCATGCACAAAGTACAAGCCGTACAACACCAGCCGGGAGCACCGGGCCATCAACGGGGCGCTCCTGGCGGCGGGATGGGAGCCGGAGGGCGTCTACCCGGTCCCGGCTCCCTTGCTGGAGGTCCTCGATGCCGACGAGGACCCGACGTTGCTCCACATCGGCCCGTTGACCAAGGGTGGGGTGGCGCTCGATCGAATCGTGATCTCCGAGCCACTGGCGTTGGTTCCGTATCCGTACATCTTCGAGTGGCGGGGGGAGCAGAGCCCGGCCACCAGCTACGACGATCCCGGGCTGTTCGAGGCTCGGGGAACGTCGGTATCGCCGGAGCGAGCCGACTGCTCGGCGGTCGAACTCGGTAACGGCAAATGGCGCTGGGGTCCCAACGAACGCGCTGCCTACGTGGAGATGCACAACCGCCTCGTCGACGTCATTGCCAACACACTTCGGCGGGTGGGTGACCGCTACGCGGCGATCGGCGCATGGGTGTCGCCCGGGCTCACCCATCGATCGTTCCTTGCCGACGCCGCGCTGCGGATCGGGGAGGGCCTGCCGGTGACCAGGCGCGGTCCCGACGGCCCGATGAAACTGCGGGGCGCTCTCGATCAGTTACCGGGAGCCGTCACGGTGATGCCGACGATGGGACAGCTCGACCGGGTCAAGGCCGCACTGACGAAGCGTCTCGCCGGGGAGGGCCGATCGAGCACCCCGGGAGCGGTGAGGGCCGTCTACGCGCGGGGCGATGGGAACGACACCCCGCTCGGCCTGCCCGAAGCGCTGGGGCACCTCACCGATTGGCTGGACGCTGTGGTCCTATAGGACGAGCCGCCTACACCGCGGCGGCGAACGCGGTCAGCACCGCGGGCACATCGCGTTCGAGGACGCCGGGCTCGTAGCCGCCCTCCTGGACGAAGACCGTGGGAAGCCCGAGCCCGGCCAGAGCCGCTCCCAGCCGCGGGTAATCATCTCGCTCGAGGGCGAGGACTCCATGATCGACGTGGGTGTCGACCCCCAAGGCCACCACGAGGGTATCGGCGCCGTACCGGTGGGCCGTCGCGACCGCAGCCTCGAGTGCTTCCGAATAAGCCGGCCAGGTGGTCCCGGTCGGGAGCGGAAAGTTGCGATTGGCCCCGTCTCCTTCCCCGGCGCCGACCTCGTCGACGTGCCCCAGGAAGAACGGGAAATGCTCGTTGGGATCACCGTGGATCGAAACCGTCAGCACGTCGCCGCGATCCCAGAACACGGTCTGGGTCCCGTTGCCATGGTGGGTGTCCACGTCGATGATCGCCACCCGCCGTCCGGCGAGCGTCAGCCGGCTGGCGGCGATGGCGCCGTTGTTGAGGAAGCAGTAGCCGCCGTACACCTCGGGAGCGGCGTGATGTCCCGGGGGCCGGCACAGGGCGTACGCGGCGGGCGCGCCGCCGATGACCGCTTCGGCGGCGGCCGCGGCGCACGAGGCCGCAGATCGCGCTGCCACCCAGGTTCCGGCCAGGATCGGATCGACGTCGTTGGAGAAACGGCCCATCTCGGCGAGGACGCTCACCGGCTCGCTCCACGGCGTGTTCGGCAGCGGCCGGATGTAGGCGACGGCCTCGGCGTCCTCCGGGCTCCCGGTGACCTCACGCCAACGGGCGTGGGCATGCTCCAGGAAAGCGAGGTATCGCTCGGTGTGAACCGTGAGCAGGAGCTCCCGGTCGACCGGGGGAGGCCGGCGCAGCTCGAAACCTCCCACTGCTCCGAGGCCTCTCAGAATGCGCTCAGCGCGTTCGGCCACCTCGGCCGGTGGCAGCATCTTTCCGCCGAAGCGGTGGAGTTCCACCGGATCGTGCCGGCGGTGGGACGGGTCGGTGTAGACGATCATCCACGACTCCTCTCGTCAAGCGGACTGCGGGCTCGGTTTGGGGGCATGACCGCCTTTGTGGGTGGCAGGTTTCCCGAAGG
>CAYFYE010000091.1:0-9869 GCA_964347285.1 uncultured Acidimicrobiia bacterium
GGAGACTCACCGAGGAGCTTTGGCTGCCGGGAGCCGGTTCTCCGAAGATGAGATCTGGAGTGCCGAGACCGTCGCACACGACGGGAGGCTCGCATAGAGGCTGGGGATTTTCCCACGAGGCCGAGTCCTCAGCCGGGTTGAAAGTGGCCGGTTGCTGGGCCACTCCAAACCCGCCTGTCCCGGCCACCGCAAGGACGACCACAGTCAGTAGAAGAATCACCCGTCGCTTGTGCATCTCACCTTCCTCCCTGCCCGCAATTGCCACTGAGAGTAGTCTACCACTATGTGTGGCTCCAAATGCCGACCGACCGTCAGGGCAACTCACCCCACGACGCACCGTCGTCCCGCCGAGTCGACGATGGCAGCGTCGACGTGACCCGCCCCGGCTGCATCGCACACCTGCGCGTGGCCGCGCTCGTGTGAGGTCTGCGGCGAGACGGTCACGCCTTCCTGCTCCGGTGCGGCGCGACTGCTCCGGTGCGGCGCGACTGCTCCGGTGCGTGTCGCCAGCGGGCCCATCGCCGGCGCGAGGCTGACCGCCGAGCTACGACGGCGCCGCCATTGGGGGCGGCAACATCAGAGTCCACCGCAGGTAGACGCATTCGCTGCCGGAGTAATGGTCGGTGTGTCCCCAAACTACCGACGGCAAGCTGCGTCGCCCCTGCAGCATCGTTCGACGTAAGGGAGCCGGCCGGCCTCGGCTCTGGGCGATTCCAGACAGCCGGGTCGCCTTCGGCGGAACGGGCAGCGCACTCGAGATCCCTTTCCGGAGGAGGCACCCCGGGGGGTCTGGGAAGCCGGCCGTCGGGAACAATTCGGACGGGGAGCCGGTTCGCACCGGCATCATGTCCACTCCCCGTCCCATCCGGGTCCTCGGCATCTCCGGGAGCCTGCGACGCGGCTCGTACAACACCGCGGCGCTGCGCGCCGCCGCCGAGCTGGCGCCGCCGGGGATGACGATCGAGATCGCCCCGCTCGACAAGCTCCCCTTCTACGACGCCGACGTGGAGCGCGAGGAGGGGTTTCCCCCGGCAGTCGAGGAGCTGCGGGACTCGATTCGTGATGCAGATGCGCTGCTCATCGCCACCCCCGAGTACAACTACTCGGTGCCCGGAGTGCTCAAGAACGCCATCGACTGGGCGTCGCGGGGGAAGGCGGACGCCCCCATCAACCGCAAACCCACTGCGATCATGGGCGCCGGCGGCCGCCTGGGAACGGTGCGGGCTCAGCTGCACCTGCGGGAGATCGCCCGGCACAACGACCTGAGGGTGGTGGGGCGCCCCGAAGTGCTCATCGACCGGGCGTGGACCAAGTTCGACGAGGCGGGCAACCTGACCGACGAGCGCCATCGCGACCAGATCCGACGGCTCTTGGAGGCCCTGGCCGACCTCGTCGTCGCCGCCCGCGACTAGCTCCGTCCCCGGAGCGGGCCTTCCGGCGGGGCCGGGAGCGTGAGCAGTGTCCCGTGAGGGGATTCCGTCCGGCGCCATCGGGATCGGCCGGTCCTAGTCCCCCGAGCTCGTTTGGCGCTCGGCCGCTTTTCAGGCATCCGGAGGGCGTCGGGCCGATCGTCCGGACCGCGGCGATCAGCGGGCCGCTACGCCGACCTGTGTAGCCGGCCTCTGATTCCCCACCCTGCGGCCTCGCCGCTTCCGTGCTCCCCATCAGGATCGCCCGACGCCACACCGCTTCGATGAGTGGTCGTGACTGGGGGCTAGTCAGCAATCACCCTCTGCCGGCCCGACCGGTACGCCGCCCAGGGAGCGCCGAGTGGTTCCCTGCCCATCCCGCGGTCCGGGGAGCCGACGAACCCGAGGACGTTTCGCCATTCGAGGCATTTCTGTGGGGCGATGAGGCCCCGCAGCCGGTGGTCTTCCTCTGGGAGCGCAGAGGGTCACTCAAGCGGGCGGTGCGTGAGTCCGATATGCCTTCTATGACTGCGCGCCAGACCCGGCTCGAGCGTCGTGATTGGCGCTCCACGATCGCACGACGGGCGCTGCTCGGCATCGGCTGGATGGCCCTGGTCGCCTCGGTTGTCGCATTGGCCGCCGGCGTGTTGGAGGGACGAGAGGGGTGGATTCTGGTGGCCGGCGCTTCGACGGCCGCCCTGACGGTCTCGACGATCCTGCCCGAGCCCCTTCCTCGCCTTCGCCGGGTCGATCCACCTCCGATCTTCTCGCCCCTGGCGGCCTATCGCTCCCACGGGCTTCCGGCGGCGCGCCGCCCGGGAACGGGCCGGAGCACGATGCGCCAGCTGCTCACCCTGCCCACCTCGTAGCCGACCCGGCCCTCCCGACTAGGTGCGGGCCTGCAGCGCTTCGATGAGCTTGGGAACGACGTTGTGGACGTCGCCGACGATGCCGAGATCGGCCACGGCGAATATGGGGGCCTCCGGATCCTTGTTGATGGCGATGATCGTGCCTGAGTCCTTCATGCCGACCAGGTGCTGCATGGCCCCCGAGATGCCGCAGGCGATGTAGACGCTCGGCTTGACGGTCTTGCCGGTCTGGCCCACCTGGAGGGCGTAGGGAACCCACCCGGCATCGACCACGGCCCGGGTGGCTCCGGTCGCCGCTCCGAGCAGACCGGCCAGCTCCTCGATCATGGGGAACTTGTCGGCGGTGCCCAGGCCCCGTCCCGCGGAGACGATGATGTCGGCCTCCTCCAGCTTGGGGCCCACCGCCTCCTCCTCGTGCCGCTCGGAGATCGTCGCCGAACCGGCATGCCCGACGTCGGGCATGTCGATCGGCACGACCGCAGGGACCGCTTCACCGTCCGGTTCTGCCGAAAAGGCCTTGGGGCGGACCACCACCAGGGCCGGTGGATCACTGCGGGATGCGGTGGTCACTTTGACCGTCCCTCCCAGGATCTCGTTGCCCACCGTGACTTCGCCGCCCTCCTCGTCGATGGCTACCGCGTTCGAGAGGATGGGGCGACCGAGCCGGGCGCTGAGCCGACCGGCCACGTCGCGGTCGGTGTAGGTGAGGCCGAAGAGCACCACATCGGGGGTGTGCTCGGCGACGAGACCCTCGATGGCGGCGGCGGCCGATGCCGCCGGAAGGTGGTCATCGGGAGTCAGGTGGTAGACGTGCTGGGCCCCGTGGCGGCCCAGCTCGGCAAACGCCTCGTCGGAGCCGGTCCCCAGGTAGACGACCGAGACCTGCTCGGCCAGGGTGCGGGCCCTGGTCAGTAGCTCGAGCGAGATCGGGGCCGGCATGCCGGCCACCTCCTCGGAGAACACCCATGCCTGTGCCAGTGTCATCAGATCACCTTGGCCTCTTCGAGGAGCTGGACGATGCGGACGTGCCCTTCACCGTCGTCCTCGACGATCTCTCCCGCCTGGCGGGCCGGCACCGGGCTCACATCGGTGATCTCCTGGAGCGAGCCGGCCGGACCCACCTGGTCGGATTCGAACCCCAGGTCGGCGGCGCTGAGCCGGTCGATCGGCTTGTTCTTGGCGGCCATGATCCCCTTGAAGGTGGGATAGCGGGGCTCGACGGCCCCGGCCGTCACCGACACCAGGGCCGGCAGGCTCGATTCGATCACGTTGTAGCCGCCGGCCGTCTGTTGCTCGATGCGGATCTTGCCGTTGGAGGCCTCGACTTTGCGGGCGTAGGTGAGGGCCGGGACGTCCAACAGCTCGGCGATCTGTTGAGGGACGACGCCGGTGTACCCGTCGGTCGACTCGGTTCCGGCCACCACCAGGTCGAAGCCGTCTCGCCGGATGGCGGCTGCCAGGATCCGGGCCGTCACCAGGGCCGCCGAGCCCCGAAGCGCTTCGTCGTCGACGATCACCGCCTTGTCGGCCCCCATGGCCAGCGCCTGACGGATCCCCTGCAACGACCCGGAGGGGGACATGGAGTAAACCGTCAGCGTGCCCTCGGCGGCTTCGGCCAGCTGGAGTCCCACCTCGACGCCGTAGCGGTCGGTGTCGTCGAGGATCTGATCCTCGGGTCGCACCACGAAGTGGCTCTCGGGGTCGAGGTCGTAGGGAGTTGCCGGGTCGGGAATCTGCTTCACGCAGACGGCGATGTTCATCGGCCTCCTCGCAGCGGCTAGCGGCGATGTTAGGGCCGGCTCAGCCCTCCTCGGCCAGACGGGGCAGGAGATGATCGAGGAGCCGGCTGAAGCGTTCCCGGGTTGCGGCTGCGGTCTCCTGCACCTCCTCGTGGGACAGTGGCGTGGCCGAGATCCCGGCGGCCAGGTTGGTGACTAGCGAGATGCCGAGCACTCGGGCCCCCATGTGGCGGACCGCGATCGCCTCAGGGACCGTGGACATGCCCACGAGATCGGCGCCCAGGCGCTCCAGCATGCGTATCTCGGCCGGGGTTTCGTAGCTGGGCCCCAACAGCCAGGCGTATACACCCTCTTTCAGCTCGACATCGAGCCCGGCGGCGACCGCCTGCGCAACCCGGCGCAGCTCTTGCGAGTACAGGTCGGTGAGGTCGGGGAACCGGGGCCCGATCCTATCGTCGTTGGGGCCGGCCAACGGGTTGCGCCCGGTCAGGTTGATGTGGTCGCTGATCGTCACCAGGTCACCGGGGGCGAGATGGGCGCCGATCCCCCCGGCTGCATTGGTGAGGAGCACGGTCGTGCACCCGCTCATCACTGCACAGCGGACCCCGAACACCACCTCGTCCATCGCCCAGCCCTCATACGTGTGGACCCGCCCGGCCAGCAACAGCACCGGCACCCCGTCCATGTCGACGGAGAACACGCTGCCGGCATGCCCTTCGACCTTGGGCGCCGGGAAGCCGGGGATGCGGTCGTAGGCGACCTCTGTGGCCCCCTCGCGAGAAGTGGCGTAGGCGCTCAGACCCGAGCCGAGGACGGCCCCCACCCGGTGGCGGTCGCGTCCGGTTTGGGCGGCGACGGCTGCGGCGGCGGCCTGCAGCTCGGGGTAGCTCATCGCACCTCCTCGATCACCAGGGGGGCCGCCTCGGGCGGCTCGTCGACGATCTCCCAGGCGGTCTCGAGCACCTCGAGGGCGGCCCGAAGCCGAGCCTCGTCGTTGTAGCCGATGCGGGCCAGCGGCTCGCCGGCCTCGATCGGGTCGCCGGGCTTGGCGAGGATCGTGAACCCGACCGCACGGTCGATATCGTCTTCCTTGCGGGCGCGACCTGCGCCGAGGCGGACGCCCGCCCTTCCCACCGCCAGCGCGTCACAGGCGGCCACGTAGCCGGGACGCGGTGCTGCCAGCACGTGGACGTTGCCCGGTCGGGGAAGGCGCTTCGGGTCGTCGAGCACGGCGGGGTCGCCGCCCTGGGCCTCGATGATCTCCTCGAACTTGGTGATGGCGGCACCCGAGTCGACACACGCAACCAGCTGTTGTCGTGCTTCCTCGGGATCGGCGGCCAGGCCGCCCAGCATGAGCATCTCTCCGCCGATGCGCTGGACGAGCTCGACGAGATCTTGGGGGCCGCGACCCCGCAACACCTCGATCGACTCGGCGATCTCGTTGGCGTTGCCCACCTCCCGGCCCAGGGGATGGTCCATATCGGTGAGCAGGGCGACGAAACGAGTGTTGTGAGCTTGACCGATGCGGACCATCGTTTCCGCCAGCCGGCGGGCATCCTCAACGTCCTTCATGAACGCCCCCCGGCCCACCTTGACGTCCAGCACGAGAGCGTCGAGGCCCTCGGCCAGCTTCTTGGAGGTGATCGAAGAGGCGATGAGCGGGATGGAAGGGACCGTCCCGGTGACGTCGCGCAGGGCATACAGGAGACGGTCGGCCGGAACCAGCGTGTCGGACTGGCCGGCGAGCGCCACGCCATGCTCGGCAATCAGCCGATTGAAGTCGCCGGGGGCGATCGTGGTCGTGAACCCGGGGATGCTCTCCAGCTTGTCGAGCGTGCCCCCGGTGTGTCCCAGGCCCCGGCCGCTGATCATCGGCACCACCGCCCCGCAGGCGGCCACCATCGGTGCCAGAGGGATGCTGACCTTGTCGCCCACCCCCCCGGTGGAGTGCTTGTCAACCTTGGGCCCGGTCACCTGGGAGAGATCGAGCACGTCTCCCGAGTGCAACATGGCCTCGGTCCACGCTCCCAGCTCACCGTCGTCGAGGCCGTTGAAATACACGGCCATCAGCAGAGCGGACATCTGGTAGTCGGGGATCTCGCCCCTTGTGTATGAGCCGATGAGCCAGGCGATATCGAGTTCCGTGAGCCGACCACCGTCCCTCTTGCGTTCGATGAGCTCGGTGATCGTCATGCGATGTCCTCGAGAAACGATTCGCCCCGCTCGGGCTGCCCGAGGCCCAGCGCTTCGGCGGCGGTGGCGGCCACATCGGAGAATTGCTCACGGATCCCCAGGTCGACGCCGGCGGCGGCCGGCCCGTGCACCAGGAGCGGCACCCGTTCCCGGGTGTGGTCGGTGTCGCCGTCGGTGGGATCGGTGCCGTGATCGGCGGATATGAAAAGCAGGTCGGCGGGGTCGAGGGCGGCCACCACATGGGGGAGATGCTCGTCGATGAGCCGGAGTCCGGCGGCATACCCTTGGGGGTCCTCGCGATGGCCGTAGCGCATGTCGAGGTCGACCAGATTGGTCATCACGATGCCCCGCTCCACTTTGCCCAGGGCCCGAATGGTCTGCCTCATCCCGTCGAGATCACCCTCGGTGTGGACCGAGTCGGTGAGCCCCCTGGCTGCGAAGAGATCGTTGATCTTTCCCACTCCAAACACCGTCAGGCCCGCTTCCTCGGCCCGATCGAGGAGCGTAGGACCGTGGGGTGCCATGGCGTAGTCGTGGCGTTCGTAGGTGCGGTGGAACGAGCCCAGCTCGCCTTCGAAGGGGCGGGCGATGACCCTTCCGATCCGGTAGTCGTCGGCGATGGCCCGGGCGATGGTGCAGATGCGATACAACTCGTCGAGGGGTAGGACGTCCTTGTGGGCGGCGATTTGGAGCACCGAGTCGGCCGAGGTGTAGAGGATGGGGTGCCCGGTGGCCAGGTGCTCGGAGCCCAGCTCCTCGATGATCACCGTGCCCGAGGCGGCGTAGTTGCCGAGAAAGCGCCGGCCGGTCTCGTTCTCGAGCCGGACTACCAGCTCGGGGGGGAACCCGGTGGCTGTAAAGGTGGCCTGGGGCTCGGTGGTGATCAGGCCGGCCAGCTCCCAGTGACCGGTGGTGGAGTCCTTGCCGGCCGAGGCTTCGGTGAGCTTTCCGTAGGCCATCGTCGCGGCCTCGGACGGGGGTACTCCCTCGATGGGATGGAGGTTGCCCAGACCGGCGGCCTGGAAGTTGGGGAGGTCGAGCCCTCCTACGGCGTGGGCGACATGACCCAGGGTGTCGGCACCACCGTCGCCGTAGGCGGCGGCGTCGGGGGCGGCGCCCGCGCCACAGGAGTCGATCACGATGATCACGGCGCGCCGGAACTCCACGGCCCTCCCTCGGAGCGGATCTCCCAGTATGGCGCGATCGACGGGTGGGGAGCCGGGACCGGCGGCTAGCCCAGCGCGTAGAAGTATCCGTCCCGGGACCCGACGAACAAGCGACCATCCCACACTGCCGGAGTGGACTCGATGCACCCGCCGAAAGGAGCCACTTCCCAGAGGAGCCGGGGATCGGTCGGATCGGCGAGGTGGTAGGCCCGAATGGCGCCCCCCGACTCGCAATTGGCGCTCAGCACCAGAGTCTCGTCCACGATCGCCGGAGAGGACCAGGCGTGAAATCCGATCTCATCCCGCCACACCACCTCGCCGTCGGTGGAGTCGACGACGAGCAGCTCGCCGGGGTGGGTAGGGGCATACAGGTATCCGTCGTGGAGTGCCGGAGTGGCCCACAGCCCACCGGCACCGGTGCGGGCCGGCGGCACCGCCACGCTCCACAGCAGCGGATCGCCGGTCGCATGGGGATCCAGCTTGACCAGCTGGCCGACCAGTTCGGACCTGGCGTTGAACCGCTCCAGCTCGACCGCTACGTAGAGCATGCCTTCGGCATCGACGACGATCGACGCGTCGACGTCGTCTCCCACCCAGTAGTCGAAGACCACCGGGGCGTCGCCGATCCGTACCGCTGAAACATCGAGGCCGACCACCCTTCCGCCCGAGTTGGCGAAGTAGACCCGTTCGTCGAACAGCGCCGGCGAGCTCTCGATGCTGACGTTGCGACCCACTGCGGAGATGAGATCGTCGGTATAGCCGGGAACGGCGATGCGGACCTCGGGGTCGACCGTGACCAGACCGGCCTCGTCGTAGTTGCGGCCGAGTTCGATTGCGAAGAACCAGCCGTTCTCGCTGCCTTCGTACAGGATGTCGTCGACGAGGACCGGGCTCGCATCCCAGTCGTCGTTCCAGACGCCTTCGACCGAGCTCGCCGACAGGGACCACAGCTCGGTGGGCTGGGCGCGATCGAGGGCTACGACCCGCAGGTTGCCGTCGCGGGCCCCGAAATAGAGAAGGGGATACCCGTCGGGATCGAGCGTTACCGAGCCCTTGATGAGGTCGCCGACCGGGAAACTGGGCCGAGTCTCGTTTCCGGTGGCAGCATCGACGAAATGGACGGCGCGGTCGAATGCCCCGAAGATCACCTCGGAGATGCCGTCCGGCCGTTCCCATACCACGGGCTGTCCGGTCCAGCCGGTGCCACACCACTGCTTGGTTTCGCCTCCCGTCGTTGATAGCGCGCACATCGGCGCCTCCGGATATCTCCACAGCACCTGCGGAGTCGCCGGGACCGGGCCGGCTCCGTAGAAGGTGCGGGTCGGATTGCCCCGAAACATCGTGAGACCCTCGACCGTTCCCCACGGTTCACCGACCGTCTGCGCCGTCACCGTTCCCGACTGCGGTGCGGTGGTTGTGGTGGAAGCCGGTGCGGTCGTGGTCGCGGTTGATGCGCGCTCTGAGGCCGACGGAGCGGTCGATGGTTCGGCCGACGAGGCCGGCCGGGGCTCGGTGGCCGATGAGCCGCTCTCCGAGGGGGAGGGTTCCTCGACGGCTCGCTCGGCCGCGGCCGGGGCACTGGGATCGGCGGCTCCTTCCGACGTTGCGTCGGTACAGGCGGACGCCAGCACGGCGATGGCCAGCGCTCCCAGGAGAGGGAAGGTCGGCGGGACTCGTCGGTTGGGCTCGTGGCGCATCGGGGCGGGCTTGCGGTTGGGGTGATTGTGGTGCGCCGGGACGGCCGAGACCGTCATTGCAATCGTGCGGGTGGGGCCCTTCACAGGGTGCCGAACAGCCGATCTCCCATGTCCCCGAGGCCGGGTCGAATATAGAAGTGCTCGTTCAGGCCGTGGTCCAGCGCGGCGGCGACGATGCGGATGTCGGGATGATCTTCCTCCATGCGCTTGACCCCTTCCGGTGCCGCAACGCAGCACAGCGCGGTGATGTCGGCGGCGCCGGCCTCTTTGGCCTTGTCCACCGCCCAGGACAGCGAGCCCCCGGTCGCCAGCATGGGTTCGAGGACCAGTACCCGGGCCCCGGCCACATCGGGCAGGTTGACGTAGTACTCCATCGGCTCGGCGGTCTCCTCGTCGCGTTGGACTCCGGCGTAGCCGACCTTTACGTGCGGTAGCAGGTCGACCACTGCTTCGAGCATGCCCAGCCCGGCCCGGAGCACCGCCACCGCGACGATGTCGTCGAAGTCGTACCCGGTAGTGGCTTCGAGGGGCGTTTCCAGGGTGTACTCGGTGAGCTCGGCACCGGTGGTCGCTTCCACCACGAGGCAATAGGTGAGGCGGCGGGTGGCGGCCCGGAACCCTTCCGGCTCGGTTCGTTTGTCGCGCAGGATGCTCAGGTAGTGCCGGGCCAACGGGTGCTCGACGACGGTCAGGTCCACGACGTCCTCCTCAGGGTGGCCGCAGCGTACCAACGGAAGCGCAGGCGCCGCCCGTCGATACACTCGCAGGGATGTTCGACACCCTCACCGACCGGCTC
>CAYFYE010000092.1:0-9538 GCA_964347285.1 uncultured Acidimicrobiia bacterium
ACGCCGTACACGTCCTCGTGGATGGCCGGGATCGTGTACGACCCCGACAGCATCAGGCCGTGGAGGATGGTGGGTATCCCCGTCGAAGCGGTCGACAGGTAGGCTCCCAGGTTGGCCCAGGTGGTGGCCCGCAGGCCGAGCACCGTGCCGTCGCTCGAGGCGGCCATCTCCACGTTGGTGATGTGATCCCGGCCGTGAATCGTGGCCAGGTAGTTCTCGGAACGGGTCTCCGTCCACTTCACCGGCCGGCCCACCTGCTGCGAGGCGAACACGACCATGGCGTCCTCGGGGTAATGAGGGATCTTCGATCCGAACCCGCCGCCTACATCCGGAGCAATCACCCGGATCTTGTGTTCGGGGATGCCGGTGTCGAGCGACAGCAGGAACCGGGCGATGTGGGGGTTCTGGCTGGTCACCCACAGGGTCAGCTCCTCCATCGCCGGGTCCCAGCGGGCCAGGGCGGCCCGGGGCTCCATGGCGGTGGGAATCAGCCGCTGGTTGATGATCGTGTCCTTCACCACGACGTCGGCCTCGGCGAAGGCCGCATCGACCTCGCCTCCGCTCACCGTCCAGTGGAAGCACACGTTGTTGGGCACGTCGGAGTGGAGCTGGGGGGCCCCGTCCTCCGTTGCCTTCTTGGCATCGACCACCACGTCCATCGTGTCGTAGGAGACGTCGACGGCATAGGCGGCATCGCGGGCCTGGGCTTCGGTCTCGGCCACCACGATCGCCACCGCGTCGCCCACGTAGCGGACTACCTCGGTGGCGATGGGTGGATGCTCGGGCGTCTTGGTGTCCGAGTCCGGGACCACCCAGGCGCAGGGAATGCCCCCGAAACCGGCGTCGGCCATGTCCCGGCCCGAGAACACGCCCAGCACACCCGGCATGGCCGCCGCCGCGGCCGAATCGATGCCGCTGATGCGGGCATGGGCGAACGGCGATCGCACCACCACCAGGTGCACCATCCCCGGCTGGGCGATGTCATCGGTGAACCGGGCCTGACCGGTGATGAGACGCGGATCTTCTAGGCGCGGGAGGGCGGCGCCGAACGGTTGCTGTGTCGTCGTCATGCGTGGCTCCTCTCTGCCGCTCGTCGCTCGGCTTCCCGCAGCGTGATCTTGTGCTCGGCGGGCTCCAGTTCGAACGGGCTGTGGGCCGCCGTCTGGCGAGCACCTTCCTCCACCGCCAGGACGATGTTCTCGTAACCGGTGCACCGGCACAGGTTGCCTTCGAGGCCGTGGCGAATGGCAGGTGGCTCGATGTCGGGGATGGACTCGGCCAGCTTGACGGCGGTCATGATCATCCCCGGCGTGCAGAACCCGCACTGCAGGCCGTGCTTGGCGGAGAAGGCCTGCTGCATCGGATGCAGCTCGCCGTTGCGGGCCAACCCCTCGATGGTGGTGACCGAGCTTCCGTCGGCTTGCACCGCCAGCACCGTGCAGGACTTGACTGCGGCCCCGTCGACGTGGACGGTGCACGACCCGCACTGGGAGGTGTCGCAACCGACGTTGGTGCCGGTGAGGCCGAGGTCCTCTCGAATGAACTCCACCAGCAGAGTGCGGGGCTCCACCTCGCGCTCGTAGCCGGTGCCGTTGACCGTTAGCGATATCTTCACGTACAACCTCCTCGTGAGGGGATGGCGAGATGGCTCGACCTCGGAGCAGGGGCAGGGCGCCGAGGGGCGCGTCGATGCGCCGGGGTGGGGTGCTCCGCCCTAGTCCTCGTCCCCAAGGCCGCCTCCGCGCGACTATCAGCGAGCATACTCGTGGGGCTTCCGCGCGTGCCGGGTCGGGTGGTAGGTGCGGGTGGTCGCGAGCCTCCGCGCCTGGACGAAGCTGGCCCGACGTGCCGAACCGCAAACGAGTAGGGTCTGCTTCGAGCAAGGGGCTCGGGAGAGATGGCGATGCAGGGCGGCTTCACCGACACCGCACGAGGCGCGCCCCGTCCCCCCCGGTCCCCGGCACGGTCTCCCCAACCCAACGAGGAGGTGTGATGTATCCGGCCGCGTTCGAATACTCGGCGCCGGCATCCCTGGACGAGGCACTCGCCATCCTGGCCGAAGAGGGCGACGAGGCCAGGGTCCTGGCCGGCGGCCAGAGTCTCATACCAATGATGAAGCTTCGCCTCGCCTTTCCGGCCCACCTGGTGGATATCAACAACATCCCCGGGCTCGACTACATCGAGGAGAGCAACGGCCACCTCCGCATCGGGGCGCTGGTCCGCCACCAGCACGTCGTCGATTCGGATCTGGTTTCGGCGACCAATCACACCATCGCCTCGGCGGCCCCCTGGATCGCCGATCCGCTGGTACGCAACCGGGGCACGGTGTGCGGCTCGGTGGCCCACTGCGACCCGGAGGGCGACTGGAATTCGGTGATGCTGGCGGTGAGCGCCGAGGTGGTGGCCCGCTCGGCCGGCGGGGAGCGGGTGATTCCGATCGACGGCTTCATCGTCGACTTCTTCACGAACTCGTTGCAGCCCGGAGAGATGGTGACCGAGGTCCGGGTCCCCAAGTACGGAGGGCCGGCCGGCGGCGCCTATCTCAAGCTGGAGCGAAAAGTTGGTGACTACGCCACCGCCGCGGTGGCCACTCACCTCGAGCTCGACGGCGCCGGCAAGATCGCCAAGGCCGGGGTGGCGCTGACTGCGGTCAATACCAAGAACACCCGGGCCACGGCCGCCGAACAGGCTTTGGTCGGGGAGACCCCATCGGAGTCCCTCTTCGACGAGGCGGCCGAACTGGCGGCGCAGGCGGCCGAGCCCGAGACCAACGTGCGGGGCACCGCCGAGTGGAAGCGACAGGTCGTCAAGGTGTATGCCCGCCGGGGCCTGGAGAAGGCTTTGGCGACGGCCCAGGGCTCGTAGGAGGATCGCATGGAGATCACCGTCAGAATCAACGGAACGGATCACACCGACGACGTCGAGCCCCGTCAGCTCCTGGTGGACTTCGTGCGCGGTCGCGGCCTGACCGGAACTCACATCGGCTGCGACACCACCAGCTGCGGCGCCTGCACCGTGCTGGTGGACGGCGTCCCGATGAAGTCGTGCACGATGTTCGCCGTGCAGGCCAACGGCAAGGGCGTCACCACCGTCGAAGGGCTCAAGCAGAACGGCAACCTGCACCCGATCCAGGTGGCCTTCAAGGAGAAGCACGGCCTCCAGTGCGGGTTCTGCACGCCGGGGATGATGTTGACCGGCGCCGCGCTGCTCGAAGCGGACCCGGACCCGAGCGAGGACGACGTGCGCTGGGCCCTGAGCGGACAGATTTGCCGCTGCACCGGCTATGTGAACATCGTCAAGGCGGTCCAGTACGCCGGCGAGCTGATCCGGGAAGCGTGAGGAGGAACGATGACGACTACTGCTGAGCCCAGAACGCCCCCGGAGATCGGTGGCGTCGGCCACTCGGTGCGGCGCCACGAGGACGACCGCTTCATCCAGGGAGCGGGGAACTACCTCGACGACGTGCAACTCCCGGGGATGCTGCACATGGCCATCCTGCGCAGCCCGGTCGCCCACGCCGAGATCAAATCGATCGACACCGAAGAGGTCACCAGGCTGCCCGGGGTGGTGGCGGTGGTGACCGGTGCCGACCTGGAGGCGCACAATCTGGCCTGGATGCCCACGCTGTCGGGCGACACCCAGGCGGTGTTGGCCACCGACAAGGTCCGCTTCCAGGGTCAGGAAGTGGCCGCGGTGATCGCCGAGGACCCTTACGTCGCCCGGGATGCCCTGCCACTGATCTTCGTCGATTACGAGGAGCTGCCGGCCATCACCAACCCGCACATGGCGATGGAGGAAGGGGCGCCGGTCATCCGGACCGACAAGGAGGGTCAGACCGACAACCTGGCCTATGAATGGGAGGCGGGCGACAAGGAACTCACCGACCGCGCCTTCGCCGAGGCCGACAAGATCGTCACTCTCGACACCCATTACCCGCGCTCGCACCCGGCCCCGCTGGAGACCTGCGGGGCGGTGGCCGACGTCAACCCGGCCACCGGCGAGGCGACGATCTACCTGACCTCCCAGGCCCCTCATGCCCACCGGACCCTGTTTGCCCTGGTGGCGGGCCTGCCCGAGCAGAACATCCGGATCATTTCTCCCGACATCGGGGGCGGTTTCGGCAACAAGGTGCCGATCTACCCCGGCTATGTGGTGGCCACCGCCGCCTCGCTGTTGATCGGGCGGCCGGTGAAGTGGGTGGAAACCCGCACCGAGAACTTGATCTCGACCGGGTTTGCCCGGGATTTCCACATGCACGGCGAATTGGCGCTATCGAGCGATGGGCGGATCCTGGGGATGCGGACCGAGATCTGGTCCGATCAGGGTGCCTTCTACGCCGACGCCCAGCCCACCAAGTTCCGGGCCGGGCTGTTCCACATCTGCACCGGTTCGTACGACTACCCGGCCGCCCACGTCGTGGCCCGGGGGGCCTACACCAACAAGGCACCGGGGGGAGTGGCCTATCGCTGCTCGTTCCGGGTGACCGAGGCGTCCTACCTCATCGAGCGGCTGGTGCAGAACGCCGCGTATGAGATAGGGATGGACCCGGCCGAGTTCCGGATGAAGAACTTCATCCGCCCCGATCAGTTCCCCTATCACTCGCCGACCGGGTTCGTGTACGACTCGGGGGATTACCACACCGCCTTGCAGAAGGCCCTCGACGCGGTCGATTACCCGGCGCTGCGCAAGGAGCAGGAGGAGGCTCGCAAAGAGGGGCGTTTGCTGGGTATCGGCATCGCCAGCTTCACCGAGGTGGTCGGGGCCGGCAACTCCGCCGAGTACGACATCGCCGGCCTGAAGATGTTCGACTCGGCCGAGCTGCGGGTGCACCCCACCGGGAAGGCGATTCTCAAACTGGGGGTGCGCACCCAGGGCCAGGGCCACGAGACCACGTTCGCCCAGATCGTTGCCGAAGAGCTCGGAATCCCGGCCGCCGACGTCAAGGTGATGGAGGGCGACACCGACAACACCCCCTACGGGCTGGGCACCTACGCCTCGCGCAGCACCCCGGTGGCGGGCGCGGCCACCGCGGTGATCTCTCGCAAGCTGCGGGAGAAGGGGCGCCGCATCGCCGCCCATCTGCTGGAGGCGGCCGAGGAGGACCTGGACTGGGAGCCCGGGAAGTTCTTCGTGAAGGGTTCTCCCGACCAGGCGGTCACCATCCAGGACGTGGCCTTCGCCGCCTACACCAACCCACCCGAGGGCGAGGAAGCCGGTCTGGAAGGGGTCCATTACTACGACCCGCCCAACATGACCTATCCGTTCGGGAGCTACGTGGTGGTGGTGGAGGTCGATGCCGAGACCGGCGAGTGGAAGGTGGACCGCATGGTGGCCGTGGACGACTGCGGGGTGCGCATCAACCCGATGATCGTTGAAGGCCAGATCCACGGTGGGCTCACCGAGGGGTTCGCCAAGGCAAACATGCAGTGGATCACCTTCGACAGCGGCGGCAACTGCATCGGCTCCAACTTCATGGACTACCTGGTCCCCACCGCCTGGGAGACGCCCCGCTTCGAGCTGGACGAGACCGTGACCCCCTCTCCGCACCATCCCATCGGCGCCAAGGGGGTGGGCGAGTCGGCCACCGTGGGGTCGCCGGCCGCCTACGTGAACGCGGTGGTGGACGCCCTGGCCCACCTCGGCGTGCGCAACATCGACATGCCGGTGCTGCCGCACCGGGTGTGGGAGGCCATCGAGGGAACTCACGGGGAATGAACCCTTGAGCGGCGACATACTCCGACTGGCGGGCCGCTGGTCGGCGGAAGGGGAGCCGTGCGTCCTGGCCACGGTGGTGTGGCGGCGCGGGCCGTCCTCGGGCAAGCCGGGGGAGCGGGCGCTCATAACCGCCGCCGGCGAAGTCCGGGGATGGTTGGGCGGGGCCTGTGCCGAACCGACCGTGATCCGGGAAGCCCTGGCCGCCCTCACCGACGGCCGGTCGCGGCTCCTCCAGCTCGGTCCTCTCGAGGAGTTCGGCGGTCGGAGCGGAGAAGGGGTGGTCTCGGTCCCGATGGCCTGCGAGAGTGAGGGCGCGATGGAGGTGTATTTGGAGCCGCTGGTGCCCTCTCCCCAGCTGGTCGTTATCGGACGGTCCCCGGCCGCCGAGGCGCTGGCGCGGATGGGGGAGGTGCTGGGGTGGCGGTCGACCCTCGTCGACGATGAAGGCGGCGATCACCCCGACGTCCAAATGGTCCGCACCGAGCTCGATCTCGAGCCGCTCGGGCTGAGCGAGCGCGATTTCGTGGTGGCAGCCACCCAGGGCCACTACGACGAGCCGGCCCTCGACGCCGCTCTGGCCACCGATGCCGGCTACATCGGCCTGATCGCCTCGCGCAAGCGAGCCGACACCGTCCTGGAGTATTTGCGGGCCAAGGGTGCCACCGACGAGGCGCTGGCCCGGATCCACGCCCCGGCCGGACTCGACCTGGGGGGCCTGCCCCACACCGAGATCGCGGTGGCGGTGCTGGCCGAGTTGGTGGCCCTCAAGGCGGGCGGCGGTCTGGCTACCGGCATCAGGGTCGAGCGTCCCCGCGAGGCGCTCGATCCGGTATGTGGCATGACCGTGGACGTGGCCGCCGCCCACTTCCTCACAGAGCATGCTGGAGAGACCTATTACTTCTGTGCAGCCGGCTGCCAAAAGGCATTCGAGGCGGACCCGGCCGCCTTCCTGAGCGGATGACCCGGAGAGGAGCCCGATGAAGTTCAGCCAAGAGTTCGAGGTGAAGCGGCCGGTGGACGAGGTGTGGGAGCTGTTCCAGGACGTCCCCGCCGTGGCCCAGTGCCTCCCCGGCGCCGAGCTCACCGAAGACAAAGGAGAGGGTGCCTACGCCGGCCTGCTCCAGGTCAAGCTGGGCCCGATGACCTCCAAGTTCGAGGGCGAGGCCACGGTGGCCGCCGACCACGGGGCCCGCAGCGCCCACATCGAGGGCAAGGGGGTCGATCGGGCCGGCGGCAGCCGCGGTCAGCTCACGATGGACTATGCCCTGGCGCCCGCCGACGGCGGGACCCGGGTGACCGTCGACGCCGACTTCACGTTGTCGGGCGCCATCGCCCAGTTCGGCCGCTCCGGGCTGGTGGAGGAGATGTCGCGGAGGCTGATCGGGGAGTTCGTGGAGTGCCTGGAGGCCAAGCTCTCGGCCGAGACAGCCGAGGAAGCCGCCGCGATCGAGGCTCCCGAGGTGAAGGGGCTGTCGTTGTTCTTCGCCAGCCTGTTCGCCTGGATCGGCCGCTTCTTCAAGCGGCTGTTCGGCGGGAGGGATTCGGACTAGCCCCGATGCCCCCTCCGCAACTGCCTGCCGGGCAGGCCGGAGCGGGATTCGTGGCCCCATCCCGGGGCTCGGCGAGGAGCGAGCGCCGCTACACGAACATCTGAACGTCGGCGTCGGCGGCGAAATCCAGAAAGGCCGCCGCGCCGGCGATGTCGCAGCCGTCGATGAGGTCCCCCTCGGTCACCCCCATGACCCCCATCGTGGTGGCGCAGGCGAACAGGCGCACGTCGAGGCCCTTCACCATCTCGATGAACTCCGGAATGTTGGGCAGATTGGACTCGTCGAGCCACCTCTTCATCATTTGGGTGGCCACCTGGGTCATGCCGGGGAGGGCGCCGACCAGACTGGGTACCGCCACCGGCATGGCCGGATTGCCCAGCGGGGCCACCTTGAGCTTGCGGTGCTTGTCCCGGTGCAGGATGTCGAGGCCGTAGAACGTGAAGTAGATCCCGACCTCCCACCCCAGGCTGGCGGCGGTCACCGCCAGGATCAGTGGTGGGTAGGCCTGATCGAGAGTCCCCTTCGAGGCGACCAATGCCAGCCGCTTGGAGTCTCCGTTGCCGTTCATGAGCCGCCCTCCTTGCGGAGCAGGAATCGCTGGGTGTCGCCCCGGTCCTCGATCAACACCAGCGGATTTCCGGTCTGGCGGGCCAGGGCCGGGAAGTCCTCGAGGGAGCCGGGATCGGTGCAGATCACCTCGAGCACCTCGCCCGGTTGGAGCTTCTTGAGCGCCATCGACGTCTGATACACGGGCAGCGGGCACAGGAGTCCCGTGCAGTCCAGGGTCTGGCTCACCTCGACGTTCGTGCCGTGGGTCATTGGCTGTCTCCTTTCTCACCAAAATGGGGAACGCCGTCGGCGCCGAGCAGCTCGGCGTAGTAGCTGGTGTATTTGAGGCCGCCGTCTGCGGAGATGCCGACCGCGACTCCTTCGCCGGCGATCTGGTGGGCGGCCCAGACGACGGCTCCGGTGGAAGGCCCGACGATCAGCGCCTCTTCCCGGAACAGCCGGAGGGTCGTCTCGTAGGCAGGGCCGTCGTCGACGCGAATGACCTCGTCGACCACGTCCCAATCCATGATCTCCGGTGTCTTCGCTTCCTCGAGGTTCTTGAGACCGGGGAGGCGATGGCCCGGCTGGGGCTCGATGGCAATGATCCGAATGGTCGGGTCCTTCTCCTTCAGGAATCTGCCCACGCCGGTGACGGTTCCGGTCGTTCCCAGCCCGGCCAGGAAGATGCGGACCCGGCCCTCGGTCTGTTCCCAGATCTCGGGCCCGGTCGTCTCATAGTGGGCGCGGACGTTGTCGTGGTTGGCGTACTGATTGGGCATCACGTAGCGCTCGCCCCCGGCGCTGGCGGCGAGCGAGCGGGCCAGGGCTATGGCGCCGTCGGCGGGATAGTCGGTCGGGCACAAGTCGTCGGGGGTCTCCCAAACCTCGGCCCCCAGCATGCGCAACAGGATCTTCTTCTCCTCGGGGACTCCGTCGGGGATGGTGACCGTCAGCTCCTTGTCGGCCAGGGCCGCCAACGCCGCCAGGGCGATGCCGGTGTTGCCCGACGACGGCTCCACCATTGCCTTGCCGTCGAGCTCCCCGCGTTCGATGAGCCCGGCCAGCAGGTAACTGGCGGTCCGGTCCTTGATCGATCCGAACGGGCTGAACCATTCCAGCTTGAGGTAGAGCTCCATCGGACGAGGAGGGGCGACCCGGTTGACCCGCACCAGCGGAGTGGGATCGGCGACACTGGGCAAGAGCTCGTGCACGGCCCCATAGCGGCGCCGCCGCCGGTCGGCATCGAGTGCCGGTTCGGTCTGGGTAGTGGTCATGTCGCCTCCTGAAACGCGAAAAACCCGCTGCGGTGGTACCGAGCGGGTTGCCTCGTAGGGTCTTGGGGCCGGTCGTCTAGGGGCGCGCCCGCTCGTGCTGTGCACAACAACAGCAGTTGCAGCAGCACGGGCAGAACAGCGCGTTCATGGGACCACAGATTATCCACACCCGGGAAAAAAGCAACGGGGTTTCTGTCGGGCGACCGCTGTTCGGGCCGTCTGCCGGGAGGCGCGGTCGCCGGCGGCCGGGACGTGCGCTGGCCGTGTCAGATCAGACCGGCATGGCAGTCGCCTCGCGGCCGGGCCGGCCGCTTCGAGCGCTGGGTCCACCCGCCGAGCCGGAGACCCGCGCATTTCCCGCCGCGAGGGATCCTGCTCGGGAGGCCGTTCCTCCGGCTCCGGTTCCTAGTCCCGGCCCGCTTCGACCAGCTTGGCGGCGAGACCGACGGG
>CAYFYE010000093.1:0-9497 GCA_964347285.1 uncultured Acidimicrobiia bacterium
CCCAGCCGGCCCCGATGGCGATCGAGAAAGTCCCAGTACAGGGTGGTGAAGGGACACGCGTCGTCGCCGACCCTCCGGCCGGGATCGAAGCGGCAGTCCCGGAAGCCGGCTTGTCGGAGAGCGGCAGCAAACTTGCGCATCGAGGCCAGGACGAAGTGGAGGCGCTGGCGGTGGAAGGGCCGGGTGCGCAGCGCCGCCCTGCTCTCGATCATGAGGATCGTGTCGCGGTCCGGGTCGGCGCTCGCCAGCGCGCCGATGCGAGTGTTGAGCTGGTCACCGAAGACCCAGATCGTTGGCACGGGTCAGGCCCAGTCCGGCCGGCGGAGCCCGAAGTCGGTGGGGGGAGCGGGGTGAATTCGAGGGGTGGGCCCATTTGTGCACGGTCCGGGGCACGGCGCCATGAAAGCCGAACCGGGTGAGTCCAGGCAACAGCTTCCTCGTCGACGAGCCCTCGGCTGGCCCTTGCCTTCAGTGATCGGCTCGTCGTTGTACGCGGTGCGCCGTGGGTCCTCGGCGCCGGCTCGGTTGTCGGTACCCGCCGATCCTGAGACCCGCCTGAGAACCGGATCCGTCGCCTTCAGACTCGCCTCAGGATTCCCGGCGCACTGTGGGGCCCAACGACCTGAGGAGTCATCCGTGAAGAAGTATCTGTGGTTCTTACCCGTGACGGCAATTGCGTTCACGGTTCTGGTCGTATCGGCCCTGGCCGCCCAGAGCACCACCGTCGAGCTGGCCCGGGCGACGGTCATCATCGAGGTGAACTCGACCGATGGTGACGCCGGCCTACAGGTGTCCTGGGATGGGGAGGGGTGGAAGAGCATGGCGGTCTTCGCTCCCGACGGAGAGAAGATCCTCGATGTCGAGAACACCGGAGTGCTGGAGGGCTGGGGCCTCACCGAGGGGTTCTTCGAGAGCCGGGAGCCACCGTTCGACGAGGTTCCGCTCGAGGACTTCCTGGCCTTGTTCCCCGAGGGCGATTATGCCTTCCGCGGAACCACCATCGGAGGCGATGAGCTGATCGGAACCGCAACGCTCAGCCACGTCATCCCGGCCGGCCTGAAGATCCTCTCCCCGCAGGAAGAGGCGGTGCCGGGGATCACCGAGGTCGTCATCAGCTGGGATCCGGGACCGCAGCCCTCCGGCGTCGAGATCATCGGATACGAGGTCGTCGTGGAAACCGAACAGGACCCCCTCAGGGTCTTCAGCGTTCGAAACCTGCCGGCGGCCACCACCTCCGTGTCGGTGCCTGCCGAGTTCCTGGCCGGGGCCACCGCCTTCAAGTTCGAGGTGCTGGCCATCGATGCCGGTGGCAACCAGACCATTACCGAGGGAGCCTTCGAGACTGTGTGATCAATATCGGCTCTGGGAGTGAGCACCACCAGAGCAGAACCCACCCGAGCCCTACCATGGCCCGATGCGGGCTTGGGTGCTCTTGTTCGATGTTGCGGCCGTGGTCCTGTTTGTGACGATCGGGCGTGATACGCATGATGAAGGTCTCGCCTTCGGCGGCATCATCGGCACCGCCGCCCCGTTCCTCATCGCCTTGATGGCCGGCTGGGCGGCAACCCGGGCCTGGCGCCGTCCCGCTTCGCTCCCCACGGGCGTCGGCACCCTGGCGGTGACACTGGCCGGCGGCATGCTGCTGCGCGGCACGGTCTTCGACGAGGGCACGGCTGGGGCCTTCATCGTCGTAACGGCTGGTTTCCTCGCACCGACCATGATGGGATGGCGGGTCGTCGCCTTCCTGGTCCTACGCGGCCGGCCGGCGGCTCGAGTCTTTGTTGGGAGGCGTTGAGCGCAGGGTCGACCGGGTCTTCACCGAGGGCGACACGGAGGCCGTCGTGGGGAGCGAGGCGCTCACCGTCAGGGCCACGGGAGAAACGGTTCGAGGGACGATTCGTATACGTTGTCCGGTTCGGGGACAGGAAGATCATGGAGTGCGACAACCTCGAATCGGTCGGCGTCGGTGCTCGGGAACAGCAGCCAAGGCCGACGGCAGCCTCTAGTAGTCGAACGGGATGAGTTCGCCGCCGTGGCCGATGAGGAACACGTCCAGTTGCGACCAAGCGGCCGGGTCGCCACCCATCCCCGGTGAATCGGACGGCATTCCGGGCACGGCGATCCCCACCGCATCGGGCCGCTCGGCGACGAGTCGGGCGATCGCTTCAGCGGGCACATGACCTTCGACGGCATAACCGCCGACGAAGGCCGTGTGGCACGAGGCCGCCTCCGTTGGAATGCCCAGGTCGTTTCTCCTTTGCTCGAGGTCGGGATCGGCTTCCGCGACGACCGTCGCGCCGTGGTCGCGCATGTACGCGGCCCACTCTTCGCAGCAGCCTCAGCCAACCGCGTGGTGGATCTCCACACCGAGCCCGCTCAGGTCGGCCTCGTCCAGTTGCGTCGTTGGCGTTGTGTCGGCGGAGCCATTGCTACCGCCGCAGCCGGCGACGGCCAGCACGGAGCCGATCAGCAGGATCCCGGCCGCCCATCCGGCGTGGGACCGTCGATGTCGATGCATATCGCGTCCTCGTGACTTGCGATGCACCGAGTCTGTTTATCGGCACGGGCCACGGGTAGGGCCTAAGGTCCCCTAAGGGACGCCCCATTGGGCGGACTGCTCCGAGCCATCTTCGTCGCGGGATCTCGTGAGACGTTGCTGGTCGACGCAGCGCCCGCATCGGAAACCGCCCTCACGAATGTCACGAAGAGCCGATCTCCCTATCTGCGGCTTGGTCGGCAAGGCGGAAGGGGGCGAAGGGTGACGCTTCGACGGCTTCGTGATGCCCCGACCCTCACCGGTCCCACCGGCACGGCACCACCCACGGCTACGGCTACGGCTACGGCCGACGTTGTGAGACCTCCGCCGCACCCCTCATTGCACCTCTCGCCGTCCCTCCTCCGGCGGGACCCAGATGCGTGCCTCGGAAGCTCCCCGTTCGATGATGGAGAACCGGTTCCGTTCCACGTCCACCCACGGGCCGATCTCTCCGTCCGGCCACCGGACCCGGACCTCGGCCCCGTCGGCCGTCGCCAGTCCGAAGTGGATCCATCCGAGCTGTCCTCCAGCATGCCCGCCGCCGATCGTGAGCTCGCGTCGAGTGGTGCCGTCGCCCGTCCTCACCTCGATCCAGGCTCCGATGGCGTCACGGTTCGCACCCGGCTGCGCCAGGCGCAGCGCAATCCAGTTGCCCATCGGCTCGGGATCGGTATCGATGCCAAACCCGACATTCCGCCACAACCGGACGTTCTCACGGCGGTTCACCTCGACCAGGTCGAGCATGCCGTCGAGATTGAAGTCGGCCAGGGCGGCGCCCCGGCCCCGTCCGAGGCTGAGAATCCCGGCGGATCGAGCGCTCTCGGTGAACGTGCCGTCCGGATTGCCCAGCAGCAAATTGCTGGGGTCGTCGGCGGCGTAGTCGGCCTGAGCCTCGACGTTGCCCTTGGAGATGAAGAGGTCGACCAGGCCGTCGTTGTTGACGTCCTGGAACTCCGGGTGCCACGCGGTGGAGGGCTGCACCTCGTCGCCCACGAACGGGCGATGAGCGGTGACGCCTCGTCGGATGGCGATGTCTCCGTACGTAGGCCGTGAGGGGCCTTCGACCAGGGTCTGCAGCTTGTTGTCGCCCTGGCTCGTCAGGAACACCTCGGGAAGCTCGTCACCCGTCAGATCCTGTGTGGCGATGCCCATCCCCCAGATCTGCATTGCCTCCCAGCCGTCGGCGTCGGAATAGAGGCGCGGTGGCTCGCCCTCCTCGATGCGCCACAGCTGTTCTCCCCCCTCCAGGTAGTAGTGCCGGTCGTTGGTCATGCGCAGGTCGCGCCGGCCGGATGCGTTCCAGTCGCCGAAGAGCACCGAGAGGGTGCACAATCCGGGACTCAACTCTGTCGGTGGGCCGTACTCCCTCCCATCGGCGGCCGGTCGAAGCAGCTCGCTCGGGGCACAGGTGCGGGCCGGCTCGCCCGCCTTGGGGATGTTCAGGTAGTTGCCGAACGCCAGGGTGGGGAGGCTCGCCGACCCCTCCCACGTGGCGCTGAAGGCGGCCGTCCACTCCCGTCCGCCCTCCAACAACAGCTGCTCGTTGGCCCGCTCGAACCGGCAGTCACCGCGCCCTCGCAGGAGCACATTTTCCCCCACCCGGAGCACGGCGATATCGATGAGCCCGTCGCCGTCGATGTCGAGGGGATACGCCCCGGCCACCCCGGTGAGGTCGGTGACCGGATCGGACACCGGCGAAAAGCGCAGCGCCCCACCGACCGGGCTCTCGTTGCGAAAGAGACCGGCCGGGTTGGTGCCGCCGGCGAAGTAGAGGTCGGGCTTGCCGTCGTCGTTGCAGTCGAACACGGCCACTCCACCGCCGACGAAGAACACGAACTCTCCGTCGTAGGCATGACGGATTCCAGACGAGGACGTCTCCTCGACAAAGCGCGGCGGACTCACCGTCTCCGGATCGTCTGAGGCCCAGAGCTCGGTGGCCAGGAAGAAGACGCCGCTACCGGCGAGGATCCCGGTCGCGAGACCGCCGGCGAACCACCCCCACCTCGCCCTGCCGCTTCGCGGGTTCATTCGCTCTCCCCGTAGTAGCGCTGCGCCTCGGCCCAGGCCGCCCTCCCCACGGCTGCCCCCATGATCCGTCCCTGCAGATCGTCGGCCCTGACGTGGATTCCCCCGTAGAGCCGCGACAGCCCGGCCTGATCGGCGGCATCGGCGTACGTCGCCCACTGCAAGACGACGTCCTCCGTAGGTCCGGCCTCGAATTCCAGTGACCCGGCCGGGATCGTCCATTGCCCCAGCCCACCCGGGAAGAACTCGCTCCCTGTGAAGCCGGCAAGCACCTCGGCAGAGGCACGACTGAACGTGCTGTGGCCGGAGACGTAGCCGGCGAACGAGGGGGTGACAAAGGTGGGCAGCTGATAGGGGACCCAGTCCACCGCCCGGATCCACTCGACCCCGCCGGTCTCGAGAATGGGGTCTGCGGGCGTTCCAGTCCACGAGCGCACGGCGATCTCATCCTCGTGTCCGCGGAGCTGCTCGTGGCGGCCACCGGGGGCGGTGGTGGCGTCGGTGACCTCCTCGACCAGGCCCGGGACGAGGGGCAGTCCGTCGGGGTGATAAGAGAGAGACTCGAGGTCGCTGGACTGGCCCAACCCTCCCATGTAGCGAATCATCGAGATCGGACGGGCGTAGTCGTAGTAGCCCTTGGCTCCCCAGGCGGCGACGGCGGCATCGTGATTCGCCCCATTGAGCGCCAGGTACAGCTTGACGTCCCACTCGAGCCGGTCGACGACGGATCCGGCACCGCCGATTCTCAGGTCGGGAGCCAGCTCATCCGAGACGACGTTGGCAATCGCGTTCCAGTGGCCGGGCGGGGTCTCCGAGTTCGGACCGTCGGCCCAGAACTCGGCCAGGACCCTGCCGAAATCGGCCTGGTTGACGAGATTGGGTGGGTAGGGGTCCCCGGTCACGGGATTGACCGGATGCCCGTTGCCCTCATAGGAGCCGAGGGGGGCGGCGCCGAGCGCTGCCGGCGAGACGTCGATCGTTATCCCGGCGCCCGCGTCGAGCAGGCTGCTGTAGCGGATCACCTCGACCGCGGATTCCTTGAAGGCCTGGTCCGAGTCGAGGTCTCCCAGATACGGTGGGGGGCCGGGGTCGATGGGCAGGCCCTCGGTCCCGCCGCCGGGCAACGCGAATCCGGCGACCCGACCCCAGTGGGGGCCGATGAAGGACTGGAGACCGCCCTCGATCGGTATCTCGTTTTGGGAGACCATCTGCTCGATCTGCAGGGGCTGCCACCGGTTGGGATCGGTCATCGTCGTGCCGGGAGCGGCGACCTCCAGTGGAGCATTGACCGGTTCATAGTCGGGGTCGACGTAGCCGCTCGCTTCGTTCGATCCGTCCTCCAGTCCAGCCGCAAAGACCGCCGCGGCGATCCGGTTGCCGAGGGCGGCGGGCGCAGGGCCATCGGTCGTGATGATGTCGACCGGGTAGCACAGCGACGCCATGAGATCGTCGAACTCGGGGATGGAATCGGAGGCTCCTGCCGAGCCGAGGTAGCGGTGTTCGAGCACCCGGTAGGCGGCATAGCTGATGGCCTCGTTGCGGGCCGCCTCCACATCCGGTGCCGTGTGCTCCTCGGTGACGAAGTAGCCGGTGGCGTTCGGCTCGTAGGCGGCCCAGGCATCCCACATCGCCGCCGACGTGTGGAACAGGTTGCGGGCGTGGACCGTGGGTGCGGGGAGATCGCGCCGGATGGCGTTCAGGAGGCTCTCGTTCCATTGCCGGGCCACCGACCACTCGGGGTGGCTCGGGTCGGGGTCGCACGCGGACTCACTCCAGGCGCGTGACAGCGACAATCCGCCGACGGCGAGCACGAATCCGAGAAGTGCCCCCACCCCCATCGCCGTAGGTTTCGATCGCATGGTCGCCATAGCTCGGCCGCTCTCACCTCTCCGGAGGGGCATCGTATGGACACGGGTGAAGGCTCGCGGGAGTCGCGGCGCCACAGGACTCCGGCACCCCTGGGTCGACCGGAATCGTAGTGCCAGGGGCGGTGGAGCAGGCGGGTGTCGGCCGATCACCCCCGGACCTCAGGCGCCCTGAAGTGTGCCAACGCCACGCCACAGTCGGTAGAGCTGGCCCCGCTGCCGAGCGCACAACCTAACCTGGCTCACCATGACACCACCAGAGGCGCCGGGGCCGGTCACCGACCTCGATTGGGATCCGGACCGGGCCCACGCATTCGGCCGGGCGGTGCTGGAGATCTGGATCGAGCTGCTGGGTCGGCTCGACGACGACCTGCCGGTGGGCCGTTCCCAACGAGCCGACGAGGTGCGCCGGGAAGTGGCGCTCGAGATCCCGGCGGAGCCGATGGCTCTCGACGACATCGTTACCCACCTGCGCCGGGTCGCGTTCGAGCGATCTGTCTATCCCGGTCATTCCCGATTCCTGGCCTACATCAGCGGCGCCGGGACGGTCCCGGGCGCGGCCGCCGACCTGCTGGCGGCCGGCCTCAATCAGAACGTAGGAGGGTGGCGATTGTCCCCGGCTGCCACCGAGATCGAGCAACACATGGTCGGCTGGTTCGCCCGGCGGTTCGGGTTGCCGGAGACGGCGATGGGGTTCATCACCTCAGGCGGGGCCATGGCCAATCTCATCGGTCTGGCCGTGGCCCGCACCGTGAGGGCCGGCTGGGACGTGCGCTCCGAGGGGATTCGCGAGGGGCCGCCGTTGACCATCTACGCATCGTCGGAGGTCCACGACACCGTCGATCGGGCCGCCCAGATCCTCGGCATCGGCGACGCCGGAGTGCGCCGCATCGAAGTCGACGAGCACCAACGGATGAAACCGGCCGCTCTCCGGGAGGCCATCGCGGCCGACGTCGAGGCGGGGCGGCGGCCCATCACCGCCGTCGGCACCGCCGGGACGGTCGGGACCGGGGCCATCGATCCGCTCGGCGACATCGCCGACATCTGCGGGGAGTATGGGGTGTGGTTCCACGTCGACGGGGCCTACGGTGGATCGGCGGCGCTGGTCTCGGCCCTCCGCCCTCTTTTCGACGGCATCGAGCGGGCCGATTCGATCGGCTTCGATCCTCACAAGTGGCTCTACACGCCCATCTCCGGGGGCTGCATCGTGGTCCGCGACCGGGCCCATCTCGCCGACGCCTTTGCCGTGCAGCCCGCCTATACGTTCAAGGACGAGGAGCAGACCGGCTGGGGCATCGATCTCTACGAGCTGAGCCCCCACTTCACGCGCGGATTCGGCGCCCTGAAGATCTGGGTGTCGCTGCTTGCCCACGGCTGGGACGCCTACGAACGGCGCATCAGCCACGACGTGGCATTGGCCCGTTATCTCCACGAGAGGGCGGCCCATCATCCCGAGCTCGAGGCGTGGGGCACGCCCACCCTGTCCATCGCCTGTTTCCGCTATGTGCCGCCCGACCTCGGCGAGGGCCCGGGCCGAGAGGAGTACTTGGACCGGCTCAACGAACAGATCCTCGTCGAGCTGCAGCTGGGGGGCCGGGTGTTCCCCTCCAACGCCGTGATCGAGGGACGTTTCACCTTGCGGGCTTGCATCGTGAACTTCCGGACCGAGGCCGAAGATCTCGATGCGCTGGTGGACGAGACGGCCGAGCACGGGCGGCGCCTCGATCAGGAGCTGCGGCCTCCTTCGTTGCGCTGAGGCACCAGCACCGGAGGCGGGCGGTCTGAGATACATGTGGAGCCGCCGGCGTATGCTCGGACCCATGCACACCGTCGCCCGGCGCTGATGGGTGCCGTGTTGCTGGCGGCAAGTGCGTGCAGCCGGGCGTCAGACGTCGAGGTCACCACCACTGAGACCCTGCCCCCGCCTCCTTCGACGTCCTCCGTGACCGCTACGTCTCCTGGGAACACCACAGCGAGGACTGCCCCTGATCCGTCCGGCACCTCCTTGCCCGCCGAGCCCACGCGAGCGATGCCCGGTCGGTCCATCGACCATTCGGATCGACCCCTCATATGGTTCGGGCCGCTGCCGCCGCTTCCTACCGACCCGGGCCGCCCGTTCATCGGTGCCGAGGACTTCTTCGACCTGTTCGAGCCCGATGCAGAGTGGGCCACCGCGGCCGAGCACATCGACGTGTTCCTCTGTATGGGGAGTGGGTCGGCTGGCACGCCACGGTCCCGGAGCTGCGCCGGATCGTCGAAGACCTCGACCGGCGGGGGATTGCGGTGGCCGTGGAAGGCAGCCCCCTTTCCCCGAGCGACGAATGTGGCACCGGCGTCGAGAGCTGGGGAGGAATCCCCGAGGGAAGGCGGATTGCCGCGAAGTTCGAGGCGGCCGGCGGCGTGATCGACTTCTGGGCCATTGATGCGCCCCTGGCCTATGGCCACGTGGTGACCGGCGTCGGCGCTTGTCGGTGGAGCCCGGAGCGCATTGCCGCCGAGATCGATGAGTTCACCCGGGCGATGCATGAGCACTTCCCCGGCCTGATCGTCGGCGACACCGAGCCGCTTTGGTCCGATCGAGTGAGTCTGGATCTCTACGAGCAGTGGATAGAGACGTTTCGCCGCAGGAACGGCTACGACCTTCCGTTCTTTCCTCTCGATGTCGACTGGGGGCGCCCGGGTTGGCCGGAGGACGCCAGGAACCTCGAAGCCCACTTCCAGGAAGCGGGCATCAATTTCGGGCTGTTCGCCGTCGGGAATTGGAACGACAACTCGGACCGGGCTTGAGGCGGGTGGCACCAGCGGTCCTGATCGCGCTGCTGGGCGCCGCCTGCACCACCGGCGGCGGCATCGGCACCGCCACGCCTCTCTCCCCCACCGATCCCGACCAGTTCCGGGGCCTGCTGGCCGCTTCCGATGCCCCGGTGGTGGTGAACGTGTGGGCCTCGTTTCGTGGTGTCTGCCGTGCCGCTCCGAGGCGCCGCCGCTGGGAGTGGCCCACCGGCGGTTCGGCGAAGAGGTGCGCTTCGTGGGACTGAACGTGCAGGACTCCCAGTCCCAGGCGGCGGCGT
>CAYFYE010000094.1:0-9017 GCA_964347285.1 uncultured Acidimicrobiia bacterium
CCGGTTCGGTGAGGCCGTAGACGTCGGGGCTGATCTCATAGGCGTTGGCCTCGAGGTCGAGGGCAGACTGCCGGGCGTCCGCCAGCTCTTCGGCGTCCAGCAGGCCGACCGACACCAGCTCGAGCTCCTCCTGGGTCTCGTCCTCACCGGCCCAGCCCACCTGCACGTTGCCGATACCCGGTGCGAAGTACTTGAGCTGCACAGCCCCCGGCTCTTCGACGTTGAACTCGTCGATGACGAGGACGTCGCTGTAGCAGTCGGCCTCGACACAGGTCTCGGCGCCCACCTCGGCCACCCGGCCCCGGTCGTTGAAACCTACCTCGGGACTCCACCCCTGTGAGTAGCTGAGGGTGCCGACCACGGGGTCGGCGAGCATCGAGATACCGGCTTTGGCGCCGTTGATACCGGCCAGCCAGGTGGGGGCGTCGACCAGCTCGCCGTCCTCGAATTCCTCGGGATGCTCGCCCATGCGCCAGACGTTGCCGTCGTTGTCCTGGGCGAAGAACGCCAGCTCGGCTTCGACCAGTTCGCCGTCGCTGAAGTCGAGATCCCACGACACCACGGTGTTGATCCCGTCGATGACCTTGGTGAGGTCGGTGACGGTGATGATCACTTGATGGTCCAACAGCTCATTGTCTTCGTTGGTGATTCCTTCGAACACCAGTTGGGTGCCGGGGATCAGCGGCAGGTACGGGTTGTCGATCTGGGTAGGGTTGTCGAAATTGTCGTAGTCGAACGCACAACTCGGCCCGTCCAGGCTCGAGCACAGCGAGGACGCTGCTGCGGCCGGGGGCGCCTGCGTGGCCACCGCCGGTTCGGTGAGGCCGTAGACGTCGGGGCTGATCTCATAGGCGTTGGCCTCGAGCTCGAGGGCGGCCGCCCTGACATCGATGAGCGCGCCCGGGTCGAGCCGCTCGAACCACACCAGCTCGAGTTCCTCCTGGGTCTCGTCCTCGCCGGCCCAGCCCACCTGCACGTTGCCGATATCCGGTGCGAAGTACTTGAGCTGGCGGGCGTTGGGCTCATCGACGTTGAACTCGTCGATGACGAGGACGTCGCTGTAGCAGTCGGCCTCGACGCAGGTCTCGGCGCCCACCTCGGCCACTTGGCCCCGGTCGTTGAACTCGACCTCGGTGGACCATCCCTGGGAGTAGCTGAGGGTGCCGACCACGGGGTCGGCGAGCATCGAGATACCGGCTTTGGCGCCGTTGATACCGGCCAGCCAGGTGGGGGCGTCGACCAGCTCGCCGTCCTCGAATTCCTCGGGATGCTCGCCCATGCGCCAGACGTTGCCGTCGTTGTCCTGGGCGAAGAACGCCAGCTCGGCTTCGACCAGTTCGCCGTCGCTGAAGTCGAGATCCCACGACACCACGGTGTTGATCCCGTCGATGACCTTGGTGAGGTCGGTGACGGTGATGATCACTTGATGGTCCAACAGCTCATTGTCTTCGTTGGTGATTCCTTCGAACACCAGTTGGGTGCCGGGGATCAGCGGCAGGTACGGGTTGTCGATCTGGGTGGGGTTGTCGAAGTTGTCGTAGTCGAACGCACAACTCGGCCCGTCGGCCAGGCTGCACAGCGACGATGCGGCGGCCGACGGTGGCTCGGGCGCTGCGATCGTGGTGGCAAGCGTGGGCAGCGTGGTCGTTTCCCCCTCGGAGCTGGTTCCGCACGCCGAGAGCACCAGCAAGCAGGCACCCACAATGGCCCCGGTTTCGAGACGCCGCATATCACCTACCTTCTCTTGTCGGGGCCGGAGTCGCCGGCCGCCTGCGTGCATCTGTCAGTTCGTGGCTTCGGCCGTGACCGGCTTCCATCGCCTGGGCTTGGCAAAGCGGAGATAGAGGCTCGGCACCACGAGCAGGTTGAGCAGCGTGGCCGTCGCCAGGCCGCCCAGGATCACGATGGCCATCGGGTACTCGATCTCCTGACCGGGGATCTCGCCGCCGATCACCAGGGGGACCAGCGCCAGCCCGGTGGTGAGCACGGTCATCGAGATCGGGACGAGCCGCTCCTGGGCTCCCCGCAGCACCAGTTCCTTTCCGAAGGCCATGCCCTCCTCGCGTTCGAGGTGCTGGAAGTGGCTGATCATCATGATGCCGTTGCGGGCCACGATCCCCAGGACCGTGAAGAAGCCCACCAGCGATCCGAGCGACAACTCGCCGCCGGAGACGGAGGCGGCGAGCACGCCGCCCACCAGGGCGATCGGCAAAGTGAGAAACGCCAGCACGGCCAGGCGGGGGCTGTTGAACGAGGCGAGCAGCAGCAGGAGAACACCGATGGCGGCCACGACGGCGAACGTCCACAGGCGTCCCGTCGCCGCCTGGCGCTCGGTGAACTCGCCCAGCAGCTCGGCGCGGAACCCGGCCGGCCATTCGATCTCCTCCAGCCGTTCCTCGAGCTCCGCCACCACCGACCCGAGGTCGCGGGTGCCGTCGAGGTTGGCCCCCACGTCCAGAGCCCGGAACGTGTCCTGGTGCTTGATCTGGTTCGGCACCGGGACCACGTCGACGTTGGCGACGTCGGTGAGGTGTACGAACTCGCCGCTCGGCGTGTCGATCAGCAGGTTCTGGACGTCGGTGAGGCTGGTCCGGGTGGCGGGCGTGCTCCAGACCTGGACGTCGTAGGCCTTGCCGTCGCGGAACAGGTCTCCGGCCTCTTCGCCGGCGATCAAGCGCGCCGACGCCCGCCTGACATCCCCCGGCTTGATCCCGTAGCGCTTGGCAGCCTCCAGGTCGACCTCGACCTTGATCTGGGGAATGTCCAGCTGGAACTCGACGTGGTTTTCCTTTGTTCCCGGGATCGACCCGAGGATCTCGTTGACCTCTTCGGCCTTCTGCCGGAGGAGCTGGAGATCCGAACCGAACACCCGGACGGTGATCGGTTCGCTCGATCCGGTGAGCACCTCGCGGATCCGTTCCTTCAGGTAGGTCTGCACGTCGCGGTACAGCCCGGGGTAGCCGTCGACGGTCTCCTGGATGGCGGCCAGCGTGGTGTTGTAGTCGACCGCAGGGTCGACGCTGACCCAGTTCTCCCCGAAGTCGATGCCCACGACCTCGTCCATGAGCAGTGCCTGTCCGATATGCGATCCGGCGTTGCGGACGCCGGGGATGGTGAGCAGCTCGCGATTCACTTCCTCGGTGATCCGGACCATCTCGACCTCACCGGTGCCGGGCCGCGTCAACCAGTGCATCAAGAAGTCTCGCTCTTTGAAGTCCGGCAGCAGCGACTGGCCCAAGAACGGTACGAGGACGACCCCGATGAGGCTCACCGCTCCGACGGTTGCGTAGGCGCCCCGGGGCCGGTTGACGATCGGCTTGAGAAGCTTGAGGTAGAGCCGCTTGTACGGCGGCACCATCGGCGACTCGCGATGCATGAGGGTGCGGGGGTTCTTGAAGAAGACCATGCTCAACGCCGGCGTTACGGTCAGTGCAACGAGCAGAGACGCCCCCAGCGCCAGCGCATACGAGGTCGCCAGCGGACGGAAGAACGCTCCCGACAAGCCGGACAGCATGAAGATGGGCGCAATGGCGACGATCTCGATCATCGTGGCATAGACCACCGCGCTCCGGACTTCCAGCGACGCATCGAGGATGACGCGCGCCGTCGACCTGGTGCCGCCTTCGCGGCGGTGTTGTCGGAGGCGGCGCACGATGTTCTCGATGTCGATGATGGCGTCGTCGACGATGGCGCCGAGCGCGATGACGAAGCCCGCCAGGATCATCGTGTTGATCGTGGCGTCGCGGGCATGCAGGACGAGGGCGGCGGTGACGAGTGACAGCGGAATCGCCACGACGCTGATGAGGGCCGTGCGCCATTGGTAGAGGAACAGGCTCAGCACCAGGATCATCAGGATGGCGCCGAGGAACATGGCCTTGGAGAGATTGCCGATCGCCTCTTCGATGAACGTGGCCGGCCGGAAGAGCTCGGCATCGATGAAGAAGCCGGGCAGGGCCGGTTCGAGTTCGGCCAATGCCTCCTCGACCCCTCTGGTCACATCGAGGGTGTTGGCCCACGGGAGCTTTTCGACGATGAGCATCAAGCCGGGTCCGTCGTAGATGACCGCGTCGCCCAGGAGCGGCTGGTGGTCTCTGACGAGATCGGCGACGTCCTGGAGCTGGAGAGTCTCGCCGCTGATGGTCTGGACGGGAACCTGAGCGAGATCCTCGGGATTGACGATCGGGGGGATGTGCCTCACGCTGAGCCGTCCGCCGTCCGCTTCCACCCACCCCCCGGTACCGATGACGTGGCCCTCGGAGTATCGAAGGAGCCCGGCGTCGAGCGCATCCGAAGTGGCGCTCATCACGTTTTCGATGGGCACGCCTTGCTCCTGCAACCGGGCGGGATCCACCTGCACCTGGAGCATCTCGAGGCGTTCGCCCCAGATGGGAACATTGGCCACACCGGGAACCCGGAGCAGCCGTGCCCGGATCTTCCAGTAGGCGACCATCGACATGTCCATGAGGTCGATCTCGGGATCTTCCGACACCAGCCCGATCTTCAGGACCCGGCTCGTCGACGACAGCGGTTGGATCATGAACGGTGGGCTCGACCAGGTCGGCAGCGTCGGTGCCACGATGGCGATGCGCTCGCCCACCAGCTGGCGGGCCGTCAGCAGGTCGGTGCCTCGGTCGAAGAGCAGCAGGATCGATGACAACCCCTCGACGGTCGTAGAGCGCATCTCGTCCAGTCCGGGCACTCCCGCCAGGCTCTGTTCGAGGGGGATGGTCACCAGGTTCTCGACCTCGATGGCCGACAGTCCCAGCGACGGCGTTTGGATTTCGACGCGCGGCGGGGCGAATTCGGGGAACACGTCTACCGACGCGTGCCGGATCTGCTGAACGCCGAAGAACATCAGCCCGCCGGCCAACGCGATCACCAGGAACCGGTATCTGAGGCTCGAGCCGACGATCCACTTCAGCATGGCAACCCCCTACTTCCCGATCCCGAACTCGGCGCCGTACAGCTCCGGTACGCCGGTGATCACCACCCGCGTTCCCACCGGCGGGCCCTCCTCGAAGAATGCTTGCTGGTCCTTCTCGATGACCGGTCGAATCTCGTGGCGCACGAACACGAGCGGCTCGGGGTTCGTATACACCCAATAGGTGCCGGTGGGGTCGATGATCACCGCCGCACTGGTCACGACCAGTCCGTTGTCGGCCTGTTCGACGGTCGCGGTCTGGATGTCGAGCCGTTCGGCCGCCGATGGGCTCAGGGTGAGCCGCGCCAGATCGCTGCCGTCGATCTTTTCGACCACGACCGGCGGCCTCTCGCTGGACTCGGCGGGACCGCCGCACGCGGCAAGGGTGGCCGCCAGGACGGCGACCGCGGTCATGACGGCACGGTTAGGTGGTCGCCCCATCCATCATCCTCCAGTAGCCACCGGCTCGTGACGTGCAAATAGGTCGTCGGCAGACGTATCCAGGTCCGCCACCCGGCCCCACCGCAGGTACACCGACGGGACCACGACCGTCGTGAGCAGCACCGTGGTGATCAGGCCGCCGAGCGTAGCCACCGCCATCGGGCCGACGATCCCGAGACCGGCCTGCGACCCGGCGAACGCCAGGGGGAGGAACACCACGGCGATGGCGATGGCCGAAATGACCGACGGCACGACCAGGCGGGCGGTCTCGTCGACGACCAGATTCTGTCCGAAGGCTTCCCCGAGTCGTTCTCGTCGCTGGTAGCCCCTGATCAGCAGGATGACCCAGCGGATGGCCAGGCCCAGCACGCCAACGATGCCGGCGACCGACCCGAGTTCGAGCTCTCCGCCCGTCAGCGCCACCGCGATCACGCTTCCAGAGATGCCCATCGGCAGCGCCAGCAGCGCCAGCGTGGCCAGCCGCCAGCTGGAGAACGCCGACTGGAGGAGCAGGTAGACGAGGATCAGGGCGGCGAGGCTGGTGACGATGACCCGCGACTGCGCGGCCCGCACGTCTTCGAAGCCGCCGAGGACCTCGGCGTGGTGCTCCAGGGGGAACGCCAGCTCCTTCACGGCCGCATCGACATCGGCCGCGGCAGCACCCAGCGAGCGACCGCTCACGGCGGCGATCACGTCGAGGTAGGTGGCCGACGATTCGTGCCTGATGACCGCCGGATTCGAGGCGATCCGTACGTCGGCCACGTCGCCCAGAGGCACCAGGTCGCCACTGGGCGTCGCGATCGGCAGCGTCTGGATGTCCTCGACGGTCTCTCGGATCTCCGGTACGCCCCACACCACCGCATCGAACACCTTCTGGTCCTCGAAGAGGTTGCCGACCACGAGCCCGGACACGAGCGTCGCCGCTTGCCGGCGGATGTCGCCGGGCTTCACCCCGAAGGCCTGTGCCGTCGCCAGGTCGACCTCGATCTCGACCGTCGGCTCTTCGATGACGACGTCGATACGCGCCTCGTCGATGCCGTCGATGCCCATCATGGTGGCCTGCACTTGGTCCGCCATCTCCCGGCGGACGGCGGGGTTCTCGCCGTAGATGCGCACCACGAGCTCGTCATCGGGTTGATCCAGGATCTCGCTGACCCGCTGTTCCGAATACGTCGTGACGCGACTCGCCACGTCGTCGTAGCCGTCGACCACCGATTCGATTCCGTCGATCGTGGCTCCGTAGTCTGCGGAAGGATCGATGGTGAGCCAGATCTCTGCAGAGTTGACGTTGACGATCTGGTCGGACATGATCGCCCGGCCGACGTGGGCGCCGACGCCGGCGACGCCGGTCTGGGTCTGCAGCTCGCCGACCATCTGTGCGGTGATCTCATCCATCCGATCGAGGGAGGTGCCCGGCGCCGCCTGCAATTCGATCAAGAAGTCGCGTTCTTTGAGTTCCGGCCGGAATGACGGAGTCACCAACACGGCGGCGACGACACCGGCGACGATGAACACACCAAATATGGACAGTGCTCGCCCGATCTTCGGCGCCAGGCGAGGTGCCAGTCCCCGGTACCAGCTGCGCAGTCGCACGCTGAAGGGAGGCTCCTTCACCGTTGCGTGGGCCAGCAGAAACACGCTGAGCGCGGGTCCCACCGTGAGGCTCACCACGAGCGCAGAGACGACGGCTAGCAGGAACGCCAAAGCGATCGGCTCGAGGAAGGCGCCCGCCTCCCCTTCCATGGCGATCACCGGCAACACCACCGCCGCCACGATGAGCGCTGCGTACAGGGCGATGCTCCGCATCCGCAGAATCGAGTCGACGATGGCGGGAATCACCCGGGTACGATCGGTGCCGTTGTCGGCGGCCGCCTCACGGTCGGCCCAGGCGCCCAGGACGGCGTCGTCGATGATCACGATGAGGGCCATGATCAGCCCGGCCCAGATCATCACGTTCACCGTGAAGTCGAACACCAGGAGCACGAGGCCGGCGACCACCAGAGACGTGGCGATGGTCATCACGGCGACCAGTGCGATCCGCCAATTGAACAGAAGCGCGGCGAGAGCGAGCAGCAAGAGCACGCCGCCGATGAGGAGCGTCCCCCGCAAGTTGTCTGTGGCCGCCTCGATGAAGGCGGCCGGTCGGTAGATGGAAGAGTCGATCTCCATGCCCGGGAGTCCGAGGCTCAGTGCCTTGAGCGCTTCGTCGACGCCAGCCGCCACGGCCGGGGTGTTCGCGTCGGGGAACTTCTCGATGACGAGGAGGAGGCAGGGCCCTTCGGCACACCGGGCGTCGCCGATGAGCGGCTGGTGATCGGTCACGATCTCGGCGACTTCACCCAGCTCGAGGGGTTCGCCGGCCACGAACACGGCGCCGCCTTCGATCCCTTCGACGGTGACCTGGGCCAGCTCCTCCGGGGTCGATATCGCCTGCTCGTGGAACACGTGCAGGCGCTGGTTGACCGTGTCGATGAAGCCGCCGGTACCCGGGAGCGAGGCCTCCAGGAAGGTCAGCGGCGACACCTCGAGCGCGTTGCCGGCGGTCGAGACCACCTGGCTGAGGGTGACGTTCTGCCGGGCGAGCTCTGCGGGGTCGACCAGCACCTGGAGCTGCTGGTCCCGGAACCCCCAGATCGCCACGTTGGCGACACCCTCGACGCCGAGCAAGCGGGGAACCATCACCCACTTGGCCAGGACCGACATCTCGATGGGGGTCAGCTCCGTCGAATCCAGCGACACCATGGCCACCCGGCTCGTCGACGACAGCGGCTGGATCATCTGGGGCGGGTCGGCCACCTGCGGCAGCCCGGCGGCCTGGGTCAAACGCTCGGCCACGACCTGCCGGGCGTCGAGGAGGGGGGTGCCCGGTTCGAAGGTCATCACCACCGAGGACAATCCGGGCAGAGAGGCAGACTCGATTTCGTCGAGGAACGCCACCCCGTTGAGCAGGTCCTGTTCGAGCGGCACGGTGATCAACTGCTCGACCTCGGCCGCGGACAGACCGAGGGCTTCGGTCTGGACCTCTACGGTCGTCGGGCTGAATTCGGGAAGGATGTCCTGCTTGACGTCGTCGAGCTGGAGGAATCCGAAGACCAGCAGCAGTGCCGCCACGGCAATGACGATGCGCCTGAACTTCACGCTCCAGTTGACCGCCCAGTAGATCATCCGGGAATCCCTCCTTGTGTCGCGACACGTCCCGTCGCCGGGGTCTCGCCTACGTCATTTCGTTCCCTCGTGTCCGCTCCCGCGAAGCGGTCGCTGCAGAGGTCTTGCTCCACCAGAACCGCGGTAGGGCGCCTCACCGTCGAATTCCCTCCCCAGTCTGCCGAAGCGGGGACCCGAGCCCCGGCCGGCTTGAGGGTCTGCGGACAGGGGAGTCGGCTTCGGGAGTCCAGTCGCCGAGGGGTGTCTTCGGCTTGGACCTCGTAGGGACGGTGGCGAGGACTCGGGGAGGACGCCCGTTGGGCGAGTGGCGGAGCTGGAAACCAACATCTGTCGGCGGTTCCCGCTGCTACCCTACGCATCCTTCCCGGACCCTTCCCGTATCGTTCTACGATCGAGCTAGGTGCTCGACAACCTTCTCACCCGTGTCATCCTTTGACCCTGGCCGGGAAGCGTCACTGATTGGCCACTTCCCTACCGTTCGAGTCGCCCC
>CAYFYE010000095.1:0-4451 GCA_964347285.1 uncultured Acidimicrobiia bacterium
CCCGAGAGCCACTCGGTGTCCTTCGCCTACATCGTGTACGCCTCGGCCTGGCTCAAGTACCACTGGCCCACCGAGTTCCTCGCCGGACTCCTCAACGCCCAGCCGATGGGCTTCTACAGCCCCAATACCTTGGTGCAGGATTCCATCCGCCACGGGGTGGTGGTCTTGCCCCCCGACGTCAACGAGTCCGACTTCGACTGCACGGTGCTACCCGCCGAAACCGATCCCGACGACACCGTCACCTACTACGGCATGACCTGGCGGCGGGGGAGGGGGCCGATCGACGACCCCGTCCGCCCGGCCGTGGCGCTGCGGATGGGGCTGCGCTACGTGCGCAATCTCGGTGACGCCGAGATCACCCGTATCGAGGCGGCCCGCCGGGTGGCCGGCCCGTTCACCTCACCCGCCGACCTGGCGCAGCGCACCGGATTGTCCGGCGACGCCCTCGAGGGTCTGGCGGCGGCCGGGGCGTTCGCTCCGCTGGGGGCGAGAAGGCGGGAAGGGCTGTGGACCGCGGGGGCTCTGGCCGGCCTGGGGCCGGACCGCCTCGCCGTTGCCGCCGGTGCCGAACCGCCCGAGCTGGCCGAGATGACTTCCTACGAGCACCACCAGGCCGACCTGTGGTCGACCGGGGTGTCGGTGACCCATCCGGTGAGTTTCGTGAGAGAGCGGCTGGGCGACGAGGGCTGTCTCACCATTGCCGACGCCCTGGCGCAGCGCAGCCACGGATTGCGGGCAAGGGTGGGAGGCATCGTCACCCATCGTCAGCGACCCGGAACGGCCAAGGGGGTCCGATTTCTCAACCTGGAGGACGAAACCGGCATCCTCAACGTGGTGGTGCTGCCCGAGGTGTGGGATCAGAATCTGGAGGTAGTCCGCAAGGCGATCGGAGTGGTCATCGAGGGCCGCCTCGAGTTCCGCGATGGTGTCACCAACCTGGTGGCCCATCGCTTCTGGGAGTGGCCGGTGACCGGGGTCCGCTCCCGGGACTTCCGCTGAGGATCCCCGTTCCAGCCGATCAGTGGTCAAAAGACACTGCAATTCCTGGCCGTAGGGCTTCTGTGCCCTATCTTTCTTCAACTGTTTCCTCAATTCTTGCATTGCGCTCAGAGTAGCGATGTACTACTCTAAGTAGCCAGCCAGTAGGGAGTCGGGTTGGGCCACGGGCGGCCCACCGACTAAGGAAGGGATCAGTCAAATGGGCGAGAGACTCTCGTCCGTCGGGGCCAGGAAGCCACTTCGGACCACCACACACGTTACGTCGCGGCGGCGAATCCGAGAGCGCATGCTCGTTTACGCCTCGACGATCGCGCTCGTCTCGGCAGTGCTGCCGTCGCTACCCGTCTCCGCCGAGACCGTCCTCCCGCCGGAGCCCTCGCAGTTTCTCACCGAGGAGGCTCCCGCCGAAGAGCCGATGGCCGACCAGGAGCCGGCCGACGAGGAGCCCCTGCCCGAGGAACTGCTCGCCGGAGAGGTTCCCGCCGAGGACCCGTTGCCCCAGGAGCCGGCCGACGAGGAGCCCCTGCCCGAGGAACTGCTCGCCGAAGAGGTTCCCGCCGACGAGCCGTTGGCCGAGGATCCGCTCGCCGGAGAGGTTCCCGCCGAGGACCCGTTGCCCCAGGAACCGGCCGACGAGGAGCCCCTGCCCGAGGAACTGCTCGCCGAAGAGGTTCCCGCCGAGGAGCCGTTGGCTGAAGAGTCGCCGCCCGAGGAGCCGCCCGCCGAAGAGGTTCCCGCCGAGGAGCCGCCGGCTGAAGAGTCGCCGCCCGAGGAGCCGCCCGCCGAAGAGGTTACCGCCGAGGACCCCACACTGTGGACGACGGACGCCGCCGGCAATGCTCAGTTCGACTTCTCTCCCGGCTCGACCGTGTACATCCACGGCTCGGGCTTCAAGCCCGACACTGCCTACGACATCCCCATCACCCGGCCCGACGGATCCATCGTCAAGGGTGACGGCAACTTCGATCCCGCCGACCACAGCTACGCCTGTCCCGACGGGGCCGCCTCCTGTTGGGACTCGACGATCACCGACGCCGACGGCGCTCTCTACTACGAGTACATCCTCAACGGAATCGAAGGCCTCTACTACGTGAGCGTCTACAGGCACCCGTGGAATGGCCCGGAGTCGGCCGACGAGCCGGTGGCAACCCTGGAGTTCTCGGATGCGGTGGGCGATCTCACGGTCACCGACCACGAGGGCCAGCTCAAGGTTGCCGGAGTGACTGCCGGTTACAGCAACGGAAACATCACCGAGTACGCCGAACTCGAGGCTATCAACTTCCGGTTCGACCTCGACGCCACAGCCGGTGGGTCCGGGACGTTGGAAATCAGATTCAGTGGGAACGTGAGTGGTGGGAGCGGATGCAGCCCGTTCTTCCAGCAGGAGCTCAGTCTGGGCACCTGGGACGGGAGCGCGCCAGTTGTGGAAGCGTTCAACGGACCAGCACCCACAGTGAGCCTTGTCGGTACGCCGACGCCCGTCGGGGACGAGTGGGTGCAGACGCTCAACGTGGTGTTCACGGGCGCCGGCTCGGCGAGGGTCAACTACTACCTCACCCTCTCCGACGTTGCCGGCACCTGCAACGGTTCTTCGCAGCACAGCCGCATCGGTGCGACCACGGGCGACTTCGGCAACGCCGGAGCTCAAAACGTACCGGTACCGGCCAAGGACATTCTCGAGCTGCCGCAGATCACCGTGATCAAGAAGATCGATCGCAATGGTGACGGAAGTTTCGAGTCGACGGCTGCCGCCGGGGAGTTTTGCTTCAGCCTCGATGGTGGGGCCTGTCAGCCCACCGATGCCGCGGGAACCGTCGTTTTCGAAGACATTCCAGCCCCAGGGCTCGACCCGGCACAACCGCACTCACATCAGATCATCGAGCAGCAGCTGGACTTCACACAAGGGACCTATGCATACGTTTCGGGATCGGGTGTCAACTGCACGTTTGATGACCCATCCGAAACGGCAGCGGCGACCATTGCTGCAGGAAGTACCAGCCCACAGAATGCCGAGTGCACATTCCAGAATGGGCTGACAACCGGCTCGATAGTCATCCAGAAGGACGCTTTCCCTAACGACGCCCAGGACTTCTCGTTCACCTCCAGCATTCCCGGCTTCGGCACCTTCACCCTCGATGACGACGCCGGGGCAACGGGTGAGGACGGCACGTACTCAAACAGCATCGCTATGGCGGACGTGACGGTCGGGAGATACACCGTCACCGAGGATGCGAAGACCGGCTGGGATCTCACCGGCCTGAGCTGTACGGATCCAGATGGTGGCTCCTCCGCGGACCTGACCGCCCGCACCGCCACTATCGAGCTCGACCCCGGCGAGACCGTCACCTGCACCTTCCTCAACACCCAGCGGGGCTCGATCATCGTCGAAAAGCAGACCCTGCCCGACGGCGACCCGGCCACATTCGACTTCGACGGCCCCGGTGCATTCGATCCCACTCTCAGCGACGGTCAAACCGACATGCTGGAGGTGTCACCCGGTCCACACACCGTCACCGAGACCGTGCCCCCGGGTTGGGCGCTCACCGACATCTCCTGCGACGACGCCGACTCAACAGGCGACACCGGCACGGCCACTGCCACCTTCAACGTGGAGCCCGGCGAGACGGTCACCTGCACCTTCACCAACACCAAGGACGCGCCCGACATCCTCTTGGACAAGTTCCTGGCCGACGACGGTTTCCCACCACTCGACTGGCTGAATGATCTTGATGGGTCGCTGGACGTGAGTCTGGGGGACATCATCACCTACTCCTACAAGATCACGAACACGGGGAACGTGACACTGGACCCGGTCGTGCTCTCCGATCCACACATAGGGCTGGTGGGCCTCTCGTGTCCGCTTAGCTCACTTCCCGCTGGTGCGACGATGACGTGTTCGGCCACCTACACGGTCTCGCAAGCGGATGTCGATGCTGGCGTCATCAACAACGCAGCGACGGCAACGGGCACGCCGCCATTCGGGCCAGACGTTGAGTCGTCAGATTCGTTGTCGATAGATGTACCGCAGGACCCCGGCGTCGGCTTGGACAAGTCCCACGGCTACGCCGACCCCGCCGACGACCTGGCCCCGCCCGGGGCGTCGCTGGGCGACACCGTGACCTACAGCTTCTTGGTCACCAACACCGGCGACGTGACCCTGACCTCATACACCCTGTCGGAGATCTCCTTCTCCGGCTCGGGGACCCCCTCGGCCTTCGACTGCACCGGCCAGCCCACCACCTTGGGCCCGGGTGACGCCGCCACCTGCACCGCCACCTACGTCATCACCCAAGACGACGTCGACGCCGGGCTCATCGACAACGAGGCCCGGGTCGACGCCGCCACCGCCAACGCCGGCTCGGTCTTCGACCAGGACACCGATCGGGTCCTCATCGACCAGGACCCCGGCGTCGGCTTGGACAAGTCCCACGGCTACGCCGACCCCGCCGACG
>CAYFYE010000095.1:4551-8888 GCA_964347285.1 uncultured Acidimicrobiia bacterium
CAGGACCCCGGCGTCGGCTTGGACAAGTCCCACGGCTACGCCGACCCCGCCGACGACCTGGCCCCGCCCGGGGCGTCGCTGGGCGACACCGTGACCTACAGCTTCTTGGTCACCAACACCGGCGACGTGACCCTGACCTCATACACCCTGTCGGAGATCTCCTTCTCCGGCTCGGGGACCCCCTCGGCCTTCGACTGCACCGGCCAGCCCACCACCTTGGGCCCGGGTGACGCCGCCACCTGCACCGCCACCTACGTCATCACCCAAGACGACGTCGACGCCGGGCTCATCGACAACGAGGCCCGGGTCGACGCCGCCACCGCCAACGCCGGCTCGGTCTTCGACCAGGACACCGATCGGGTCCTCATCGACCAGGACCCCGGAATATCCATTGTGAAAGAGGGCAGTCTCGACACGACGGTGGTCAACCCGTCTGATCGGGCCGACGTAGGAGACCAGATCACCTACACGTTCACGATCACCAACACCGGCAACGTGACCCTGGACAACGTCACCGTCAACGACGCGGTGGCCGGAGTGGTGGACTGCCTGATCGGCAGCATGGCACCGGGTGACGTGGACACCACGACCTGCCTGGGGATGTATGCATTGACCCAAGCCGACATCGATGCCGGCGTAGTCTTCAACCAAGCATTCGTCACCGGCGACGACCCCAACGCCGATCCGGTCGGCGACGACGATCGGAACGCCGAGGACGTACCCCAGGTGCCCGGTATCGAGATCGCCAAGGATCCCGACACGCAAACGGTGACCCTGGGTACCGACGCTCAGTTCACCATCACCGTCACCAACACAGGCAACGTCACTCTGACGAACGTGACGGTCTCGGACCCCAACGCAGCAACCTGTGATGCCGATCTCGGCACGATGTCGCCCGGGGATGCGAAGCAAAGGCTGTGCGCGGTCACCGTGACCGATGACCTCGTGAACGTGGCGACGGCAACGGGCACGCCACCTGCCGGCGAACCCGTCGATGACGAGGACGACGCCGCCGTCAATGCAATCCCGCAGATTTCAACAGCCAAGTCTGCCGTGGGCAGCATCGATGAGCCGGGCGGGGTGGTGCTCTTCACCGTCACCATAAGCAACGATTCTGGCGCCAGCGATCCGGTGACCCTCATCTCCATTGTTGACGACGTCTATGGAGACCTGACCAGCCCCGCCAACCCGGCTATCTCGAACTCGACGTGTGCGCTGGTGACCATCCAGCCGAGGGGTTTCTACACCTGCACCTTCGAGGGCGAGTTCATCGGTAACGCCGGTGAACTCGAGAAGGACACCGTGAGGGCCGAGGGTGTCGACGATGAGCAGACGCCGACAAGCGATGAGGATGACCACACGATCGCCCTCAACGACGTCCCATCGTCGGTCGAGGTGACCAAGACGGCGAACCCGACCAGCGTGCCGGAGACGGGTGGCAACGTCACCTTCACCGTGACCATCAAGAACACCTCCGTAGCGGATGTGGTCATGATCGATACTGTGGTCGACGACCTCTACGGCGATGTTTCGGCCGGCTGCGACAAGCCATTGCCGACATCGCTGAGCATCGGTGAGACGCTGACCTGCCGGTTCACTGAGCTCGTGTCTGGGGCGGCTGCTTCCGACCACAGAAACGTTGCGACTGCCAAAGGCACGGACGACGACGGCCAACAGGTTGAGGGCAGCGACGGTGCGGTGGTCGATCTCACGCCGGTCATCGACCTCGAGCTGAACGTCGTGTCCCAGCCGACCCTTGGCGACGTTGGCCAGCAAGCGACTTACACGATCATCCTGACCAATCAGGGCCCATCGGGTGCAACCGGGGTGGTGGTCACCAACACGCTGCCGCCCGGCGTCACCTACCTCTCCGACACCAGCGGCGGGGCCTTCGATCCGGCCACTGGGCTGTGGACGGTGGGCAACCTGCCCGCCGGATCGACGGTGCAGTACTCGATCGTGGTCGTCCTGACAACTGAAGGCCTCCACGTCGACACGGCTGAGGTGACGGCGGCCAACGAGCAGGACAGGGATTCGGTACCCGCCGACGGAAGCGGTGACGACTGGGATCGGGACACCATCCAGGCGGTTCTGGTGCTGCCGGTGACGCTGCCGGAGACATTGCCGGTGACGGGAGGCCCGCACACCGATCGGTTGGTGCTGACCGGCTTGGTGCTGGTGCTGCTGGGCGGGGCGCTCGTGCTGGCGGCGAGGAGCTCTTACCCGGCGTTGGCCGCCGGCGGAGGTGCGGGCAGTTGGGGTCGAGCACCCGCCGCCCGGCGACAACGATCGGATCGAGGAGAACACGAAGGCAACTGAGGAAACGAGAGGGACCAAATGAGGGCTAGGAAGGGAACCGAAGGAAGGATGCGATCGCGACTGCGACGGGGACTGGCGATCACCTGGGTAGTGGTGATGGTGTTCGCTTTGTTGCCTTCGCTGGCGGCGCTCGCCCAAGAAGAGTTGCCCCCCGGCTGGGGAGACGTACCGCCTCCCGCCGAAGAGCCTCCGGCCCCGGCGGTCCCACCGGCCCCGCCCATCCAAGACCCGGTCCCGGCTGCTCCAAACGAACCGGCTCCGTCCGAGGCTCCAGCTCCGGCTTCGGAGCCCGAGTTGCCTGAGGGCTGGGGTGAGCCCGCCGCGGCGTCCAGCGATGAGCCGGCCGATCCCGAACCCGAGGCGGAAGTCGACCCCGAACCTGACGAGGAAGACAGCGGCCTGCGGCCCTCGTTCTCGGTGCCATGGCTGCTTCTCCACGGCGCCGAGGAGGAACCAGACGAAGCCGAGGAAGAGGAGCCCATCGAGCCCACCCTGTGGACGACCGACGCCGCCGGCAATCCCCGGTACGACTTTTCTCCGGGCTCCACGGTGTACATCCACGGGTCGGGGTTCGACCCCAACACCACGTACGACATCCCGGTCACCCGTCCCGACGGCTCCATCATCAAGGGCGACGGCAACTTCGATCCGGCCGACCATCGATACGTATGCCCCGACGGTGCCTGGGCGTGCTGGGACAACACCACCACCAATGGCGACGGCGACCTCTCCTACCAGTACATTCTGAACGGCATCGAAGGCCTCTACCGCGTGGCGGTCTTCACCTATCCATGGGGCGGTCCCGGTTCGGTCGACGAGCCGGTGGCGACGGTGGCGTTCTCGGATTCGGCAGGCGATCTCGACATCGTGGGGGGCTCCCACGAGAGCCAGCAGAAAGCTGCCGGAGTGCTCGGCTCCTACACGAGTGGCAATGCGACCCAATACGCCGAGCTCGATCCGATCAACTTCCGGCTCGAGGTGTCCCACTCCGGGGCGGGGTCGGCGCTGGGCACGTTCGATATCGGGTTCAGTGGCGACGTCGGCGGCGGCAGTGGGTGTAGCCCCTTCTTCCAGCAGGCATTCGCCCTGGGCACGCACGACGGAAGCAACCCGGCGGTGGTGACCAACTCCGGAGCGACACCGTCGGTGAGCCTGGTCGGGGCACCCGTGCCGGGGACCGGTCCGAGTTCAGGCGACTGGATTCAAACGGTCCAGGTGGAGTTCACGAGCGGGCCGGGCAACGCGACGATCTACTACTACCTGACACTTTCCGACGTGGCCGGGGAGTGCGGCGGCTCCTCGCAGCATTCCCGGATCAACGGCACCGGCGGGGACTTCGGCAACGAGGGTGATCAGAACATTCCGGTCCCGGCAAGGGCCATCCTCGAGCTGCCGCAGATCACCGTTACCAAGATGGTCGATCGCGACGGAGACGGTTCCTTCGAGACGACCGCGGCCGCCGGCGAGTTCTGCTTCAGCCTCGACGGGGGGACCTGCGTACCCATCGATGCAGCGGGGCAAGTCGTGTTCGGCAACCTGGTGTCGACCGACCCCGACGCGGATCCGGCCACCGCTCACGCCCACACCATCACCGAGCAGCAACTCGACTCCAGCCTGGGCACCTACATATACGGGTCGGGCGCCGGTACGAACTGCACGTTCGATGATCCCAGCGCCACGGCAACGGCCACCGTGCAGGCGTCGAGCAGGGGGCCGGAGAACGCTTCTTGCATCTTCAGGAACGGGCGGACCAAGGCGGACCTGGGCATCGGAAAGTCCGACTCACCCGATCCGGTGGTGGCCGGCACCAACCTCACTTACTCCCTGGTGGTCACCAACCACGGCCCCTCGGTGTCGTCGGGGTTCACCGTCTCCGATACCTTGGATGCCAACACCAGCTTCGTCTCATTCGACAACGCCGCCGCCACTGCCGAGTGCCTCCACCTGGCCGGGGTGATCACTTGCACCCACAGCTCCGATCTGGCAGTGGCCGGCACGGTCATCTACACGTTCACGGT
>CAYFYE010000096.1:0-8787 GCA_964347285.1 uncultured Acidimicrobiia bacterium
CGGACAGCTCGGCATCGAAACTGGTCCCCCGGTAGACGTAGCCGGCTCCGTTGACGCCGACCGTGGCACAGATGTCGAGGGGGTGTTCCAGGTTCCCGCCCGGAGTGGTGGACGTAATCGCCCCTTCCGGTGTGGTCGTCGAGTGCTGGCCGCCGGTCATCCCGAAGTTGAAGTTGTTGAAGACCAGCACGGTGATGCCGATGTTGCGGCGAGCGGCGTTGATGAGGTGGGTGCCGCCGATGCCGGTACCCCCGTCGCCCATGATCACGATCACCGTCAAGTCGGGTTGGGCCAGCTTGATGCCGGTGGCATAGGTGACGCTTCGGCCGTGCAGGCCGTGGAAGGCGCTGGTCGTGAAGTACTGGTCAGACAAGCCGGCGCACCCGATGTCGCTGACGATCACGACCTGGGCCGGATCGAGCGCTGCCCTGGTCAACGCCCCGTCCAGCCGGTCGAGAATGCCGCCATGCCCACATCCCGGGCAGAACGGATACGGCGTTTCGTTTCGGTAACTGCCGAGGGGAGTGATGGTGGTGTCCGTCATTCCAGCACCTCGAGAATCTCTTCGGGACCGATCATGTCGCCGTCCACACGATTGACGCCTACCACCCGGCGATCTGGTGCCAGCAGTTCGATCTCCCTGCGGTAGAGCCCCAAGTTGAGCTCGGCCACCACGATCCGCCCCACACCGGTCAGGGCCCGCTCGATCGCCGTCTGCGGCACCGGCCACAAGCTTTGCACCACCATTCCCGAAACCTTCTCTCCGCCGGCACGGGCCAGCCTCACCGCCCTTCGTACCGCGCCGCCGGTGATCCCGTAGCCGAGCAGCAACGTCGCCGCGCCCGGCTGCAGGTCGACGTCGACCATTTCGATCTCGTCGCGATGCAGCTCGATCTTGGCCGCCAGGTGTCGGTTGAGAGCGTCGACGGTGGGCGGGTGCTTGGTGATGTAGCCCTCCTCGTTGTGAGTCGAGCCCGTGAACCTCACGGTGCCGGCGCCGCCGTACTCATGGAGAGGAAACACTTCGTCCGCCGGCTGGTAGCGATAGGGCGGCCCGTCCGTTGTGGTCTTCCGGGACCGCACCTCCACCTCCGGGTACGAGGAGAGGTCGACCGTGGTGAGGGTCGTGGCGATCTCTTTGTCGGTCAGCAGGAATACCGGACAGCGAAAGCGCTCGGCGAGGTCGAAGGCCTTGGCCGAAAGGACGTACGACTCCGGCACGGTCGAGGGGGCCAGGGCGATGATGGGGTATCCGCCGGCCGTTCCCCAGCGCACGAACTGCACGTCTCCCTGGGAAACGGTTGTGGCGCCGCCGGTCGAGGGCCCCAGGCGCTGCACGTCGACGATGACGAGCGGAACCTCGCCGATGATGGCCAGGCCGATGCTCTCGCTGTACAGGCTGATCCCCGGTCCGCTCGTGGCCGTCATGGCTCGGGCTCCGGCCAGGGTGGCACCGATGCACATGCCGATCGAAGCCATCTCGTCCTCGCCTTGCACGGCGATACCGCCGACCTTGGGCAGTTCCCGCATCATGGCCATGAGGATCGGTGACGCTGGCGTGATCGGATAGCCGGCGAAGAACGTACACCCGGCGTCGAGGGCACCCCGCACAATTGCGGTCGACCCGTCTACGTACTCACGCATGAGGCTCCCTTGCGAACCGAGCCCATTCTCAGCCGATCGCCTCGCCCGCGGGTAGGGACGAACGGCACTAACTACGCGGTCCATCCCGGAGATCTCTACGCGCTGCGGCGTCGGTCGACTTCCTACTCCCCGGCTGGTAGCTCCTGCGGGTGGGCTGCTGCGAGCTTCGGCCGCTCACTCGTCCTTGCCAACGCCCTCGGCGCCTTCTCCACACGTTATGGCTTCTGGTGGCGCTTCGGGTCGAGCAAGTGTCGCCGGGCCGCTCGCCGGAACCACGTCCGGCTTCCGGCCGCCCAAGGCGAGCGGCGGCCGGTCCCGGTCCCGAGTCCTGCTGAATCGGCTGGCTACGGCGGCACTTGAGGCCCGTGGAGTTGGGCGAGCTGCCCTCGCGCCGCAGCGCCATGGCCGGGAACACGGCCCGCCGCCTCGGTGTGCGCCAGGCCGACCCCGGCCCCCATGAGAACCCAGAACGTCCATGACCCGGCAACCTCTGCCGTCATGAACGCGTCGGTGACCACATGCCCGGTCACAGTCGCCAGGAGCGCAACAAAGGCCAGGCGAGTCCAGGTGGTCGCGGCACTGCGTATGGCGCGGGTGAACATCACTACGACGCCACCGATGATGGCCAGGTAGGCAGCCAGGGCCGGAAACCCCGCCCCGGCCGCGGTCGCCAGATACACGTTGTGGGGGCTCTCGGGCCTGAAATGCCGCAGTGCCTCGGCGTGGTACGGGTCCAGAGTCGCGTCTCGGTAGCCGTCGAACAACAGGGGATAGGTCTCCTGGCCCGCACCCAGCAGTGGATGATCGATGGCGATCGCGGTGCCCACCTCCCACAACGCCAGATGCTGGCGGATATCGAAGCTGTCGAGTTCCGCTGCCGACCGGGCCCGATCCCACACCTCGGACACGGCCTCACGCGCCGGAGCAAGAAGCGCCCCGGCCACCACGGCCGCAACCAACACGACAGCGGCGGCCCTCAGATCCTTCGACTGCACGCGCCAACGACGCGCCGTCACAACCGCGACGACGAGAGCCGCCGCCACAAACGCCAGATAACCGGCGCGGCTCATGGTGAAGGCCAGAGCGGCGACCATGGCGAGTACCCCGCCGATGATCATCCATACCGTCCACCTCCGTCGGCACCGCCAAGCGAGAACTGCCAGGGACGGTATGGCCAAGAGCAGGAATGCGGCCAACCAATTCGGCTGCCCCAGCGTCGACGTCACCCTCCCTTGGGGCAGGGCGTCCCAGATCGGGTCACCGCCGGCCCTTTGCAGCAAGGCATAGGCGCCAGCCACTGCTCCCGCAACGCCGACGGCTCCAAAGAGAACAGCGAACCGGCGCTCTGACAGGAAGGTCATCCGCGCCAGGTAGAACGAGGCCACATACAGCAAGATCGTCAAGAGCCCTTGCCACTGCAGGCGCTCGCCGAAGAAGCTTTGCGTCCGATCGACAGAGGCCGCCAAGGCGGCCACATTCAGGGCAACGTAGACGAGAAGGGCGACGTCGAGCCAGCCCGGACGGATCATCCCCCGAATCCCACTCGACAGGAACCGCATCGCCAGCGGAATCAGCGCCGCAATGACGGCCACCCGGAGCCCAATCGCCTTTGGAAGCGCGAACGTGTCTTCCACCCCGGTGAAGAAGACGAGCGGCAACAGCACCGAAGCCGAAGCCAACAGCGCGGTCAAGAGCACGTCGGCCCACGCCGCCAGGCTCAGGGCGTGTCGCTCATTCGCACCGACGGCGGCGGCTGCCTGAGAATCACCGAGGCCGGCCATCACGAAGCGCTGTGAGAGGAAGCTCGAATGGCCCGGTCCCCAGCCGCCACTCATGATCGGGCCACGCAGGTCCCGACTTGGCAGCCCAACCGGGCCTCTGGTCCGCAAGGGCACTCCTGGCGAGCCGTCACTCTCCAGCTCGGCCCGTACCGGCGAGTCCGGCCGGGCATTCACCCTCGAGGCCGGGCGGACCGTCGCCGCCGAGCCCGGGTGCACCTACGCCGCCGCGTCCGGGCGGGCCGTCTTCGCCCAGCCCGGGTGGGCATTCACCCTCGAGGCCGGGCACACCGGATTCTTCGAGCCCGGGCGGGCCTTCTCCATGGAGCCCGGGCGGGCCGTCGTCCGGGGGTCCCGCGGGGGGATCGATCGGCGGGCGATCGGCCGGCGGTCCGACGGGAGGATCGATCGGCGGGCGATCGGCCGGCGGTCCGACGGGAGGATCGACCGGCGGACGATCGTCTGGAGATCCCACCGGAGGACTCAGCGGCGGACGATCGTCTGGAGGTCCCACCGGAGGACTCAGCGGCGGGCGATCGTCTGGAGGTCCCACCGGAGGACTCAGCGGCGGGCGATCGTCTGGAGGTCCTGCAGCAGCGAAAGCCAGTGGCGCAAGAAGACCCGCCACCGCGACAACGGACACGACGAGTAGCCCCCTTGTCAGAAACCCGTCCAGCCCCCACAGGCGGTTTCGACCTCTCCTGGTGCTGCCATTCAACTTCATCCCACTCTCTCCCGTCGTAGGAGTTCCCGCTAGACTACTATGAGTAGTAGAACATCGCAAAAAGTAGCTGCGGCAGTCCCGGCGCCGATAAACCGCCCGGGAGGCCGCGCTCTCCAGCGATGGCGGCCAAGCAGGATGTTTCGGCGCCGGCGCCCGCACCGATGATGGCCGCGCCGATGCTCCCGCGTACAGGCTGATCCCCGGTCCACCCTCATGGCGGAGGCTCGGGCCGGAGTGGCGCCGACGCACTTGCCGACCGGGGCCATCCCGCCCTCTGAGCGATCGCTGGTACCCACGAACGGCATCGATCTTGCGGTCCATGCCGGCCCACCGCCCCGATGGCGGCACCCCGTGATGACGGTCGCCGAATGGAAACACACGACCGGGTGAGAGAATCCACCGGTGTTCGGACCCGCCCGCCTCCTATACGCCTTCCGCCCCCGGGCGCCGCTCGGGATCTTGACCGGTGCCGCCGCAGTGGGGACGATGTACGTTGCCACCCCGTTTCTCATCCCGGAGATCTCTACTCGCTACGGCGTTTCCGAGGGACTGGCGGGCGCGATATCGGTGGCTCAGGTGGGCGCATTCGCCGCCGCCAACTTCCTACTCCCCCGGCTGGTAGCCCCTTCGGGTGGGCTACTGCGAGCTTCGGCCGCTGCCCTCGTCCTTGCCAACGCCCTCAGTGCCCTGACCGGCACGTTCTGGCTTCTGGTGGCGCTCCGGGTGGGAGCGGGCGTGGCTGCCGGGGCGATCACCTGGGTGGCATGGGACGACGCCATGCGGCAGCCTCACTCGCTGGCTGCAGTGGCGGCCGCCGGGCCGGTCACGGCTCTCGTCGCAGCACCAGTTCTGGCCGCGGTTGCCGAGTCGGGAGACCGGGCCGTCTACCTCACGCTGGCCCTCGCCACCGTCCCCGCCGCGCTTCTTCCCGTTACCACGTCCGGCCTCGGTTCGCGAGAGGGGAGCGTCAGCCGTTCCCGGTCCAATCGCGTCCTGCTGGCCGCGCTGTTCCTGCTCACTTTCGCCGGATCCGGCCTGTTCGTCTACCAGGCGGTGGCGGCCCGCGAGGTCCTGGACTTGAGCCCCGTCGTCACCTCTTTCGCTTTCAGCCTCAACTCGGCCGGTGGGCTGCTGGGGGCACGACTCTCGGCCCGCCACCGTCGGCCGGGATGGTGGCTGGCCTCGGCCGGGCCGGCCGCCTATCTCACCATCGGCGGCGGCCACCCGGCGTTCTTCTTCCTGGGAATGGCGTGGTGGGGGTTCGCCTTCTGGATGGGAGTGCCGGGGGTGCTGCAGATGCTGGCGGCGAGATCTCTCGAACCGGGCGAGCGGGCCGGGGATGCTCAGGGTCTCATGGCGGTAGGCCGTGCCCTGGGGCCGGCGCTGGGGGGCGGTCTGGCCGATACCGGGGCCTACACCGCGATGGCGGCCGTGGCCGGAGTGGGAATCTCGTCGGCGGGCATCACGGTGATCGGAGTGCAGGAGGGACGTGATCGCCTCCCGCCCACCGATCCCCGCACGATTCGGCCGCAGCCGTGACCTCAGCGCTTCGGCGCCGCCTCCGGACGGGCACCTCCCTCGCCGGCCGCACGGGTCGATTCAGGGCGGGGCCCAAGCGAGTCACATGGAGGCACGGACGCTCCCGGGTGGAGCGATCTGTTCCATTCGCCCCCACCCTCGCCTCCTCTGTTGCCTCACTCGAGCTGGAGCTTCCCGGGATGTGGGCCGGGAACCGGCGACCCCAGGAAGGACTCGACGGCCGCCAGCAGCGCCGCCGGCTGCTGAAGCTGGGGACAGTGGCCGCAGTCACTCAGCACGACCCGGCGAGCATCCCGAATGCCGTCCGCCAGCTCTTCGGCCATCTTCGGCGGAGTGGTCTCGTCGTCGGCACCGACGATCACCAGGGTCGGGTTGCGTATCGATCCCAGACCAGAACGGAGGTCCATGGCGGCCAGGGCCCGGCAGGCCACCCCGAACGCGCCGGGATCGACCTCGATCAGCGCCTCACGCCGCTCTTCGATCACCTCGGGGTGCTGCTCCAGGTAATGGACGGGAAACATGCGCCTCACGGCCGCGTCGACCACGGCTTCCATGCCGCCCTCCTCGACCAGGCGACTCATCGTGCCGAAGCCCGCCGCCCGCTCGAACGAGAAGACCGCCCCGCAGCTAGTGGCCACCAGTTTGCCGAAACGCTCGCCGTAGCGGATCGCCAGGGCGACGGCCGCGGAACCGCCGAGCCCGTTGCCCAACACCGCCGTGTCGGGGCCCAGCTCGAGTTCCACCAACACACCGGCCAACAGGTCGGCGAAGGCGCCTATGCCGGGCTTGTCCTGCTCCAGGGGCGTCGAGCGGCCGAACCCTGGTAAGGAAACGCGGCACACCACGTGCCGGCTCGCCAGGGCCGGCACGATGAGGTCGAAGGACCTTGCATCAGTGAAAAGGGAGTGCACCAGGACGATCGGCGGCCCTTTGCCTTCCAACTCGACCTCGACGCGGCCGCCCTTCACCTCAATTTCCACGGCTCCTCCTCCGAATTGTTCTGTCGGGCCTTCGCCGGGGTTGGGCGCCTCGGAGTCTGGCACGCCCAGCCATCGTCTCCTCTTACCCGAGAGTCACGGACCGGCCCACCGGGAGGAGGGATTCCTCCAACCGGTTCTCCCGGGCCACCGTCAGCGCGATGTCGCGTGTGGCAATCTCATCCCGACGAGCCGGAGGACCGAAAGATGAAGACTTCGTTCAAGACCACTCCCATGAATTCCGATTGGCCCGCGAATCGCGACGTGTGGAAGGCGGCCGACGAGGCTGACGTGTTCGTAGGCGGCTGGACTTTCGACCACTTCATGCCGTTGCGGGGCAACGAGGAAGGCCCTTGTTTGGAGGGCTGAGTGTTGCTGGCGTCACTGGCCACCGTCACCTCACGCCTGAGACTGGGGGTCATGGTCACCGGGAACACCTACCGGCATCCCGCGGTACTGGCCAACATGGCGGCGACGCTGGACGTCGTTTCCAGCGGGCGGCTCGATCTCGGGATCGGTGCGGGATGGTTTGCCAAAGAGCACGAGGCCTACGGAATCGACCTTCCCCCGTTGAAGGAGCAATTCGATCGGTTCGACGAGGCGGTCGAGGTGATCCATCTGTTGCTGACCGAGCAGGTGAGCAATTTCGAGGGTGAGCACCACCAATTGCGCAACGCCCGCTGTGAACCCAAGGAAGTGCAACGACCTCGGCCCCCGATCGTGATCGGTGGCGGGGGCGAGAAGCGGACCCTACGCACGGCCGCCCGCCGGGCAGATCACTGGAACTTCCCCAGTATGGACTTCGATATCGCCTCCTTCCGCCGCAAGATGGAGGTGCCGGAGATGTGGTGCGAGACGGTCGGCCGACCCTTCGACGACATCGAGAAGTCGATCCAGATCGCAGCCGGCGACATTGCATCGCTGCCGGACCGCCTCGGCCGGGCCGCCGAGGCGGGAGCGGATCACGTAGTCATCGGACTACCCCGCCCCCCACCGGGTCAACGACCTTATCGCAGTCGCTGAGGCGGTAGAGGCCTGATCCGGGCCTCGAAACATCTCGGCGCCGATCGCCCGACACGAAGATCTGGGCCTTGGTACCTGCGACGCCCGGATCTGCAATCACCTAGGATCCGGCAAGCTCGAGACAAGGGAGGAACAGCATGAGCGAGCATCCCAATGTCGAACTGGCCCGCCGCGGCTATGCCGCCTTCGGGTCGGGAGACATGGACACACTCACCGAGCTCATCGCCGAAGATGCCGTGTGGCACGTCGGAGGGCGCAGCGATCTATCCGGTGATTACAAGGGTCGCGAGGCGATCTTCGGCCTGTTCGCCCAGATCGCCCAGCGCAGCGAGGGAACGTTCTCGCTCGAGATCCACGACATCTTGGCCAATGACGATCACGCCGTGGTGCTGACCAAGGTCACAGCCGGTGGGTCGAGCGGCAAGACACTTTCCGGTCAGACCGCCGACACTTCCCATATTCGGAACGGCCAGGTCGTGGAGTTCTGGTCGTTCAACTCCGACCCCTACGCCTGGGACGAGTACTTCTCCTAGGTCTCCGGGCGGCGAGCCGACACCAACCGGGTCCTGACCTCGGACGGTGCTCGCGAGCTGTTCGAATGAGGCGTGAACGCTCGGCCCACCCCAGCCGTGTGGTCGGGCGCGGCCTCCTCTGGATGGGATCGGCGGCGGTCGCATAGTCGGCTCGACGGCAGTCGGCCTCAGCTCTCGGTCGCCGACACCGCCCCGGCCTTCATACCCTACGGGGGGATGGAGGCCTGGAAGATCTGGGTGTTGATCGGAGGAGCCGCCCTGCTCATCGGACTGGCGTTGCGGTTCGCCCCCGGGCTGCTCTCGTGGTTCGGCCACCTACCCGGAGACATCCGAGTGGAGGGCCAACGCAGCACGTTCTTCGTTCCTATCACATCGATGATTGTGGTGAGCGTGCTGGCCACGATCGTGGTGAACATCGTATGGCGCTGCGGTAAGTGACGGCCCCGGGTCCACCTCATCTCATCGCCTGAAAACCTAGGCTGGCGCCGGAACGGTCTGGTCCCGTGCAGTGGCTCGCTGGTTCTTCCTTGCAGCTTTTCTCGCGCTTCTACCGAGCGCCTGCTCGGGCG
>CAYFYE010000097.1:0-8674 GCA_964347285.1 uncultured Acidimicrobiia bacterium
AATACCTGCCATTCAGCTTCTCCCGCCGCCACGGCGACCCGAGCCGACCCTGGAATGCCTTCGCCATTCGTGTGCGCGACGAAACGGGCCGGCCCCACGTGTCCTACGAAGGCAATTGGCGCGACATCTTCCAGAATTGGGAGGCGCTGTGCAGGAGCTTCCCCGAATACCGACCCGGCGTGATATCCGTGTTCGTCAACGCATCGACGCCGGACGGCTTCAACCCGTATCGCATCACGCGCAACGGCATCGACTGGGAAATCCCCGACCCCGATGATCCGTGGAGCAACATCGGATACTGGGGGGACCACCAGATCGTGTACCTGCTCCGGCTGCTCGAGGCCGGTGACCGGTTCCTGCCGGGCGAAACAGAGCGGCTGCTTGGTGAGAGGTGGTTCTCCTACGCCGACGTGCCCTACCGCCTGGCCCCCTACGAAGAGCTCGTGCGCGACCCGAAAGCGACCATCGACTACGACGAGTCGGCGGCGTCGGGGTCGGCCACCCGAGTCCGTGAGGCGGGCAGCGACGGGAAACTGCTGTGGGGCGACGATGGAGAGGTGTACCAGGTCACTCTCGTCGAGAAGCTGCTGGTGCCCGCCCTGACGAAACTTTCCAACTTCGTCCCCGGCGGGGGCATCTGGATGAACACGCAACGACCGGAGTGGAACGACGCCAACAACGCCCTCGTCGGCTTCGGGTTGTCGATGGTGACCCTGTATCACCTCCGTCGATACCTCCACCACCTCAGATCGCTGATCCGTGCGACACAGCTGGCAGACGTGGCCATGTCGAAGGAGATCGCCGATTGGACCTCGGCCGTCACCGGCGCGCTTCGCAAGTCTCACCAGCGAGCCGCCGATGTCACCGACCGGGGCCGCAAGGATGTCATGGACGAGCTCGGACGCGCTTTCTCCGAATACCGGGCCCGCGTCTACGCCTCCGGTTTCTCGGGATTCACTCCGGTCGCCCCGGACGAAATCGCCGAGCTGTGCGATATCGCAATCGAGCATCTCGACGAGACGATCCGCAGCAGCCGCCGCGCCGACGGCCTCTACCACTCCTACAACCTGATCCGCTTTGCCCCCGACGGGTCGGCGGCTTCCGTGGAGCGCCTGCACGAAATGCTCGAAGGCCAGGTCGCCGTCCTCAGCTCGGGCGTGCTGTCCCCAGAAGAACAGGCCGATGTGGTCGATGCCCTGCTGGCCAGCGCGATGTATCGCCCCGACCAACGGAGCTTCCTGCTGTACCCGGTCCGGCACCTTCCATCGTTCCTCGACAAGAACGTCGTGCCGGCGGAAGCCGTTGAGGGCAACCCGCTCCTCGCGGCGCTACACGAAGCCGGTGACCGCTCGGTGGTCGCCATCGACGCAGACCGCCGATTCCGGTTCAATACCGCCTTCGCCAACCGGGACGATCTCGAAGCGGCGCTCGATCGCCTCGCCGTTGATGCGCAATGGAGCAGCCTGGTGCCACGACACCGCGACGCGACGCTGGAGACCTACGAGAAGGTCTTCCGCCACCATGCCTATACGGGCCGCTCCGGATCGATGTACGGCTATGAGGGAATCGGCTCCATCTATTGGCACATGGTCGCCAAGCTGCTCGTCGCGGTACAGGAGTCGGCAGTCGCCGCGGCATCCGGCGGCGCATCGCCCGCGACGGTGGAGCGCCTCGTCGACGCCTACTGGCGGATTCGATCGGGACTGGGCTTCAACAAGACTGCCGAGGAGTTCGGCGCCATCCCAATCGATCCCTACTCGCACACACCCGCCCATGCCGGCGCCCAGCAGCCCGGCATGACAGGACTGGTCAAGGAGGAACTGCTCACGCGACCTCTCGAGGTCGGTGTGCGTGTTGAGAGCGGGGAGATCCGATTCGACCCGCTATTTCTTCGCCGTCACGAGCTGCTCGCAGAAACGGAATCATGGTTGGTATACGACCTCGCCCCCGCACCGTCGGTGATTCAGCTCCCCGAGGGCTCCTTGGGCATGACCCTGTGCCAAGTGCCGATCGTCGTCTCGGTGGCACGAAGCGATGCCAGGGTCGAGGTGCTCTTCGCCGACGGCACGACGAAATCGCAGTCCGGCCTGCATCTCGACCGCCAAACCAGTGCCAGGGTCTTCGCTCGATCGGGTGAGATCACGCGAATCCACGCCTACGTGCCCGACGAAGTGGTGGCCCGGCACCCGGCGGCGGAGCCGATGGAGAGACTCGACAGGGGGCACTCTCCCTCTTAGTGACCAAGCGTCTCCAGGCACGTCGTCCTTGAAGTCGACCCGGCCGCTGATGCCCTCGAATCCGTCCGGGCCCTCCACGATCGGCGTCCCAGACTCGGCCCTAGCCGTACGTGATGTGGCGCACGATGAGGGGCGGATGGCGGAGCTGCTCGCCAAACCCGCCGAGCTCGCACCGTGGTTCGACAAGGCCTGGGACTGGATCGGCTCGCTGCCCGCCAAGCCGACGAAGAAGTAGGCGCCAAGGCGCGGCCAACGAGCCACGAAGTCGCGCCGGCGATCGGGACACACGGGATCCAGCAGAGGGTGCGCTAGGGGCTCTCCGCTATGCGTGCCGGGGGGCGAACCCTCGACAGGACACGACTGACTGCGCAGGAGATGGCTCTCAACTGCTCTCAACTTACGAGAGAAGCCGTGAAGAGGCCCTCGTGCAGTAGCCCGAGCTTGGCCATCTCGATGAACACAGCAAAGATCAGTGGGGGAAGGCCGACACCGCCGAGGTTGGGTCCATCCTGTACGTAGCCGGCGCGGGCGTCAGGCGCCGACGGCGGGGACGTCGCGGCGGAAGAGGGCTTCTTCGGAGGATCCACCGAGCTCCTCGGCGAACCGCCGCCCGTCCCAAACGGCCGCGGCAATGGTGCCCGGTGCGAGCGCATCACCGACCGCACGCATGGTCTGCAGCCCGGCGTCGGCCCAGGATGCACGCATCTGCGCAAGAGCGACCGCGAGCTCGTCATGGGGAGTGCGCGACTTCACGAGGACGATGGCCCCACTATCGCGCAGGGCCGGGTCACCGCCGAACACACTATGCAGGACCACTCCGTCAGTGGTGCTTCCGGCGACCACATGGTGCGGAACGATGTCGACGCCCAGGTCGCGGAGCCGCCTCTGAATGCGGTACTGCTCCATCGTGTTGTGAGAGATCCCGCTGGGGACGAGCTCGATCGCTGCAAGGGCACCGTGTCGATGGATCGCCTCCACCACGAGCCGGTACGCCGGGATATCTGCGTCGTCCCACAGCCTCCCCTCGATGTAAGGAGCGGTCTCCGACGACGGATGGATCTCGACTTCCTCGGTCGACACCACCGCCCAGCCACCCTCTGCCTTGACCCCGCGCATGGCGGCGAGGGCCGAGGGGTCCGGTGACCCATGCCGTTGCGGTGCGGCGTCTGGAAGAAGCGGTTGCGAGCCACCACGGGCCCGATGGGGACGGGGTGGAAGAAAACGTCGTATCGGGGGTCTCGGGCCACGATCGGATCCTACGTGCGACGGATCCCAGTTGTTTTGGCACCCGTGGCCCCTTCACCATCCGGGTGCCGTGCCTGCTCCCGGCCTGGTAATGCTCGGCCGATCGCGCACCGTCGGGCTCCGGTTGGAGAACACACCCTCGTGTCCACAGCACCTTGAGGGGGACCGATACGGGCTACCCACTGGCGGCAACGAACCTGGTGCCCGGCGGCGAGGGCCCCAGTTGGAGCCGTGCCGATTCCACGATCTCCCCGGCAACGATCGACCATCTCCCCGAGCCGGCAACTGCGATGCCTGGCCGGCTCGTTGGCGATCGCGGGATGGGCCTTGAGCTCGAAGAGCTACCCCACTGCTTTACCCCCCATTCGCAGCCGAAAGGATTTTCACTCAGAAGTAGCGATCGTGAACGCATCCGTGACCGGGGTCAACGCTGCCCGCTCGAATCCGCCCATGCCCGCGCCGTTGCTGCAGCTACCCGGGCAACGAACGTCGTCGCGGACGCTTGGTCCAGCTCCCAATCGATGACGATCTCCTCCACGTCCTCGAGCTGATCGGCGTCGAGCTCGATCGCCCGAGGATGGACCACGAAATCGACGCCGATGAACGGATGCTTGTCATCGAGGTCGGGGGTGAGAACCGTGCCTGCGTAGTACTGGCCGACGAGCGCCCGCATTCGTTCCACCCCGCGCAGTGTGGGGGCCGCGACGGCAACGACTGCGTTCGGAGCGAGCGTCGACAGCTGCCGCAATACCGACGGCGACGGAATGAAGTTGAGCTCGACGACCCGGTCGAGATCCTCCGATACCTGAACGAGGTCCGCCAGGTGGAACACCGGAGTAACCACTACGTCGATCTCCGCCTCCCATCCGGGCTGGAGCGCGTCGAGCATCCTCGGCTCTAGTGCAACTCCCGTCGTGTTCTCCACCAGGGAGGCCATGCGATCGAGGTCGGGCCGATTGCATTCGACAAAGACCACCGTGCCGGTGTCGGGAGAGCCGATGGCGAGAGCAGACTCGAACAGCTCCCGAATCCGATCGGCACCGAGTCCCGAACTGCGGGCCGTCAGCACCGCATCGCGGATGACTCGATCTACCTCATCCATGCTCAACTCTGGAGCGGCGCCGGCATTGACCAGGAAGCTGCCCACCCGCGGTTCGGTCCGCACCAGGCCATGGCGAGCCAGCCTCCGAATGGCGCGGTTGACGGTGCTTGGGTTAGACCCAAGCTCCTTCGCAAGGAACCGGCACGTGGGCAGCTTGCTGCCCACCTCGATTGCCCCCGCTCCGATGCGCTCGAGAAGCGCTGCATAGACCTCGTCGACACCGGGGGCGGGAGCGGTCATCGCCGGGCTCCCTTCGAAACGATCTGAGGCTCGGGCGGGTCGATCACGGCCACTTCCTCTAAGTCGGCCGACCCGATCATCGATCGCTGCGTCGCCAGCGCGTGCGTCGCCCCTCCGGTCTCAACACGCATCATCACGTCGCACATCGTCTGCGAGAGCATCACGCAACCGCAGGCGCTCTCGGGCCATGATCCCCGTGGCGGGCTGATAGCCCGTGAGCGGGTCGAGGAACCCGAAGAGGTCCAGGACCCCGTTCGTGACGGTGGGCTCGAATCACTCACAAGTGCGAAAACCCTGCGGCTGCGAGCCCCGATTCCCTCACCAGTCGCTCGGCGAGGGGGCGGCACCTGGCGATCTGCGCCGCCTCGTCCACCGTGGTCGAAACCCCACCGTCCAGAAGCCGGCGGCCGTCGACCCACACATCGGTGACCGACCGCGGGCTTGTGCAGTAAACGACCTGTTGGTAGGGGTCGTGCAGATTGGCCAGCTCTGCGGAACTGCCGAGCAGGACTACGTCTGCTCGCTTGCCGGGCTCGAGGCTGCCGATGATGTCGGACAGTCCCAGTGCCTCAGCGCCCCCGAGGGTTGCCATCTGTAGAACCTCGGAGGCGCTGACGGCCGACGGGTCGAGGCGGTGGACCTTCTGCAGCAGCGCCGTCATCTTCACCGCCTCCAGCATGTTCTGCGAGTCGTTGGACGCCGCCCCGTCGGTGCCGATGCCGAGCCGGAGGCCTGCCCTCAACAGGCGGGGCACCGGGCTCACGCCAGATCCCAGGATCATGTTCGCCACCGGGTTGTGCGCTCCCGCCGTGTCGTGGGTTGCCAGCAGCTCGACGTCTTGCTCGGTGAGCCAGACGAGATGGGCGGCGATCACGTCGATAGCGAGTAGCCCAACAACAGCAGCTTGCTCGATGCTGGAGCGACCCCAACGTGCGCGCGCCGCAACGGTCTCCTCGCGCGCCTCGGCGAGATGGGTGTGGACCGCCCATCCGCGCTCACCGGCCATGGCGAGGGCAGCGTCGAGCAGCTCGTCGCTCGATCCGAGCATCGTCCCGACACCTAACCGGAACGCCACGAGCTCGGTGGCGCCGGCGGCCTCGGCAAGCGCTTGATGCTCTTCGATGACCTCGGCGACAGTGAAACGGCTACCCCCCAGCGCCTCGAATGCATCCTCGGCCCCGAACGCGGTGACGCCGCGCAGCCCCGACTCGGCAAGGCCCTCGGCCACGCCCAGGCTGGCAAAGGATCCCGGCCGGTAGTGGTGGAACATGTCGTTCACGCACGTGACCCCGGAGTGCAGAAGCTCGACCGCCTTGAGCAGGGTGCCCTGTCGCGCCATCTCCCGTGTCAGCACCGAGCCCGCGGGAGTGATCACCCGCCGTCCCCACTCGAACAGCGTGAGGTCAGAACCCATGCCGGGGATCAGCGCCTCCGACAGGTGGGTGTGGGCATTGACCAGACCGGGAATCACCACCCCGGTTCCCTCCCCCACGGTGGCCACGTCGGGATGAGCCCGGCGGAGCTCGTCGGAGGAACCGACGGCGGCGATCGCTCCGTCTTCGATGAGTACGGCGCCGTCCCGGATGTCTCCGGCCGGCCCCATCGTCAGCACCCAAGATCCTCCCACGAGCGTCCGCTCCGGGGCCGGCAGGCTCATCGGGTGGCCTCGACCGTTGTGAGGGACTCGTCGAGCGCCCGGAACATCTCGTCCAACTCTGCGGTGGTGACCACGAGGGGAGGGGCCACCCGGATGGTGCCGTCGGCGTTGAGCATCGAGCCGACGAGAACACCCCGCATCTCCATGGCCTTGACCACGGGCATCGCCAGGTCGGCCGGGGTCACGTCGAATCCCCACCACAAGCCCAAGCCCCTGGCGTCGGCGAGTATCCGGTGATCGCTCCGGAGACGGGACAGACCGGCCCGCAGGTACTCGCCCATTTCTCGGGCCCGTTGCACGAGGCCCTCGCGCTCGATCACGTCGAACGCGGCACACGCCGCCGCGCACGAGACCGGGTTGCCACCAAAGGTCGTGACATGGGACAGGGGTGGATCGAGAAACGTGGCGAAGATCTCCCGTGTGGAGATGAACGCCCCGAGGGGAAGCCCACCGCCCACGGCCTTGGCGACGGTGATGATGTCGGGAGTGACGTCCCACTCCTGGCACGAGAACCAGTGACCGGAGCGCCCCATCGCCCCCTGCACCTCGTCGGCGATCAAGAGGGCACCCCGCTCGGTGCAGAGCTCCCGCAACCCGGGGAGAAAGGCGTCGGGTGGGATGCGAACCCCCGCCTCCCCCTGCACCGGCTCGACAATGACCGCTGCAGTGTCATCTCCGATCGCTGCGGCAGCCGCATCGAGGTCGCCGAACGGTACGAACGTCACCTGCTCGAGAAGCGGCTGGAATGAATCCCGATATCGCTCCCGCCACGACACCGATAGCGAGCCGAAGGTGCGGCCGTGGAACGACCCCTCGAACGCCACGTAGCCCGGCCTTCCCGTGTACTTGCGGGCGAGCTTGAGAGCCCCCTCGTTGGCCTCGGTACCGGTGCTGGTGAGGAAGGCGACGTCGAGATCCCCGGGCGTGACCCGGGCCAGGCGCTCGGCGATCTCCACCTGGGGCGGCAACACGAAACGGCCATACACGTTGATGTGGGCGTAGCTCTGCATCTGGGCGATGACGGCCGCAACCACCTCGGGGTGGGAATGACCGACGTTGGCCACCGCGATGCCGCTGATCATGTCGAGGTAGGTGCGGTCTGCCGTATGGATCCGGCACCCCTCCGCGGCGGTGACGACGATCTCCTTTCGGCCGGGGACCGTCTGGGAGAGGTGAGTGAGGAACCGGTCCTTGTACTGCTCGGCAACCTCGGAGCTCATCGGTTTGGTCATCGCCCGACCTCCATCCACACGAGCGTCATGCCGACCCGAAGGTGGCGTCGAACCAAGCCATGGCTCGCCCCAGCTCGGCACCCGTGTGGCGGAACCGGCGCCCCCATTCGATCCTGCCTCCGCCGGCCCGCGCCCCCATCGCCACCTGGGCCCGTTCCTCCAGGAAGTAGAGGCGGGTCAGGGCCTCGAGGGTCGTTGCCCCGACGGCCAGACAACCGTTGGAGCGCAAGATGACCGCATGGTCCTCGCCAAGGGTCGCCGCCACCGCTTCCCCCTGGGGCAGGGTGGTGATGAGGTCGGTGTCGGGATGGACCGGGACTCGGGTACCCGCCAGGGCCCCGAGCCCGTGAAGCAGCGGGAGCTCCTCGGCGCCGGTGCCCCACAGGACGACGGAGGGCGGGTGGCCCCGACAGATGGCACCGACGTCGGGCCGGGTCCCATATACCGCGGCATGCATCGGCACCTCGAGCGGAACTTCCGAGCCACCCAAAGGAAGGTTTCCTGCATCGGAGACCACCACCACATCCTCCGGGCCGGCGCGGGCGAAGGGCAGCGTGCTGGTGATGGCGAATCCTCCTTCCCATCGGACTGAGACATGACCGAAGGCCGCGGCGAGGCCGGCAGCGGACATCATCCGCGCTGCGTGGGCAACCGACTGGCGGACTCCCAGCTCATCCATTTCCCCGACCCTCCACAGGCGTGCCGGGCGGACGCACACCCCTGATGGCGATGAACCGGGGGCGAGTCAGCTCCTCGTAGGTGTAGCCGATCCCCTCCCTGCCGGTACCGGCGAGCCCGAAGCCACCGAAGCGAACCACCGGCGGCCGGTAGTTGTTCGTGCCGTTGACGACCACCCCCCCGACTTGGAAACGTTGGGCTGCCGTCATCGCCCTCTCCAGGTCACCGGAGAACACGGCGGCAGTGAGGGCGAGCTGTGACGAGTTGACGATTTGGATGGCTT
>CAYFYE010000098.1:0-8519 GCA_964347285.1 uncultured Acidimicrobiia bacterium
GAGTCGTTCTGAGCCACCGGGGCGTCGTTGACGGCGGTGACGGTCAGAGTGACGGTGGCGGTATCCCAACCCCCGGCGCCGTCGCTGGCGGTGTAGGTGAAGGAGTCGATTCCCTCGAAGTGGGGGTTCGGGATGTACGTTAACGAGCCGTCGGGGGCAAGCGATACCGCGCCGTTGGCCGCCCCACTGGCAATCGACGCTGCGAGCGGATCCCCATCCACATCGGTGTCGTTGCCGAGAACCCCCGGCGCGGGCACCACCAGCGGCGATTCTTCCTGTGTCGTATAGGAGTCACTGCCCGCCTTGGGGGCATCGTTGGTCGGTTTCACCGTGATGGTTACAGCGACCGTCGCGGATCCCCCTCGGCCGTCGCTCACCGTGTAGTCGAACGAGTCGGTCCCGTTGTAGTCGGGCGCCGGTGTGTATTGGAGGCTGCCCAGGGCAACCGTGCCGCCCGCACTCGTGATTGCGTCGAATGAAGCCACAACCAGCGGATCCCCGTCGGGATCGGTGGCGCCGGCCAGTGGATCGAAACTGACCATTGTGTCCTCGTCCGTCGTGAGCGGTCCCGGTCCCGGTACCACTGGCGGAGCGTTCACCTCGACGACGTCGACGGTGACGGTGACCACGACCGTGGTCGATCCGTCGGAGACGGAGTAGCTGAACGCGTCGCTTCCGACGAAGTGGGCGGTCGGGGCGTAGGTGATGGTGCTATCGCCGTGTTTGGTGATCGTGGCGCCTTCGGCGCTCATTGCCGGCGCCGCCACGGTGAGCGAATCACCGTCGGCATCGAATGCGCCTTGGAGGGCGTTGAAAGTGAAAGTGCCATCCTCGGGCACGACGATCGACCCGGGCCCGGGCACGACCGGAGCATCGTTCACCGGGGTCACCGTGACCGACACCGCGGCGGTACCGCATTCGGCGCCGGCGTCGCACAGCGTGTACGTGAACTCGTCCATGCCGTTGTAGTCGGGGTCGGGTGTGAACGTGACCGTTCCGTTGGTGTTGGGTGCGGCCTTCCCGTTGGCCGGCCCGACGACTATCCGCAAACTGCCGAAATCGAGGAGGCCCTCGAGATCGACGTCGTTGCTGGCGACGGCGATTGCCGCTTGGGCGTCCTCTTTCACCGTCGCTGTATCGTCGGCGAGGTCGGGTGGGTCGTTGACCGGGGTGACCTCGATGCTCACCCGTGCCGTTGCGGTGTTGCCGTACACGTCGTCCACTGCGTACATGAAGCCATCCCGCCCCGAGAAGTCGGACGCCGGGGCGTAGGTGATCGTCCCCGACCGGGAAGCAACGACTGCCGCGCCGTTCGGGGGAGCAACGGTCATCCTCAGCGAGGCGCGATCCAGGTCGCCGCCGTCGTTGCCCAGGACATCCACCGTGATGCGACCGTCTTCGGGAACCGAGGCGGCGTCGTCGACGGCAACTGCATGCGCACCGGGGGTCACCTCGACCGATACGTCGGCCACACCCAGCACCTGCCCCCTCTTGCTCACCGCATAGGTGAAGGAATCAGTGCCGTAGAAGCCCGGATTGGGCACGTAGGTGACGGTCCCGTCCGTGTTGATGACCACGGTCCCGAATTCGGGTCCGTCGACTATCGACACCACGGCCCCGTCGACCACCTGGTCGTTGGCGAGGACGGAGATCGTGGTCGCCCGGCCCTCCACCGTCGCACCGCTGTCGGCGGCAACCATGTACTCGACGACGACCGGCTCGGGCTCTGGGACGATGGGCTCGTCGGGGATGTTGAGGATGCCGGCCCCCACCACTCCGGCGGCCGCAGTAGCCGCAAGCCCGGCCACGCCCACGGTTGTGCCGATCTGCTGCACAGCGCCTACGAAGTTGAGGAACGGCAGCTGGGCCAGCCAGGACAGCGGACCGGCCACCCAGCGGAGCCGTCCCACCGACAGGCTGAGGAAGGCCCGGACGACGCCAGCGTCGAACTGGGCACCGGCGTGGCGGGCCAGCTCCTCGCGCGCCATGGCAGCCGGCACTGGTTTCTTGTACGAGCGCACGGTCGTCATCACGTCGTAGGCATCGGCGACACAGACGATGCGGCCGCCGAGGGAGATCTCCTCACCCTTCTTCCCGGCCGGGTAGCCGGCGCCATCCCAGCGCTCGTGGTGGTCGGGGATCGTGGCCGCCCAGTCCCCCAGCCACTCCATCAGCGGAGCGCAGATGTCGGCACCGAAGACCGGATGCTTGCGAACGACCTCCCACTCGTCGTCGTCGAGCCGCCCCGGCTTGTTCAGGATCTCGGCCGGGATCTTCAGCTTGCCGATGTCGTGCAGCAGCGAGGCCCACCGCAGCTTGGCCCGGCCCTCCTCAGCGACGCCCATCTCCTCGGCGAGCATCTCGGTGTAAGCCCGCACCCGTTCCGCATGGCCACGGGTGCGCCGGTCGTGGGAGTTGAGAGCATTCGACAGCTGGAGGATGAAGGCGGCCGCCTCGGTGGGGTCGTCCTGGAGACCTTTCTCCTCAGCCTTCTTTAGCTGAGCTTTGAGATGCTTGACCGACGAGCCGCTCTTGAGAGCGGTGCTGAAGCGTCGCGGCGCCCGGTCGGGAAAGACCATCGTCAGCTGCATCAGGGCCGCCAGAGGCAGAAGACGTCGCGCGCCCCGGTCGACCACGAAGAGCACCGTGGTCGACACCGCAATGATGAGCAGCCACCACCCCAAGAGCGTCCACAGCGTCGAGGGGGTGGGCAGCGCCTTGCTCAGCCAGATCGAGGCCCCGATCGATGTCATGATCGGAACGATGAAGACCGAGGTTCGAACGATGAAGGCAAGCACCGGCCGCCCTTGCCAACGGCCGGCACCTTCCGATGCCGGTTCTCTGCCCATGGCACCTCGACGAGTGTTGCTGCGCAGCAGGGTCCGGCGGTGCCGGACTAGACACCGATGCCATCGGCTAATGGGGAGCCGAACTTGAAGCAGTTGAACCGGGGAGTCGACCCCTTCCCGGCACCGCTCAAGGACGTGGACCGATCTCCACGAGTCGCTCGATGGCCCGGTAGGCCCTCTCCGAGAAGTCGGGGTCGTCGGGATCCAGCAAGTTGGCCATCACCTTCAACACGAACTCCATCGCAGGTCGCACCCGCATCCCGGCCCGCGTGAGCGATCGCATCACGCTCGGCGTCCCGATGAGCCGCAGAAAGGCTCGAGCCACCCCGTTGTACGCCTCGTAAGTATCGGCCAGCTCCTGGGCGTAGCCGTGGAGACGGCTGAGATCACCGGTGCCCAGGGCCGCCGAGATGTGGGCGGCGGCCATCCGTCCCGTCTCGTAGGCGTAGTCGATTCCTTCCCCGGTGAACGGGTTGATCGCCCCGACGGCATCGCCGACCAGCAGCCAATTGGGCCCGACCTTGGGCCCCACCGAAAGTGACATCGGGAGCTTGCCCCCCCTGGGCTCGGTGAGGGCCGACTGCGCCGTGATCTCCCAATAGTCGGGCAGGGTGGCGACGAGCAACTCCATGAGACTGGAGGTATTGATGTCCTTCCACCCTTTGAAGGTGGACATGACTCCCACCCCCACATTCACCGTGCCGTCGCCGAGCGGGAACAGCCATCCGTAACCGGCCACCGATCGGCCGGCCTGATCGGGGATGCCCAGGTGGCTCTCGAGGTACTGGTCGTTCGACCGGGGGGTGGAGAAGTAGCCCCTGGCAGCCAGCCCGTACGGAAGGCTCCGGTCGCGGTAGACGCCCAGCGCCCGTCCGAAGCGGGACAGCGATCCATCGGCGATCACCACGATTTCGGGCTCGACGCGCTCGATCTCTTCGCCATCCACGAGGTCGACTGCGGTCAGGACGCCTTCCTCGATCACCGGGCGGGCCTCGGTGCGCTGGCGCACCACCGCACCCTGCTTCTCGGCGAGGCCGACCACCCGGCCGTCGAGGTCGGCTCGCCTGATCACCCCGCCCCAGGACGGGAAGCGGGAATGCTCCGGCCAGGGCAGCTCGAGCATCAGGTCCCCCGCATAGGCCCGCAGCCCGACGATGCGGTGAAACTCGGGAAGCGAGAAATCGAAGCCCATTTCGGTCAGCTCGTAGATGGCGCGCGGGGTGAGTCCGTCGCCGCAGACTTTGGGGCGCGGGAACTCTTTCTTCTCGACGACCACCACCCCATGCCCGTTGCGGGCCAGCCAGTAGGCGGCAGCGGCTCCGCCGGGGCCGGCGCCGACCACCAGGACTTCAGGGGAGGGCATGGTCGGAGGCTACCGCCGGAGTCGGCCTACCCCAGGCTCAGGGAGCGGCGGCGGTCATCTCGCCCTCGCCCTCTCCGGCGCCGATCTCCAGGAGCCCGCATTCCTCTTCGGCAGAGGCCAGGTCCTGACCGCCGTGGCTCACCCGCTCGAAGAGCACCACCGAGCCCAGCTCCTCTTCGGACAGCGTGTCGCCGAAGGCCGGCATTTGGGCACCGCTCCCGCCCAGCGGCTTGGCTGTGGCTCCATAGGTCGGCTCCGGCCAGCCCAGCGTGCCCACCCGCACCCATTCGACGTGATCGGTGCACGAGCCCTCCGGGAACGTGACCAACACCTCACCTCCGGCCAGGGCGGGGAAGTTCCCGCCCCCCTGACCCTCGGAGCCGTGGCAGGCCGAGCAGATCGACCCGTAGATCTCCTCACCTATGGCCAAGAAGTTCAGGGACTCCTCGCCGAATGCCGTGCCGTCGCAATTGACCGCCTCTCCGGTGGCCGGGTCGACCAGGAGCTGAGCGCCGACTCCGCATTCGGGGCCGTTGGGGAAGAACAGGGCATAGAAGAGGGCGATCGCCGGCACGATCATGAACGTCGCCGCCAGCCAGGCAGGGATGGCCAGGGGCCGAGCGGCCTCCTCCGGCTCTTCGGGAATCTCCTCGGGCTCCTCCTCCTCCACCCACGGGGCCTCGGGGGCGAGCACCTCGACCTCCGGTCCGGCGGGCTCGGCCGGGGCGGCGGGCTCGGCCGGGGCGGCGGGGGGCGCCGCGGCTTCCTCGGCCGCCTCGGCGGGGGCTGCTTCGGCGGGTGCTGCCGCGGCGATCTCGCCTCCTCCGGCCCAGGCGGTCAGCACCGCCTCCACCGGGACGCCGTCGGCAGCCGCTCGGGCCCGGGCAGAGCGCTCGACCATTCCCGGAGGGAACCCCAGCACCTCGGCCGCTCTTTCAACCAGCTCTTCCAAGGCGGCGCTCCTATTCCAGAGCGGACACGTACAGGCCGACCGCAGTGAGGTCGGCGTCGCTCAGGTAGTCGTAGGACGGCATGATCGACCAGGACCGGGCCCCCGGGCCGGTGCGCGGCGAGCGGAGGTGGGCAATGACCCAGGTCGCCTCATCGGTCGGGCTGCGCGCCCCCGCATGGGTGAGATCGGGGCCGATACGCACCGACCCCAACAAGGGTGGGACCTCCAGCGCGTAATCCCCGGGCAGGGACACGGGCCCGAGGTCCACGTCGGTGATGATCGGGCGGACTTGCTGGGTGTGGCAGTACATGCACCCTTCGCGCACATAGACGTCTCGCCCCACGGCTTCCACCGATCCCGATGCGAAGTCGAGCACTTCGGCTCGGGCCGTGGGCCGGCGATGTGAGATCTCGAGGGACGGAATCAAGAAGACGGCTACTGCGGCCAGGACGAACAGGCCCACCGCCCCTCGCACCACCGTGACGGTCGGGATGGGACGGGCCGGTTCCGCGTTGGAATCCGGCGGTTCCTCGACGGGACCCCGGACGGCGGATTCCTCTGGTTCGGTTGCGCCCCGTCTCATCGCAACCATCAGCCCGAACAGAACCTGGGCGCCCAGCACCACGACCAAACCGACGGCGGCAACGACATGCCAGGCCCCCATGGGCTCCACCGAGTTGATGAACCCCTGGCCGACCGACGCCACCCCCTCGGAACGGGCGTCGGCGAGCCATGTGAACCCCTGCTGTAAGCCGGCCGCCGACTCGGCCACCAACGCCAGGCCCAGCCCGACGATCGTGAACCACCAGTGGGCGCGGGCCACCGGGACCGCCCCCGGTGCCCAGGCCTGGTAGACGAAAGCGAACAACCACATCGAGGCCACCCCGAGGATCACCAGCAACTCGAAGGCGACCTTCCACCCGGTGAACTGGACGACGGCGCTGGGAGACCGCAGCGCCTCCACCAGGTTCGCCACCGGCAGAAGTGCCAGAAAGCAGGCGCCGGTGACCAGGAAGCGCCGGGCCGCCGATGCCGGCCCAGAGACGGCGCCCCGCAACGAGCCGGCCAGATCACTCACCACCGCCCACAGGGGCACGACCAGAACGAAGGAGAAGACGATGGCCACGGTCTCCAGCCAATCGGGTAGCGGTCCGAACACCCCGAACCGGGGGGCGATCCAGGCGGTGACGAATGCGAACGACCAAAAGGCGATCTGGCTCACCCTGGTACCGAGCGGACCACGCCCGGAGACCCGGCCCGCCACGTAGTAGGCCAGTCCGATGGCGGCTCCCACCAACCCCAGCAGCGCCAAGGCGGTGAACCCGAACCAGTACTGGAGCGCCGAGTTGACCCCCCTTAGTCCGGGAACGGCGCCGGCCAGGAGGGCCAGCGGAACCCACCACACCGCCGCAACCAGGAACCACTGGGCGGCCGCCGACGATCCCTCGTCCTCCCTCATGGTCCTGGTCACGATGTAGGCCGAGACGAAGAACGAGAGCGTGACCACCACGTCCGACCACCACGGCAGCTCGAAGAAGGGGAGGCCCTGATTGCCTCCGGCGGCCACGGCAACGATGCCGGCCAGCAAGCCCGAGGCTCCCAGGACGAGGTTGGCCCGGGCCAGCGGTTCCTTCCACAGCCTGAGCCCGCCCAACCGGGGAATGACGTAGTAGGCCGCCCCCACCAAACCGAGGCCCAGCCAGCCCAGAAGAAGCGCATTGGTGGCCACCGGGCGGACCCGGCCGAAGCTCAAGAACGCGGTGCCGCCCAAGAACTGCGGCCACACCATCTGGACGGCGTTGACGGAAGCCGCCAGCAGGCCCAGGACCAGGAAACCGATGGCGACCGCGACATGGGCCCTGGCAGCGGAGTCGGAAGGGACGGTCGGCGCGTCCGTACCATCGCCCGGTTGGGCTATTGAGGTCACGTCGGCCCGCTCCTCCCACTCATCGACGGGTGCCCCGAGACCGCCTCCGGCCCGGCGCGGCGCCGCATTGTCCTCGGTGATCGGGTAATCGTCAAAGCTCACTGCACGGCAGTTTCTTGCGGCCGGCACGCCACTTACAATGTGCCGCCGCTGCCCCTAGGAAGAGCCGGTGGACGACGTACAGCGCAGACGCCTCGGTGTGGTGGGCCTGGTTGCGGGCCTCCTGGTGTTCACCCTGGGATGGCTGGCCGCCCACTTCACCGGGCTCCCCGAGCAGAACTCGGTGGGCCAGGACATCTACCCGGCCATACCGCGCGGGTGGCAGTGGGTGACGCTGTCCAAGATCGTGGCCCTCATCGGCGGCCAGATCGCCATGGCCGCGGTCGTGGTGGGGTGGTTGTGGGAACGGCCGATGACCTGGGCCCGGGCCAGCGTCGGGGCGCTCCTGTTCTCCCTCGAGATCCTCATCGTCTTCGCCTTCATACCCAACGAATGGTTGGGCCTGACCCAGGGCGAATTCGAATGGACCTCCCAGAAGATCGCATTCACGATCCCTCCGTGGCTGGTGCTCAACAACACCGTGGAGATCAGCTATGGAGCAATCAAGGACGTGGTCTCGGGTACGTACAGTGCCGTAGCCCTCGGGGCGCTGCTGGTGATCGTCTATCAGGTGCAAGAACGCGGCAAGAAGAAGGCCGCAGAGCCGCCGATCAAGCTCTCCGACTACGGGCGGCCGATGGTGAGGGGGGGCCGGTAGATGGCAAAGGCCGATGTCTGGTTCGAAACCCCGCCGTTTCGTGACGATTACCAGCTGGTCGAGGTCGACGGCGAATACTTGAAGACGGCGGTCAAGCCGAAACAGTTCCTCCACATCGACCAGGCGGAGTGCATTCTGTGCGAGGGCTGCGTCGACATCTGCCCGTGGAAGTGCATCCACTACCTCTCCGTCGAGGCGATCGCCGAAGCGACCAACACGGTCGACCCCGGCGCCGACGCCGAGGCGAAAGGGATCTTCGTGGTCGACGAAGACGAGTGCACTCGCTGTGCGCTGTGCATCGACCGGTGCCCAACCGGCGTGATCACCCTCGGCAAGTTCGAGGGGTCGCTGGCCGACCAGGTGGTGCAGGCCGGCTTGGCACCGTGGGAGACCGACACCGGCCAGCGTGATTTCAAGAACGGGTACGCCTACGGCATGCGGTGGTGACGCATTGACAGACGGCAACGGAGCGGGGAACGGAAGGATCAGACTGCGGGAGCGCCTGTCGGAGGCGGCCGGCCGGGTGCGCTCCAGTCAGGTGTGGTCGAGCGTGTTCCGGCCCGGCTCACCGTTCCGGGAGGGGTACGCCGACAGCCCCCGCAACCGCTCGTACGTGATCATGAACAACGTGCTGTATCACCTCCACCCGGTGAAGGTGAAGCGGCACGGCG
>CAYFYE010000099.1:0-8453 GCA_964347285.1 uncultured Acidimicrobiia bacterium
GGCACCGGCGCCAGGGCGCCGGCGACGACAATCGCAGTGAGCAGCGAGCCCAGGCTGATCTTGCGTTTTGACATCAGAGACTCCTCACCGAAAGCGGGATCCCACGGATGGGAACGAGAGCGACGACACCGAAGAGGATCAGGCGGCGGACGGCTCGTCGATCCGATATCCCTTCCCCCGGACGCGTAGCCCCCATGACCCGCCTCCTCCCGATCGATGTCTTTGCCCACAACGGTCGACGGCCCGATCGAGGTTGTATAGGGCCGAAAGTCACATCCAGTGGTCGAGGCCACCGGCCAGCCCACCGACGGTCGCCGGGGGCCGGACCCCAACGACGGGTCCGCCGAGAAGATGCGGCGTTTCTCTCTCCCGTGCCCGGCCCGAGCCCGGCCCGGCCCGGCCCGGTAGATTGGCGGCCGATGGACCAGGCATCGGGCGTCGTGGAAGTCCCCGCCGAGGTCCCCGACGTGGTCGCCCCGTCGCCGCGCCGGCCGTGGCGGCAGGTCACGTGGGTCCGGCGCACCCTGGCTTTCCTGACGATCCTGGCCGCTCTCGTCGTGCTGTGGGAGCTCTACAAGCTGGTGTGGCGGGCCGCCGGCTGGCAGTGGCCGGTCAACCCCTCCAACGATTCGATGCCGCACACCTGGGACATCGCCGATGCCCTGTTCTCGCCGGCCCGACGCGGCGGAGAAGACATCTTGCTGGTCATCCTGTTGCGCTCGGCGCTGTTCACGTTTCGCTCGGCGGCGGTGGGCTTCGCCATCGGTGCGGTGATCGGCTTCGGAATGGCCGTGCTCTTCGTGCGCTCGGCGGTGGTCGAGCGGGGCCTGATGCCGTACGTCATCGCCTCCCAGACGGTCCCGCTCATCGCCATCGCCCCGATGGTGGTGATCTGGGGGGCCCAACTCGACCTGCCCCGCTGGCTCATGGTGTCGGTGATCGCCGCCTACCTGACGTTCTTTCCCGTGACGATCAACACCCTGCGGGGCCTACGCTCTCCGCCGGCGACCAGCGTCGAGATGTTCCGGTCGTATGCCGCCCGGCCCGGCCAGCTGCTGTGGAAGCTCCAGGTGCCGGCGGCACTGCCGTTCATCTTCACCGCGCTCAAGATCTCGGCGACGGCCAGCGTCATCGGGGCGATCATCGGCGAGCTGCCCGCCGGGCTCAGCGAAGGCCTGGGCCGACAGCTCCTCACCTTCATGTACTACTACATCTCGGGCCCGCCCAAGCTGTACGGTGCGATTCTGGTGGCCGCCCTGGTGGGGATCGTCTTCGTCGGGCTCGTCACCTTCGTCGAGCGGATGGTGCTGCCCCCGGCCCGGAGGCTGGAGACGTGAGCGGCCCGGTCGTGTCCCTTCAGTCGGTCGGCAAGGTGTTCGACGCCGGAAAGGACGGTGGGGTCGAGGCCCTGCGGGGGATCGACCTCGAGATCGAGGAGCGTGAGTTCATCTCGCTCATCGGTCCCTCCGGCTGCGGCAAGAGCACCCTGCTTCGGCTGGTGGGGGACTTGACCAGGCCGTCCAGCGGCCGCCTCGAGGTGAACGGCAAGGCCCCCAGCCAGGCCCGAATGGACCGCGACTACGCCATGGTGTTCCAGCAGGCCACCCTGCTGGAGTGGCGCTCGGTGGCTCGCAACGTGAAGCTTCCGCTGGAGATCACCGGGATGTCCTCCGAGGAGCGCACGCGTCGCACCGAGGAACTGCTCAGCCTCGTCCAGCTCGAGGATTTCGCCGACCACTACCCCTGGCAACTGTCGGGCGGCATGCAGCAGCGGGTGGCGATCGCCCGGGCCCTGGCCCTCGAGCCGTCGATCTTGCTGATGGACGAGCCCTTCGGGGCCCTCGACGAAATGACGCGCGAGGCCATGCAGATGGAACTGATGAGCATTTGGGGTCAGACCAACACCACCGTCGTCTTCGTCACTCACTCCATCCCCGAGGCGGTCTTTCTCTCCACCCGGGCGGTGGTGATGTCGCCCCGACCGGGACGCATCACCGACATCATTTCGGTCGATCTGGCCCAGCCTCGGCAGTTCGGGACTCGGGAGGACCCCGCCTTCTTCGACAAGATCACCGAAGTACGGGAGGCGCTGCGGGCCGCCGAGTCCAAGGTGGAGTCGTCGTGAGCACCCACGACTTCGAGCACGATCCGGACGTCTACGCCGCCTTCGACACCGATTTGCCCACCGGCACGGCCCGCACCGGCATGATCGGCAGGGCGACCCGCCGCTACCTGCCCGCCGCGCTGATCTTCGTGGGCGGTCTGGCGACGTGGGAGATCCTGGTCCGCGTCTTCAGCATCGAGCGCTTCCTCCTGCCCCGGCCCAGTGAGATCGGCTCGACGTTTCTGAGCGAGTTCGGCACGGTGTGGTCGGCGGGCTTGTTCACGTTTCGGGAGTCGCTGGGCGGGTTCGTCATCGGCGCCACCATGGGCGCCGGGGTGGCCCTGGCCACGGCCCGCTGGCCGCTGGTGAGGGATGGAGCCCTGCCGTTCGCCATTGCGGTCAACTCCACACCGATCATCGCGTTGGCCCCGATCATGAACATCTGGTTCGGAATCACCGACCCGGTGGCCAAGATGGCCGTGGTGGCGGTGATCGTGTTCTTTCCGGTGATGATCAACATGGTGCGGGGCCTCACCGAGGTGGACGCCGGCGAATTGGAGCTCATGCGCTCCTACGCCGCCTCCGATGCCCAGACCGCCCGCCGGGTCCGGCTCCCCAACTCGCTGCCGTACTTGTTCAGCGCTCTCAAAGTGGCCAGCGCCCTTTCCGTGATCGCCGCCATCGTGGCCGAGTATTTTGGAGGCCCCCGGGAGGCCCTCGGCGTGTACATCAGCCAGCAGGCGGCGCTGTTCCACTTCGCAGAAGCCTGGGCCGCCATCGTCGTCGGAACGATCCTGGGAGTAGCCTTCTACGCCGCCATCTTGTTGGTCGAGCGGCTGGTCATGCCCTGGCATGTGTCGATCCGGGCCGGCGAGGCGGCTGCATAGCCACGTCAATTGAAGGGACCAACGTCCTCGAGGAGGAGACAACGGATGAGAAACAGATGGAAATGGCGGCTGGCGGCGCTGCTGGCCGTATTGGCGCTGGTGGGCGCCGCCTGCGGCGACACCGAAGAGGGCGCCGCCGAGGAGCCGGCCGCCACCGAGGCGGAGGCGCCGGCCGAGACCGAGGCGCCGGCCGAGATGGTCGACGTCAAGCTCCAGCTGCAGTGGGTGACCCAATCCCAGTTCGCCGGCTACTTCGCCGCGGTGGACCAGGGTTACTACGAAGAAGAGGGCCTCAACGTCGAGATCCTCGAGGGGGCCGTCGACATCGTGCCCCAGCAGGTGCTGGCGTCCGGGGCGGTCGAGTTCGGCTTGGCCTGGGTGCCCAAGGCGCTCGTGTCCCGTGAGGAAGGCGCCGACATCATCAACATCGCCCAGCCATTCCAGCGGTCGGGAACGCTGGAAGTGTCCTGGGCCGACTCGGGAATCACCCGGCCCGAGGACTGGGCCGGCAAGAAGGTGGGCACGTGGGGATTCGGCAACGAGTTCGAGCTCACCGCGGCCATGACCCAGGTCGGTCTGGATCCAGAGACCGACCTCGAGTTGATCCAGCAGCCATTCGACATGTCGCTGCTGCTCAACCGCGAGATCGACGCCGCCCAGGCCATGACCTACAACGAGTACGCCCAGGTGCTGGAGGCGACCAATCCCGAGACCGGCGAGCTGTACCAGCCGGAGGACCTCAACGTCATCGACTTCAACGACGTGGGAACGGCGATGCTCCAGGACGCCGTGTGGGTCAACGCCGACTGGATCGCCGACTCGGCCAACGAGGACATCGCCCGGCGATTCCTCAAAGCGTCGTTCAAGGGCTGGATCTTCTGCCGGGACAATTTCGATGCGTGCGTCGAGATCGTCCTCGAGAACGGGCCGACGCTCGGCTCCAGCCACCAGGCCTGGCAGCTCAACGAGATCAACAAGCTGATCTGGCCGTCGCCCGACGGCATCGGGATCATGGATCAGGGCCTCTGGGACCAGACGGTGGCGGTGGCCACCGACCAGGGCGTGATCACGGAGCCGCCCAGTGAAGGTTCGTTCCGCACCGACTTGGCCCAGGCGGCGATCGACGAACTGGTTGCCGAGGGCTTCGACGTGGTCGGTGCCGATTGGACGCCGGTCGAGGTCACCCTCAACCCCGGCGGCGAGTAAAGAGCGGGAAGACCGACGGCGATGAGGGGCGGGTTCCGGCCCGCCCCTCATCCCCCGGGTGCCGTTTGCGCCCGATGGCCACGGTCGAAGGACCCTTTCTCCTCTTCCCCGGCCCTCGTACCCTTTGCCGGAAAGGAGGCCAATGGCCGCCCCGGTGTCCTACGCCGAGAACTACGTGCGGCCCTCGTCGCTCGACGAGGTCCTGGCTTTGGTGTCGGCCGGGGGAGCCCGCATCGTGGCCGGTGGAACCGATGTGATCCTCCATCCCTCGCCCGAGGTGCGCACGCTCGTCGACCTCTCCGCTCTCGACCTCGACTACATCGACGGCGATGGCGATCATTTCCGCATCGGGGCCATGGCCACCCTGACCGCCATGCTCGAACACGATGGCCTGGCCGGGCTGCTCGACGGTTTCATCGCAGGCATGCTCCGTCAAGTGGGCTCGCCACTGCTGCGCAATATCGCCACCATCGGCGGCCATCTGGCCCGGGGTCGCCTCTCCGACGTCATTCCGGTGCTGTTGGCTCTCGATGCCCGAGTCGGTTTCTTCGACGGCGCCCACCGGGAACTAGATCTGGCCGGCTACTACGGCGGCGACCTGCACCGGACCCCGATGGTGGTGACCGAGGTCGTCGTTCCCCGCCCCGGCGGGGAGGCGGCGGCCTCCTTCCTCAAGTTTGCCCGCACCGCCTACGACCTGGCCGCGCTGAACTGCGCCTGCCTGGTCCGGGTGGAAGACGGCCGGGTGGCCCACAGCCGGGTGGTGATCGGAGAAACCCCCCGGCTGGGCCGTTCGGTGGCCGCCGCCGAGGAGGCACTGACCGCCAGGCCCCTCGACGGTGACACCATCGAGGCGACTGCCCGCGTCGCAAGCGAGACGGTCGAAGTGGGCGACGATCTGCGGGCGTCCGCCGACTACCGGCGACACCTCGCCTACGTCCTGACCAAGCGCTGCTTGACCGAGATCTCGGAACGGCTGGAGGCGAGGTGATACACGTCCGCTGCACGATAAACGGCACCGCCGCAGTCGCTGAGGTCGCCGCCGGGGACACCCTGCTCACCATGCTGCGACGATCGGGCTGGAAGAGCGTCAAAGACGGATGCGCCCGGGGCGACTGCGGCTCGTGCGCCGTACTCGTGGACGGTCGAGCGGTGACCGCCTGCCTGGTTTTCGCCGCCAAGGCCGAGGGGACCGACATCATCACTGCCGAGGGGCTGGCCCCCCGCGGCGAGCTCCATCCGCTGCAACGGGGACTGCTCGACAGCGGGGGAGTGCAGTGCGGGTTCTGTACCCCGGGGGTGCTGATGACGGCGGTGGAGCTGTTCACAGCCGAGCCCGAAGCCTCCGCAGCCGAACTGACCGCGACCCTGGCCGGCAACATGTGTCGCTGCACCGGGTACGTCAAGCTCATCGAGGGGTTGCTGGCCGGCGCCGAGACGATGCGGGGGTCACGGTGAGCGAGAAGTTCGACGTCGTCGGCCACAACGAGGAGAAGCTCGACGGGGCGGCCTTGGTGACGGGCAAGCCGGTGTTCGTGGCCGATCGTGACCTACCGGGGACGCTGCAGCTCAAGATCCTGCGTAGCCCCCACGCTCACGCCCGCATCCGGTCGATCGACGCGTCCCGAGCCGAGGAGCTCGACGGCGTCGCCTGCGTCCTCACCCACCGCAATACCCCTTCCACCCGCTACACGACGGCGGGCCAGGGCTATCCGGAGCCCTCGCCCTACGACGCCCGCATGTTCGACACCAAGGTCCGCTTCGTCGGCGACCACGTGGCGGCGGTGGCCGCCGAGAACGACGCCATCGCCGAGGAGGCCCTCGATCTGATCGAGGTGGACTACGAAGTCCTCCCTCCGGTGCTCTCGATGGACGAGGCCCTGGCCGAAGGCGCTCCGGTGATCCACGACGAGGACGATGCCGAGCACGTCTGGGACGCGGCCCACAACACGTCGGCCGCTTTGGACGCGCCCGTCGGCGACGTCGCCGCCGGCTTCGCCGAATCGGACGTCGTCATAGAGACGACGTGTGAGACCCAATACACCCAGCACGTCCCGCTGGAGAACCACGTGGTGCTGAGCTACCTGGACGAGAACGGGCGACTGACGCTCTACTCGTCGACCCAGGTGCCGTGGCACGTCCGTCGCATCGTGGGGATGGTGCTCGATCTACCCATTCACCGCATCCGGGTCGTCAAGCCTCGCATCGGCGGCGGGTTCGGAGCCAAACAGGAAGTCATCCTCGAGCCGATCGCCGCTCTGGCCACACTGCGCACCGGCCGCCCGGTCTTCTGCGAGATGTCCCGGGAGGAGGAGTTCGTCGCCAGCCGGACCCGTCATCCAATGCGGATCCGGGTCAAGTTGGGGGCCGGATCGGACGGCACCTTGCATGCCATCGAGATGGAGGTCCTCTCGAACACCGGCGCCTACGGCACCCACGGGCTCACGGTGCTCTCCAACTGCGGCTCGAAGACGCTGCCCCTCTACAACCGAGCTCCCCACGTCTACTTTCACGGCAAGGCGGTGTACACCAATCTCCCCGTAGGCGGCGCCTACCGCGGCTACGGCGCCAGCCAGGCCTATTTCCCACTGGAGACGGCCATGGACGAACTCGCCGAGCGCTTGGAGATGGATCCGGTCGAGCTGCGGCGCCGCAACCACATCAGAGTGGGGGAGTCTTCGCCCATCTTCGAGCAGCTCGGTGAGGGACGACCGGGAGTGGAGCAGACCATCAAGAGCTGCGCCCTCTCCGAGTGCATCTCGGTTGCCGCCGAAGAGATCGACTGGGAGGGCAAGCGGGCCCGGCCCCGGCGCGACGGCCGCCTGGCCCGGGGGGTGGGCATGTCGGTGCACATGCAGGGCTCGGGGATCCCCCTGATCGACATGGCCGCCGCCACGATCAAGATGAACGAGGACGGATCGTTCAACCTGTTGGTCGGGGCAACGGACCTCGGCACCGGCTCGGACACCATTCTCGGCCAGATCGCCGCCGAGGTGCTCGGCGTCCCCCTGGATCACCTGGTGGTGTATTCCTCCGACACCGACGTGGTCGCGTTTGACGTCGGCGCCTACGCATCATCGACGACGTACGTTTCGGGCAAGGCGGTGGAGGAGGCCGCGCTCGACCTGCGCCGCCAGATTCTCGCCGTGGCCGGGGCCATGCTCGGTGTCGACCCCGACGAGTTGGAGATCGACGGGGAGCGGGTTACTTCTCCGGGCGGCGAGAGCGTGGCTCTGGCCGAGGTGGGCACCCGTGCCTTCTACACCCGGGATCAGGCCCAGCTCGCCGCCACCGCCTCTTTCGTACCCGAGGAGTCGCCGCCCCCGTTCCTGGCCAGCTTTGCCGACGTGGAGATCGACACCGAGACCGGGATGGTGCGGGTGGTGGACTATGTGGTCGCCGTCGATTGCGGCACCGCAGTCAATCCCCAGCTGGCCGAGGGACAGGTGGAGGGGGCCATTGCCAACGGCATCGGCTACGCATTGACCGAGCAGTTCCAGATCGACGAGCGGGGCCGGGTGCGCAACCCCGACCTGGCCCGCTACAAGATCCCCGGTGCGCTCGACCTGCCTCCGATTAGCGTCGTCCTCGTCGAGTCGTACGAGCCGACCGGCCCGCTCGGCGCCAAGTCGGTGTCGGAGATCCCCATCAACGCCCCCCTCCCCACGATTGCCAACGCCATCTACGACGCCATCGGCATCAGGCTCCGAGAGCCGCCCTTCACGCCCGAGAAGGTGTGGAGGGCGCTGGCGGCTCGAGGCTGAGGCCGAGCCGGCAGAGCCGGTCCGATCTCCGATACCCTTGCCTGGTCGTCCGGTCCGCCCGAAGGCGCCCGCGGGGCGCCCGCTGAGAGGAAGGCAGTCGCAATGACCGAAGGCTCACAACGCCCCATTCCCCCGGAGGGAGAGCAGCAGTCGCTCGCGGCGCGCATCGGCTACGGCCGCCTGGCCCGGCTCGTGGCCCTGGGAGTGCTGGTGGCGGTGTTCGTGGCGTTTGCGGTGCAGAACACCGAATCGGTCGACATGGATTTCCTGTGGTGGCAGTTCGAGGCGCCCCGAATCCTCCTGCTCGCCATTGCGGCTGTCCTCGGCATCGCGGTATGGGAGCTGGGAGGCCTCCTGTGGCGACGCTCCCGCAAGCGCCGGGCCGGCGAGGGCGGGTAGGCCGGGTGGCCCAGCCGCGCGGTCAATAGCAGGCCCCGTCACTCGACCAGTCGCAGTGTTCCCGGGAGGTCCATACGGCGCATCCGTCGGGCG
>CAYFYE010000100.1:0-8402 GCA_964347285.1 uncultured Acidimicrobiia bacterium
GGTGTCGGATGCGGTGCAACGGGCCATACCCACAACCCTCGAAGTCGAGGTCGACCGGTAAAGCTCGGACAGATCCACCGGCAGACTTTCACGATGTTCGTGGGGTTCACGCCGATCGACCCTCCCGGGGGGTTACGTCGCGCGGGCAGCGCCGGTGCCGACGGTGCCGCCGGTTTGGAGACCGTTGGCGTTGTCGTCCCCGGGACCGTTGTGGATGTAGTAGATGGGGCGTTCGTTTCTCAGCAGGTCCAACACGTTGGCGAAATCCTCGAGGTGGTAGTGGGCCTGGGTTTGGGTGTCGGCGGGGAGCGTTGTTCCATTCGGCATGAAAATGAGTTCCCCGACGAACTCGCCGGACCCGGCAACAAGGTTGATCCTTGGCGTCCGCTTGTTGGCCGGGTAGGTCACGATGTATTCCTCGATCTTGTTCCAGGGCACGCTCCACTCGGGACGCGAAGTGGGGGTTGGTGTGGCTGTGAGAGCGCTCATCGAGAGTTCCTTTCTTTGATGAACTCTCCGGTGAGGAGAGAAGAGATGGCTTGCGTCGAAGCGGTGTGGGGTTGGGGATCAACAGCTGCCAAGACGGTGTGGCCAATGTTGAGCGCGACAAGTACCCGCGAGACGGCGGCTGGGTCGAGGCCGTGGGAGATTTCTCCATGGTGTTGGCCCCGTCGCACTTCAGCGGTAAACGGCTGCGCCAGGTTGGCGAGTGCCTCGACGAGCAGTTGGCTGATCCGGGGGACGCGGAGGGCTTCGCCCCAGAGGAGGAGGCTGAGCCGATTGCTCATGTCGGTCTCGGGGGAGTGAACCACCTCGAGGCTGGCGGCCATCATCTGGGAGAGCGACCGGGTGGCGGTGTCGGCCTCTTGAGCCTTCTCGAGGATGTCTCGGGTGGTTTGGCGTCCCATCTCGGCGATCGCGGTAACGATTTCTTCTTTGCCGTTGAAGTAGCGGTAGACGGATCCGGTGCTCAGTTCGGCCTCGTCGCAGATGGCCTGAATCGTGGTTGCTTGGAATCCGTCGCGACTGAAGCACCGCGCGGCAGCCTCGAGGATCTGGTTGCGGCGGGCTTCCAGGTGGGCTTCGCTGACTTTCGGCATTGGTAGTTCTCCACTCCGCCCATATAAAACGAATACTCGTTTTATATCAGAGGCCGTCAGGACTGTCAACCGGACCCAACACGGGTGCGATCCTTTTCGAGGACATGGCCGGCTCACTCGGCTGCCTCCCCACCTGCTACTCCCAGGCACAATCACTCGTGACGATGACTGGCGAGCACGGTATTCGCTGAGCCCGCACGACGTGCCTGTCCAGCGCACTCTGCGAAATGCTGGTTCCTCCGTTCGGTGATCGGCTCGGCGTCGGGGAGCAGCGCGAGATCAAGGTGGCTTGCGAGGATCCGAGGTGCGCCGAGGTCGCTATTACCGGTCTCCCCGAGCCCTCGGAAGCAACACTGATTGCCGCGGCCTGGGCGCCCGACGGGTCCCCGATCATCGCGTTGTCCCGCCCCGACTCTGTGGTGCTCGTGTCCTGTGACGATCCGGCGTGTACGTCGACAGCGCTGACGGAGATCTCCGGGCCGCTGGGGTTGGGGTCTCCCCAGCTGGATACCCGGTGGTAGCGGTTGGCGCGTGGCATGACGAGGCCCAGGCCTACGACGGCAAACTTGGGAAATTTGCCCCTAGTGGTCAATCGCGGCCGTGTCGCATGCTGACCATGTGCGCGGCCACGATTTCCCAATAACCGAAGCACGTTACCTGGCGCCCGACGTCAAGCTCTTTCGGATCTTGGCACCGAAGATCGCCGTCAAGCACCGGGCCGGTCAGTTCGTCATCGTTCGTGCCACCGACGACGGAGAGCGGATCCCCCTCACCATCGCCGAATCGCATCCTGATGAAGGCTGGATCACGCTCATCGTGCAGGGAGTCGGTAAGACCACCTATACCCTCAACACCTTCCAAATCGGCGATTCCGTCGCGGACTTGGTCGGCCCACTCGGCACTCCCTCGCACATCGAGTGCTACGGCACCACCGCGGTAGTGGGTGGCGGTGTCGGCACGGCCATTGCCTACCCAGTCGCCGTCGCTCTCAAGGAAGCCGGCAACCGGGTGCTCTCCATCATCGGTGGCCGTAACCGCGCTCACGTCATCCTCGAGGAGGAGATGCGCGCCGTCAGCGATGAGCTCTATCCCACTACCGACGACGGTTCGTACGGAAGGCACGGTTTCGTCACCGAGGCGCTACAGGATCTGCTCCTCTCCGACCAGCGCCTCGACCTCGTGTTGGCCGTCGGTCCGATCCCGATGATGAAAGCGGTCGCCGAGTTGACCCGCCCCCACGGTATCAGGACGATCGCCAGTCTGAACCCGATCATGGTCGACGGCACCGGCATGTGCGGCGGGTGCCGGGTGAGTGTCGGCGGCGTCACCCGGTTTGCCTGCGTCGATGGCCCCGAGTTCGACGCCCATGAGGTCGACTTCGAACTCCTCACCCGTCGTAACCGGGCGTACCTTGAGTTCGAGCGGACAAAGCGCGAGGAGTTCGAGCGCTCCCGCCCGGTGGTGAAGGCGACGGGGGTCAGCGATGGATCTGCCTAGTCGCAAAGAACGGATGCAGATGCCCCGGGTCGAGATGCCGGAGCGGCCACCCGCCGAGCGAGCTACCGATTTCGACGAGGTCAACCTCGGTCTCACCGCCGAACTGGCCCAGTATGAAGCGGCGCGATGCCTCTTCTGCCCGGTGGCCAAATGCGTCGAGGGCTGTCCGGTCGATGTCCAGATCAAGGAGTTCCTCGAACTCATCATCGCCGGCGACTTCGCCGGAGCAGCCGGCGTCATCAAGGAGGACAACTCCCTCCCCGCCATCTGCGGGCGGGTGTGTCCTCAGGAAGATCAGTGTGAGGGAGCCTGCGTGCTGATTCGCAAAGGACGTCCGATCGCCATCGGTCACCTGGAGCGATTTGCGGCCGACTGGGAACGTCAGGAAGGCCTGATGTCGATTACCCCTGCCGAAGTCAGCACCGGCAAGCGTGTCGCGGTGGTGGGCAGCGGTCCCGCCGGTCTGGCCTGTGCCACCGACCTGGCCCGTTTCGGACACGGGGTGACGGTGTTCGAGGCCCTGCATGATCTGGGCGGGGTCCTCATGTACGGGATCCCCGAGTTCCGGCTCCCGAAGGAGATCGTCCGCGCCGAGATCGAGCAACTGGAGCGCATGGGCGTCGAATTCGTCGCCAACGCAGTGATCGGCAAGATGGATACGCTCGATGAACTGCTCGGCGATGAGGGCTACGACGCCGTCTTCCTGGGCGTCGGGGCGGGACTGCCCCGCTTTCCCGGCATCCCCGGCGAGAACCTCATCGGGGTGTACTCGGCAAATGAGTTCCTCACCCGAGTCAATCTGATGAAGGCCTACCGATCGGATGCGGAGACCCCCGTGCTCGATCTCACCGACAGGCGGGTTGCCGTCTTCGGCGGCGGCAACACTGCGATGGATGCGGTTCGTACCGCGCTGCGATTGGGGGCCGCCAGGGCCGCCATCATGTACCGCCGCTCGGAGGAGGAGATGCCGGCCCGCGACGAGGAGATCGCTCATGCCCGTGAGGAAGGCGTCCAGTTCGTCATGCTCACCAATCCGGTGGAGTTCCTCGGCGACGACGATGGGTGGCTCACCGGCGTTCGCTTGCAGAAGATGCAACTCGGTGAGCCGGACGAGAGTGGGCGCCGTCGGCCCCTGCCGATCGCGGCATCAGAATGGACCGAGGAGGTCGACGTCGCGATCGTCGCCATCGGGAACAGCCCCAACCCCCTGATCGGAAAGACCACGCCCGACTTGGAGCAGACTGCCCGAGGCACGGTCGTCGCCAATCCCGCGACCGGCCGGACCACCAAGCCCGGGGTGTTCGCCGCCGGCGACATCGTCACCGGCGGCGCCACGGTCATACTCGCCATGGGGGGTGGCCGCCGGGCGGCCCGCTCGATCGACGATTGGCTGCGCACCGGAATCTGGGAGGTGGAGCCGGAAGAAGCTGACGGGGGGTTTCGAACACGGGGTAGCGTCCTGCACGCTCGATGTGTCCGAGAGTGCCTGTGAAGCGCTATTCAGGACTGCGGCGGGCCCGGCCAGTGCCGGTAGAGACGGCGGGCCTCGTCGCCAACAGCGACCCGGTTGATGTTGCCTCCCGGTGAGAGACAGCCGGTGTATGTCGTGTCGTCAGGCTGAGCCGTGACGTAACCCGCCATAAGGCCGCCCACGAGGAGCAGAGCCACCAGCGACGCAAGCCACGGAGCTTTGAGCAATCCAGTCATTGGACCTACCTCCCGTTTTGTGAGCGTGACAGCGCTCTGCCTCGACGGCTAGAGCATTTGGTCCGGCGCTCTCCGTCACCAGAAAAAGGGAAGATCCGGCTCCCTAGGCAGCGTCTCCGTCCCCCGCCACCGACGAGGCGTGGTTTTCGCGCTCTCAGTCACCGATAGGGACTAAAGGCCCTAGCCAAGATCTGCCTGCCCCACCAGCGTTGCCGTCAAGCCGGGGAGGAGGTTTTCACGAACACCATTTGGGTCGCGGATGCCGTCGGTGCGAACGCGAAGCCGATCGGGGGAAGTGCGCCACCCGCATTCTGGTCCCCTGATGGGAGTTGTGTCTACTACGCGCCTCGGTAGCGAAGGCCACATTGAGTGGCGAAGACATGGGAGGGGAGCAACTCGCATGAGACTTACGCGTCGAGATTTCGTGAAGTTGTCCGGAGCCGCCACCGCTGGCTTCTTCGTGTCCACCCAGGCGAGGTGGACCGCACCGGCCGCGGCGGTGCCTGCCGCTCGGGGGCTGAGCGACCCGGCACTGCAACCCAAGTTCATCGAACTGGCGCCAAACGCGCTGGACCCTGGCTTCTTGTTCAAGGATCTGAACGAGAACGGCGGGCCGGTGCGGCAGCCCAACTTCAGTGTCCGCGCCCGGCAGACCAGGCAGGAGACGGGCCTCATCGATCCACGGAACGGCCGTCGTCTGAAGACGAACGTGTGGGGATATGGCGCCGACACGGTTTCGTGGCCCGGCCAGACCTTTCAGGTGATGAGCACCTCGGCGGGTGGTGCGGACGAGACCGTGGTGCGGTGGGAGAACGAGATGCACGGCGGATCGCACCTGCTGCCCGTTGACGAGAACCTGCACTGGGCTTATTCGCTGCACGGCGCCAGCTCGGCGAACGATGTGGACTACCGCCAGTTCAGCATCAAGAAAAATGGAGTGCCGATCATCACCCATCTCCACGGCGGAAACAGCGACTTCCAGTTCGACGGCAACCCCGAGTTTTTCTACAGCCCCGACGGCGAGGTCAAGGGCCCCCAGTGGGACTTCGTCCCGGGCGGGTTTACCAACACGTTCCGGTACAACAATGCCGTCCCAGCCGGGAACCTCTGGTACCACGACCACGCCCTCGGCATCACCCGGCTCAATGTCTACGCCGGCCTGGCGGGCTTCTACTTCATTCGGGACGAGTTTGACACCGGTCGGCCCGACAATCCTCTCGCCCTACCGGCGTTCCCATACGAGCTGGCCTACGCCATCCAGGACCGAATGTTCACCGACCGGGGCGCACTCTTCTATCCGGCCTTCCCCGGCGACCCGTTCTACGACGACTTCATCACCGGCGAAGGCGTGATCTTGCCACCCGACCTCTTTCCGGGCGGCGGGCCCACCGCGCTGGCCGAGTTCTTCGGAGACCACATGGTGGTCAACGGCAAGATCTGGCCCAAGACCGACGTAGAGCCGCGCAACTACCGGCTACATTTGCTCAACGGCTGCGACTCCCGCTTCCTAGTGGTGCAGTTCGTGGCCGTCAATCCAGGCGTGACAGATCCGAACGATGACAGCGCCAGCGCTCCATTGACCTTCTGGGTCATCGGCAGCGATCAGGGGCTCGGCACCCCGGTCCAGACCGATACGCTGGTGATTGAGCCCGGCGGCCGCTACGACGTGGTGGTGGACTTCTTCGAGGTCCCATTTGGCAACCGAGCGATCATGAAGAACCTCGGCGGCGACGCTCCCTTCGGCGGAGCCTTCGGCGACGACCTCGATCCTGAGGACATCTTCCCGGATCGCCAGACCGATCGGATCATGGCCTTCGACGTGGTGGTGCCTCTGTCCGACGTGCCCGACAACTTCAAGCCCGGCAATCTCCCGGGCTACGGCGGTGTGGGCACTGAGGACACTGTCCGTCGAGTGGCGCTGTTCGAGGGAACCGACGAGTTCGGCCGTCTCCAGCCGCTGCTCGGCACGGTCGCCGACGACTTGAGTGGAACGAATGTGGCTACGGCGTACACCTGGTTCCAACCCACTACCGAGACGCCGGATTCAGAAAGCACGGAGATCTGGGAGATCTACAACTTCACTGCCGATGCCCATCCGATTCACCTGCACCTGGTGAACTTCGAGATCCTCGACCGGAAGGACTTCGAGTACGACATCACGGGCACTCAGACGACGATCCAGCACAACGGCACGGAAGGCGAGGCTCCGGAGATCTCCAACATCAGGAATCTCACGGCCTCGTCTGTTGGCCCGGAGTACTTCGAGAATGCGCCGAAGGACATGGTCACCTCCCTGCCTGGTGACCCAGAGGGTGCTCCCCCAACGGGTCAGCTCGTGCGGATCAAGGCTGACTTCAACAAGTCGGGCCGGTACGTGTGGCACTGCCACATCCTGTCCCACGAGGACCACGAGATGATGCGGGTCCTCCAGGTCGGGTAGGCCGTCGTCGTGATGAACACGAGGGGAGGGTCGCGGCGGCGGTCCTCTTCCGCTCAAGGTGGAGTCTGTGGCCTGTGGAACGCGAACTGAACGATTTTGAACGCTGTAGCCCGGTGGGTAGGCAACTGGGTTTCTGCCCACCCCACCAGGCGTTCAGCCGCATTTTCCGGGGCCTTCGCCCCCCAAGGTGTGCTCGGCACGCAAGGACCCTGGGGTCGCCCAGTCGCTCTCCGTCAAACCCGCCTGAGGCGCTCCGCCAGATACTCTTTGAGACCGAAGCGCCAATCCCGCAACACATTGATGCCCATCTCATTGACCCGGGTGTTCTCCAGCACGGAGTAGGCGGGACGCGGCACCTTGGCGGGGAATTCCCCCGGACCGGTGACCGATAGCCTCGAAGGCAGACCGGCGATCTCGAAGATTTCGGCGGCGAACCGGTGCCACGAGCATGCGCCCTCGGCCGTGCTGTGTGCAAGGCCTTGCATGCGCTCGGCGACGACGACAGCGACCTGGCGAGCGACCTCGTCCACGAATGTGGGGGTCAGCACCTCATCGTCAACCACTCTGACTTCATCGCGCTCATTGCCGAGCTTGAGCATAAGATCGACGAAATTGAGCCCTTTGGCCCGGCACGCGTCGAGGCCGTAGAGGCCGGCGACCCGCAAAACAGCTCTGTTTTCCGACTCCGACAGCACGAACATCTCACCGGAGAGCTTCGAGTTCCCGTACACATTGAGAGGCCGCGCCACATCGCTCTCGATGTACGGTTTGCCCTTGACACCGTCGAACACGTAGTCGGTGCTCACGTGGACCAGGAAAGCTCGACCTGCCGCACGGGCAATGTTGCGTGCGCCGAACGCGTTGACGGCGAAGGCTATATCGGGATTCTCCTCACACCGTTCGAGGTGGTGGTAAGCAGCAGTATTGATGACCACGCCCGGTGCGATGTCTCGCAAGATCTCAGCCACCTGCCCTGCGTCGGCAATATCCACAACATCGTGGTTGAGAGCGATGACGGCGGTGCCCGCCGCAGAGAAGACCCGCTCGATCGCCGAACCCAACTGACCGTTGGCGCCAAGAAGCGCAACCTTCATGGCTACTGGGGCTGAAGCGTCTTGAGGCGCTTCACCGGGCACGAGTGCGATGAAGATTGCGGCAACCACCAACGCAGCGAACCAGATGTTGGCTAGTACCCGGGTTTGGCCCTGAGCTACGAAGATCTGGTGGATGAAGAGAGCGGCGAAGCCGGCGCCGACTCCAATGCCACCGAGACCTCAAAGTGAAGACACGGATTCGCGGGTCTGGAGGTGGGTGGATCATGACCAAGAAGCACGAGTCGCTCCGAGACCGGAGGCTGTTCTGCGCCTTCGTTGACCCGAGCAGCCGCAACCTGTGACCTATGTGGTGCCCAGCGCGGTTGTGGCCGATGTCATCAAGGATGGCCATCAGGCGTGGCTGAAAGCCCCGGGCGCCCGCGGACAGCCCCACAAGGATTCGCCGGCCCGACAGCTTCTCCCTACTTACCCTTTCGCGGGTTGGCTCGACGAGTATCGCGAGGCGTGGGACCTAACCGGTAAACAAGTGGGCAGGTAGCGCGTTCTGACTGTCCACATTCTGTCCACACGACAGCGACAAACACCGATGTGCGGTTCCGGGTG
>CAYFYE010000101.1:0-8318 GCA_964347285.1 uncultured Acidimicrobiia bacterium
CGTTCCTTCTACGACCCACTGAACCAACGGGTCCGGGGCTGATTCGGTCTTCTCCATCGGTCGCAGGTTGAGTCCTGCCGGGCCCACCGGCGAGAGTCCTGGTCAGAAGCCTCTTCATCCCACAGGTCTTCAGGATCTGGGGTCGGTTCCCCCAGACCAAGACCCTCGACGACTTCGACTTCTGCCACCAGCAGTCGGTCTCCCGGACCCAGATCACCCACCTCCACCAGCTCGACTTCCTCCGCGAAGCCCACAACGCCAGGGCGCCTCGGCCGGCGGACTGCTTGCTGCCCGCGTGGCGTGCGAGTTGTCCGACCGAGTGGCCGCCGTTGGGACCGGAGCAGGTTTCGGCTTCCCCGATCCCATCAGCTGCGAACAGCCTGGTCGCGCGGTGCCGGTCACTTCGTTCATCGCTCCCAACGACCCGTACTTCGCGCTCGACGAGGTGATGGCGGCGCACGCCCAGTGAAGGCGGCGTGGAACAGCTGCGTTCTGGACCCGTCCACCGACGAGGTGACCGCCGGGATCACGCTCACCCGCTGGACCGGCTGCTCCGACGACGCCACTGTTGAACTGTACGTCGTCGACGGCCTGGGGCATTCCTGGCCGGCCCGATGCCTCCCGACCGCACAAGCGGGACTGTGCGTCCAGCGCGACGAGTTCGACGGCGGTGCGCTGCAGTGGGACTTCTTCGTGGAGCACCCCATGCCGTGAGATGCGAGCCGCTGGGTGCATGCTCGCATCTCTCGAGAATGCCCGGCATGTCGGCCATACAGACCTGTTCCGGGAGGTCCTTGACGGCCTGATAAGGGAGGACCCGCCTCCGGCTTAACTGGTCCGCTCATCGCATCACTTCCACGGTCGTCCTGCCTCCGCGCGATTCCCCCTGACGTATCACATATCCCGTCGTCAGCGGCCCCTGGCGGGAGAACAGCGTCTCGTCCAGCCCAGGGCCGGTCACCTCGGCGATCCGATCCGGATCGTCGTCGACCAAAGCGGAGCCGTAGGCCACCACTGCGTCGTTGACGGTGTGCCAGCCACAGCGCAGCTCGGCTGCGACCTCGTTCACTGTCCGGCCACACCGCCCCACCTGATCGGTCACCCAGCGGCCACCCGACCGTTCAACGCCACTGCGGGTGCGTATCGAGACCCGCAGTCCCCGACCGAGCTTCGGGTTGTGGGGTGGGGTCGTGCTAGCAGAACCCACGTCGACCAGCGCCAAGCCGCGTCGTTCCGACCCAAAACCGAGACTCGGTCACCTCTCCGACTGGTCGTTGACCAGTTCGACTTCGGCGACCTCGACACCGATTTCCTCGGCGCGACCGATCACCGCCACTTCTCCAAGCTCGGTCTTAAGGCGGGTGAGCCCTGGGACCGAATCCGGCCAAGACTCGAGCCGGTGCCAGGCAAGGACCAACCGCCCAATGGTCTCGACGGGGAGGTGGAGATCACGCTCGCCGAACAGGTAGAGCAGAGAGGCGCGATTCAGGGCGTCCAGGTTGGCATAGGGCTCGTGGCCGGCGAGGACTCGATCCATGCTCGGGCCAGAGCGGCTCCGCCAATCGTAAGCGATTTCTGAGGCGGGCAAGTGGATGCCCAACTCGTCAGCGACTCGAAGGACCTCCGCTATCAGGGAACCGCGCCAGTCGACGACCGTACCGAAGACGTCAAAGAGCAACGCACGAACCCCGGCAAGGCGTTCCACAGCGCCATCATCGCTGATCAAACGGGGCGTGTCACGGCGGACTGCCCCGCTATGCCAGGCGATGATTCACCTGGCGGTGATTGAGAGTCGGAATGAGGTTAGAAGTGCCTCGGACCTCTGACCTTCCGGCCCGGGCTCTGGGGACATTCGTGAACGCTGGGGCTTCCCAAGGGATGGGCACTGAGGTCGTGAAAAGACCATGACAGCGGCCGCTCAGGTTGCCCGTTATCTCTCGGTCCTGGGGTCTTTAGTGGGATCCCAGCTGGCGTGACTATTCGTGACCACGTAGGGATCGTTACTCACCCGAATCAGCTTCTCCATGGCCTTTTGGCCCTACCACCTGCATGCGCACGGTGGCAATGTTCCCGTCGAGGGATCAGCGAAGGGGTGGGGAATGCGAAAGCCACACTTCATCCTATGCGGCGCAGGGTCAGAGCGGCATGAGACGCGTGGTGCTACTGCCCGGATCATCTGGAGGTGATTCCCTATGAGGAGATTCACGACTGTTGCGATAGCCGTGCTGCTGCTGGGTGCATTGGCGCCGCAGGCGCTGGCCGGCCCACCTGAGCGCTACACCGTTGAGTTCCAGCTTGCTCCCATTCCACCAGACTTCACCACCGGTGTTGCTGACAGGGCATACGTGTGTCCGGTTGACACCCTGGTCTGCGATGAGGCTTCGGCGCTCGATGTGGGAACCGTCGCCAGTTCCTGGGCCTTCCGACCCAACTTCGAGAGCCGGCGCACCGTGCACGGCGAACATATCTTCATTTCCACCGATGGCAGCGGCAGCTCCTTCACGGTCCGATTCCAGGCTGTGCCCGATCCGACAGGAGAAGCCAACTTCAGGGAAAACTGGTCGGTCGCCGATGGCCTGGGGCGCTACGCCGACCTACGGGGACACGGCCATGGCGCCGTCGACAGCTTCTTTGTCAGCGTGACTCTGAAGGTGGTCAACGCAGAGTTTGACAGCTAATGGTCAAACCCACCCACGAATGGGACCCCTGCTCCGGCGGGGGTCCCTTTTCGCCCTCTCTAGGAACACTCGTGAACCCCCGTACACCGAGCGGTGGTGTCACGTCGGGACGGGAGCCCGAGCAGAATGAATCTCGTATGGGTGTCAAGTGGCTTGTCGGTGACGGGGTTGGGTGCGCGTCGAAGTGGCCGGTTGCATGCCGGCGGCGGTTCCGGTTGAGCTGGGTGGACACGACAGGGATGAGCCACTCGCTGGCGGCGGGGGCACTCTCGGAGGAAGTCACACCGGGCCCGTCCGGCTCTGGGTGACGTGGCGGGGTCGGCAGGTCAGTCGTTGCACAGCCCGTGGGTGTGAGCCGGTTCGTTGGGGCCAGACCCCGGCCGGGTGGGGTCAGGGCGGATCGAGGCAGCTGCTTGAAGACTTCCCGGGCAACGTAGCGCTTGAGAATGCGGGCGACTTCGCCCATGGTCTTACCTTCGGCGAGGCGCTGGGCCCGGCGCTAACAGGCCCGGTCGTCGTCTCCCGCCCGACCGGTGAGTGCCGTTTCCAGGGTCCGCCGGCGGGTCATTCGAAGGACAACCCGGCCGTCGAGGTGTCAGCCGGTTCGCGAGCCAGGCGAAACCCCGGGAACTGACCAACCGTAGAACCCGGCCGAGGGTGACAGCCATCGCCCACGATCAGCGCACCCCAACATCCTCCCTGCCGGTTATGCGCGCTGCAGACTTCCGGATAGAAGCCAAACTCCTAGACATCATGACGCCACATATGGCCCGGCGCCCCGATTCGAGCATGAAGCCGACGCCCCAGCACGATTCCGACACGAGGACTCATTCGCCGAGTGAGCGAGATTGGCACCTTTGTGCTCGTCTATCAGAGCTCCTCTAGGAACAGTTGTCCCGTCAGCGCATCGCCAGGCATGAGCTGTCGGGAAGTGAATAGGGATCGTCGATGAACTGGAGGCCGATGTCACGGCCACAGGCGTCGGACCGCATTACGCCGTGGGACAGATCGGCAAACTCGAAATAGAAGCTGCTCTCCAGGTTGGCTGCCGTCTCCCTGCTCCATGATGCAGGGGTGACGGGGTCGAGCTCCCCGGCGAGGACCAGTACCGGCACGTCGGAGACGACCGGTTCGGTTTCTCGTGGCCCGGCTGGCTTCACGGGCCAGACGTCACAGACCGCGTACTCCAGTGCCACGTTGTTCGATACGGCGTAGTCGACGATCGTGTCAGGCAGGGAGGCGGCCCGGGCTCGGACTTCCTCCATTGAGACGAACGGAGCTTGCTCCTGGCACTGGAAGGAGAAGTACACGGCCCAGTTGCCGGGATACTGAAACCGCTGCGGGAACGCCGAGGACAGTATGTCGATTTGTCCACCGGCAACGGCGTGGATGTAGCGGGGAGCCTCTCGCCAGCCCCATGTGGCCTGCAACATGCCGTAGATCAGATCGATGAACCGCTCACCGTCGAGCACCACCTCGCCGCCGGGATAGGAAACGATGCCCGGGTGCGCGTTCAGGTGGTCGACCGAAGCGAAGAACGTGCCGGCCAGATCCGGATAGCGAGTCGAACAGGACGGGTCCGCGAGGCACCGCTCGAAGACCCGGCTCAGCGCATCGTTGACGTTGAGTGCCCATGATCCGTACCAGTCGGCCTGGGGCGGGTAGACGGAATCGAGAATGATGCTGCGAACACCCTCCGGGCGATCCCTGAGCAGGGCGAGGCCGATCCGGGTCCCATACGACGTTCCGTAGTAATTGGCCTGCTCATACCCGAGCGCGGCGCGCAGATCGTCGGCATCGGCGGCGTTGAGGGCGCTCGAGTACATCTGGAGGTCGATGCCTCGGGCGGTTAGGGCGGCCTGGCAGTCCTGCCAGAACGCCACCTGAGAGGCAATGGCCTGCTCCCTCGATAAGCGCTCGGCAGCCAATTCCTGCAGCAGCGAGTCGTGTCCCCGGCAGTCGAGCGGAGGCTCGGTGAGCGGCGCCCCACGTTGGTTGTACATGATGAAGTCGCGGGTTGCCGTCACCTCGACCACGACGTCCCGGTACCAGCCCATCATCCCCATCTGATCGACGCCGCCTCCACCCGCCAGATAGATCACCGGGTCGGGCAGCGGGTCGTGGGCACGAGCCTCGAACACGATCACCGGCAGGCGCACCTCTGAGGCGGCCGGGTCCCGACGATCTTCCGGCACGATCAGGTAACCACAGTGGTGGGGAAGGTCGAGCGTGACCGCAAACCCGCACTTGGTGGGCTCGAAACGAGGCCGATGATCGGGCCGCGGCGGCACACCGGTCTCGGGGACGGGCACCGTGACGGACCCAGACGATGGAGCCGCGGTCGAGGAACTGGCTGACGCGCCCGGCCCTGTCGTGAGCTGGGGAGGGGGCTCGGCGGACATGGACGACGTGGCCTGCTCGGCCGCCGTCGTCTTCGATGATGAACCCGTCCCGGTCACTTTTTCGTCGGAGCATCCCCCGGCGGCCAGTATCACCATAAAGAGGGCGATCGCTGTCGCCAGGCGATGTGAGCCGACCGGCATGACCGGATTCGCCATCCGGCACCCTTCTCGATGCTCCGAGTATGTCGAAACCTTCAGGCGACGCCAAGAGTCGAAGGCCCCGGGCCCACGCGTGCCGCGGGCGAGCGCCCAAGCTTTCTCGAATAGCTCCTACAAGCGCGCCAGAAACCAGCAGCGAGGATCTGAACCCGACTTGCCGAACACCGAGTCAGTCGATCCGCTCGACCGCTCGACCTGGAGCTGAATCTGGAAGGAGCGAGGGAGACATGGCCCAACAAGGGCTGGCGACGAGGACTTCGTCGCCGGCGCGCTTGCCGAGTTCACGTTCGAGGGCGTCAGCTACCCCGTGGCGGAAGGCGGGTTCACAGAAGGCGGGTGGGTGGCACGTCGTTCGGCTCACCGACGGCTCTGAGGCGACCGACCCTGCGCTCACCGCGACCGAGCACTTCTCTGGAGAAGGTCAGGGGTCCCGAGGGGCCGTTGTCCCGGGGGCTCTGTGTCGGGGCAGCAGGCGATCTCGTGTCTGATGGCACCTCGAAGCGCCGGGGTCCTTGAGGCTGTTTGATCCGGCGCCATGGAACTGGGAGGATCACGATCGCTGCCCGCCCCTTGGAGCAGGCTGAACCTGCGGAGAGGGCGCCCGTTCAGGCCGGGGCTTTGATCGGTGCGAGTGTCGTGGAGGATGCTGTGCTCCAAACGTACCGTCTGCTGCACATCATTGGACTGGTCCTTTGGTTCGGGGCGCTGGCTGGCGACCTGTTCCTTGTTCCTGCCGCTCGGAAGAAGGAACTCCAGATTCGGGCCTGGGCTCTGGGCGTCTACGCCAAATCGATGTGGATCGAGGTAGTCGGATCCGCTCTGCTGCTGGCCAGCGGCATCGGCCTCCTTGTCGAGTTCGCTTGGGTGCCGTGGGAATCCACCTGGCTACTCGTCAAGTTGATCGCCGTGGTTGTGCTCATGGCCGACCGATTCATCGTCTTCTTCGCGACGAGGCACCACTTCCTGGGTGCCGCCACCGGCTCCGAGGAGGACGTGGAGCACCGCGTCGCCGCGGGGATCGCATGGCACGACGGGCACGCCAAGGCCTTCGGGCCGATCGGTCTCATCGGGCTGGTCGCCATCTTCTGGATGGTCATGTGGAGGCCCGGCTTCTGAGAGCCGGCTACCAGACCGTCATCGGATCGATCCAGGATCAGATGCATCCAGGTCCTCAAAACCGCCGAGATCCGAGCCACTCCATCGTCGCGGTGCTCACGGTTCCGCTTGTTCCAGATCGTCGCCATCCGCGCCGCAAGGATCGGCAGGCCGATCCTGCCCTGGGGGGTCACCAGGTGAAGTAGCGCGCCCCGCTTCGGGTCGGCTTCCACCCCACTGATCTCACCCAGGGGCCAAGAGGTCATGTCCGTCAGCAACACTCCGCGCGGCCCGACGGATCGCAGGGCTGCCGGGATGTTGAGTGGATCCCAGATCAGCCTGTGCGTGGTGAGAACCAGAGTCCCTCCGACCGCTCCGGATGCAACGTTCTTTACACCATGAGCAGCATCGACGGCTTCGACGTCACCCTCATAGCGCCCCACATCTTGAACCCGGCCTATCGCCTCCGCAGCTACCCCGCGGGCCCATCGACCGCCCACCGCTTGACATTCCACCCGACCGGAAGGAGTAGAAGGGGGGCGTAAGCGGCGACTTGGATGGCCGCGCCCAGACGGAACAGAGGTAAGACATGGACGAGAAACAAATCCGGGTGGGAGTCAATGGTTATGGGGTGATCGGGAAGCGTGTCGCCGATGCCGTGACATTGCAGGAGGACATGACCCTGGTCGGGGTGGCGGACGTCGGGTTCGACTGGCGCGTCAAGGTGGCGGTTGAACGCGGCCATCCGGTCTACGCCTCGGCGCCGGAACGCCGCGGAGAGATGGAGGCCGCCGGGATAGGCGTCACCGGCACGCTGGCGGACCTCCTCACCGAAGTCGATGTGATTGTGGACTGCACACCGAAGGGGATCGGCGCCGTCAACAAGGCCGCCTATGAGCGTGCCGGGGTGAAGGCGATCTTCCAGGGTGGAGAGTCGCACGAGCTTGCGGGCTACTCGTTCGTGGCCCAGGTGAACTACCCCGACGCCATCGGGAGGCAGTTCACTCGGGTGGTGTCGTGCAACACGACGGGCATGTCGCGGGTGCTGCACGCTCTCCACCGCCGCGGCTGGATCGATCGGGCCCGGGTGGTGGTGTTGCGGCGCGGCACGGATCCGTGGGAGTCGCACGACACGGGGATGATCAATACCGTTATCCCCGAGACCAGGGTCCCCTCCCATCAGGGCCCCGACGCCAACAAGGTGCTTCCAGACCTGGACATCACAACCATGGCGGCTGCTGGTCCCTTCAACTTGTCCCACATCCATTTCGCCATGGTGGAAACGACCCACCCGGTCTCGGTTGCCGGGGTGCGGGACGCGCTCTTCGATGAGCCACGGGTGGCGTTGATCCGCGCTGCAGATGGTCTGGTGGCCCTCAACAGCGTCGTGGAGCTGATGCGGGACCTGGATCGGCCTCGCGGCGACATGTGGGAGGTGGCCGTGTGGGACGACGCCATCGCCACCGACAGTCGAGAGATCTACCTCACCTACCAGGTCCACAACGAAGCGATCGTCGTCCCCGAGAGCATCGACGCCATTCGGGCCCTCACCGGGTTCGCCGATGCCGTGGCGTCGATCGACGCGACCGACAGTGCCCTTGGTATCACCTCGGCGTTCCTCCCCGCCACCGACGAGCCGATCGTCCACCTTGCCGGCTCCGACGTCGACCACCCCGCCCTCGCTGCGGTGCGGGCCCGTCACGCCGAGTTCGCCGAGATGGGTTTCAAGGGTGCCGAGGAGCCGAGCGAAGAGGAGACCGACTGATGACTGGCACCCACACCCACGGGGACCCACGAGACGATCACCGTGCAGACCGGTGGGATGCAGTTCGCGTCGGAGAAGCACAAGTTGGTCGTCACCCACGAAGACTTGATGGAGCCGCTCGGGTTGGCTGCCGCAGTAGAACGAGAATCCGGGCAATCCCTCGCCGAAGCGGGGGTTCGCTACGCGGACGAACGAGGAGGCGAGTCAGCGGCGACGGGG
>CAYFYE010000102.1:0-8118 GCA_964347285.1 uncultured Acidimicrobiia bacterium
TGCACGGCGACCCCCCGGCCATTCAGATCCCCGCCGATCTCCTGCCGAGCGACGGACGCTTCGGGTCGGGACCCAGCAAAGTGCGGCCCGAAGCGGTGTCCGCCCTGGCGTCCATCGCCTCCACCTATCTGGGCACCAGCCACCGCCGCTCCGACGTCAAAGCGGTGGTCAACCGGCTCCGGACCGGGCTGGCCGAGCTGTTCTCCCTCCCCGATGGCTACGAGGTGCTGGTGGGCATCGGGGGGACCACGTTGTTCTGGGACGCCGCCACCTTCTCGCTCATCGAACGCCGCAGCCAGCATCTCGCCTTCGGCGAGTTCTCCGCCAAGTTCGCCGCCGCCGTCGCCGGCGCGCCCCACCTGGAGCCTCCCCAGGTCATCGAGGCCCCGCCGGGGACTCGCCCCGAACCGGCCCCCGATCCGTCGGTGGACCTGTACGCCCTCACCCACAACGAGACTTCGACCGGTGTTATGGCCCCGGTGGTCCGCCCGGCCTCCGAAGGGCTGGTGGCCGTGGATGCCACCTCGGCGGCCGGTGCCGTGGCGGTCGACCCGTCCCACTTCGATGCCTACTACTTCTCTCCACAGAAGGCCTTCGGGTCGGAAGGAGGGTTGTGGACCGCCCTGTGCTCACCGGCGGCCCTGGACCGCATTGCATCCGTCAAGGCGGGCGGAAGATGGATGCCGCCGATGCTCGACCTCTCCATCGCTCTCGAGAACTCGCGCCGGGATCAGACCTACAACACACCGGCGCTGGCGACCCTGTTTCTGCTCACCGACCAGGTGGAATGGCTGCTCGGCAACGGCGGCCTGAGTTGGGCAACCAGCCGATGCAGTCGGTCCGCGGAGGTGGCCTACGGATGGGCGGAGGCCAGCGACTACGCAACCCCGTTCGTGACCAACCCCGCCGACCGGAGCATCACCACCGCCACCTTCGATCTCGTCCAGGAGGTCGAGGCCGACGTGGTCATCTCGGTCCTACGGGCCAGCGGCATCGTCGACATCGGCGGCTATCGCAAGCTGGGACGCAACCAGCTCAGAATCGGCATGTGGCCGGCCATACCCACCTCCGACGTCGAGGCCGTCACCCGGGCGATCGACTATGTGGTGGAACGGCTCTAGGCCTCCCGGGCCCCCAACTCCTGATCGAGGAGAAGGAGACCGGCGCCGTCGTCGCCGACCAGCCGGAGACGCTCGACGATGGTTCCGACCGCATCCTCCTCCTCCACCTGCTCGGCCAGAAACCATTCCAGCAACGGGAAGCTGGCGTAGTCCTTTTCCTTGGAGGCCAGCTCGTAGAGGCTGCGGATGGAAGCGGTCACCCGACGCTCACCCTCCATGGCCTTCTCGAAAGCCAGCCGGGGAGACTTGAAGTCGGAGATCGGCTGGGGAATGGCCGGCAGGTCCACCGCTCCGCCCCGCTCCAAGAGGTAGTCGAAGAACTTGCGGGCGTGGGCCGTCTCCTCCTCGTACTGTCGCGTCATCCAATTGGCGAATCCAGACAGGTGGATCGACTCGAAGTAGGCCGCCATCGCCAGGTATTGATAGGCACTGGCGTACTCCAGGCCCACCTGGTCGTTGAACGCCTTCTCCAGTCTCTTGCTGAGTTCCATAGCGGTGCCTCTTCCTCGCGCTAACCGATGCTACCGGCACCCCGGTAGGCTCCCATCGGTGCACAGCGTCCTCTGGCAGCGTCTCGACCTTTCCGGCCACGATCGGGCCGTACTGGCCACGGATGCGAAGGGCCAACGCATCGCCGGCACGGCCCTCTTCGCCCTCGACGGAAACTCGTACGACATCCGCTACACGGTCCTTGTCGATCCGGCCTGGTGCACGACCGTGGTGGCGGCCCACGTCCAGGGACCGGGAGGCGATCGCCGCCTGTCGTTGCGAGGGGACGGTGCCGGACGCTGGTGGATGGGCGACAGGTCTCTCCCCGACCTCGACGGCTGTCTCGATGTCGACTTCGCCTTCACCCCGGCTACCAACACGCTGCCCCTGCGGCGGTTGCGCCTGGCCGTCGGCGAGGCCCAGGACGTGCGGGCGGTCCGGGTGGGCTTCCCCGGTCATGATCTCGAGCCGGTCTGGCAGCGCTACCAGCGGCTGGCCGAGGATCGCTACGGGTACTCCTCGGGGGCGTTCAGCGTCGAGCTCACCGTCGACCCAGAGGCATTCGTGACCGAGTATCCCGGATACTGGACGGCGGTGACGCGAGCCAATGGTTAGCCGTCGACCGTCGGAATCGGGACAACCGAGAAGCGACAGCTGAGGACGTCGTGTCCAAACGCCTGATCCTGCTCCGCCACGGCAAGTCCGACTGGGATGCCGATTACAGCGGCGACCGGCATCGCCCTTTGGCAAAACGGGGGCTGCAGGCAGCCCGGACCATGGGCCGCCTGCTGACCGCCGTCGACCAGATTCCCGAGAAGGTGATCAGCTCCCCTGCCCTGCGGGCGCGCGCTACGGCCGAGTTGGCAGCCGAAGCGGGGCGCTGGGGCTGCCCGATGGAACTGGACGAAGGGCTGTACGCCACCTCGCTCGCAGAGGTCCTCGACGTCGTTCGGCGGCAGGACGACGACCTGGAGCGCCTGTTGCTGATCGGCCACGAGCCCACCTGGTCGAATCTCGCCGAGGTCCTGTCTGGAGGGCGGGTCCGGGTACCCACTGCGGCGGCGGTCGGCATCGATTTCGACGTCACCGTCTGGCGGGCGGTGGGACCCGGTCGAGGGCGGGTGGTGTACGTTTTTCCCCCGCGTCTGTTCCGCTCGATCGAGCTGGACCGCTGACTGGTGCCGGCCACCGACCGGAGGAGCGACAGGCAAATCCTGGCCGGTGGACGCTCGGCGCCAAGGCAGACCAAGGAGGTTCTCCGTGCCGGAACGCACGTCGTACGCGCCGGGCACCCCGTCGTGGGTCGACCTGGCCACCAGCGACCAGGCTGCATCCACGGCTTTCTACTCCGAGCTGTTCGGCTGGGAATCTCGTGAGGAACCGGCCGGAGAGCAGGGCACCTACACGATGTTCGCCAAGAACGGCAAGGATGTGGCGGCTCTCATGCAGCAGAGTCCGGATGAAGCTTCCCAGGGAATCCCACCCCACTGGAACACCTACATCACCGTCGAAGACGTAGAAGCCTCGGCCGCCAGGGCATCCGACGCCGGAGGCACGGTGATCGTTCCGCCCTTAGACGTCATGGGATCGGGTCGGATGGCGGGGGTGCAGGATCCCACCGGAGCGATGTTCTCGCTGTGGGAGCCCAGGACGCACATCGGTGCCGGCCTCGTCAACGAGCCCGGGACCCTGTCGTGGAACGAGCTGCTCACCGACGATGTGGCCACCGCCCAGAAGTTCTATGCCGAGCTGTTCGACTGGGGCGCCGAGACCCAGGACATGCCCAACGGTCCGTACACCAGCTTCAAGGTGGGCGACGCCTACGTGGCCGGCATGATGGCCAAGACCGAAGAAATGGGACCGATCCCCAACTACTGGGGCGTCTACTTTGCCGTCGACGATTGTGACGATTGTGTCACCAGGGCCGAGGACTTGGACGGCAGGACGCCGGCGCCCGCCTTCGACGTGCCCGAGGTGGGGCGCATCGGGGTCCTCCAGGACCCCCGGGGCGCCGTCTTCTCCGTGCTCGAGCCGGCCCAACCGCCGCAGTAGGCGAACGCCGCGACGTGCCGGCGCCACCGATGGGGCGCTCGGGCCGTTTCCGCGTAACCGGCCCGGCGCCTGCAGTAGGCTGAGGCCGGGCCAGTCCGCCAACCGTGTTGTGTCGGCGCTCTCCCGACTGCGCCCCAGGTCCAGCACTCAATGACCGGTAACAACTCTCCACGGAGCCAGACCGAACCACTTAGGCGGGCGGCGCGCCGTCTTCGCGACGGACCGAAGACCATGGGGCGGTCCCGATTCCTCATCCCGGCGGTTGCCCTGGTGGTGATGGCTGCTTCCTGCAGCACCTCGCCCGGGCAATCGTCCGATCAATCGGCGGCCACTGGGCTCACCAGCGACATCCCGGTGCTGGGCACCGAGGACGATTGCGTCGAGGGCGGCGACTGTTCCCCGGCCGGCGACTCGGTGCCGTCCGACCGGTCTCCATCCACCACGGAAGCCCCTCCACCCACCTCGGCCACGGCGCCGCTGCAAGATCCCGCCGATGCCCGCCGCGAGCTCTTCGCCGGCTATCCGGTCGGCTTCACGGAGGAGGGCTATCCGTATCTCGGAAACCCAGACGCCACCGTGTCGCTGATCGAGTTCAGCGACTACCAGTGCCCTTTCTGTGCTCGCCACTTCCAACAGACCGAGCCGACTCTCTTCGAGCGCTACGGCAACGGCGCCGACGTCAACTTCATCTACCGCGATCTTCCCCTGGTGTCGCTTCACGCCGCAGCGCCGGCGGCGTCGGCGGCCGCCCTCTGCGTATCCGAGCAGGGAGCGGCGCTGTTCTGGGCCATGCATCATGCGATCTTCGACACCCAGAGCCAGTGGGCCGCTCTACCCGATCCGGTGCCGTTTCTCGCCGGCCTGGCCGCAGACATCGGGGCAGATGTCGACGCCTACAACCTGTGCATGGCGGCCGGGCGGACCCGCACCATCGTCGACCAGAGCGTGGCCGAGGCTCAACAGCTGGGCTTCAGCGCCACCCCCACATTCCAGTTGGTGAACAACGAAACCGGGGAGATCTACGTCCTGTCCGGTGCCCTCCCGGCCGAGACCTTCATCACCTGGCTCGAGGCGGTGGTTGCCGGGGAGGGTCCGCCCGTCGAGGAGCAGCAGGCAGCCGATCAGACCGATTCGTCCCGACTGCCCTTCTGGGCGACGCCCGAGGGATTGGCCCCCGACCCCGATCGTCCAGGACGCACGATCGCCGGCGATCCCTTCAAGGGTGATCCCGATGCGCCACTGGTCGTCGTCGAGTTCGGCGACTTCCAGTGCCCGGCATGCCGGGCCCATGCCCTCGATACGCAGCCCGTGCTCGACACCGCCTTCGTCGACGCCGGCGACGTGCTCTGGGTATTCAAGAACCTGCCACTTTCCATCCATCCCCAGGCTCCGGCCGCCGCCGCCGCCGCCGAATGCGCCGCCGACGAGGGCAGTTTCTGGGAGATGCACCACCTCCTCTATGAGACCGTCGACCGCTGGGCGGTCGACCCGCCCGACCCCCAACTGATCGGCCTAGCCGAAGAACTCGGTCTGGACACCGGTAGGTTCGCCACGTGCCTCGGTGGCCGGGACAGCCTGGAGCACGTCCTCGACGACCTTTACGACGCCCAGGGCATCGCCGAATCCACCCCCAGCTTCGTCATCATCTACGGCGGCACCGGTCAGCTGCTGCGGGGTTCGCTGCCTCCCGACCAGTTCGTGGCCGCCCTCGACAGCGTGCTGGAAGAGGCACGACCGGCCGGCTGAGCCGGGCGACGGGACGGCCACCCGGCTCCGGCAGTCTGCCGGTCCGGGGGCCTAGCGGTCCTCTCTCTTCCCGGCCCGCAACGCCCTGTGGGAGCGCTGGGTGATCAGCACCAGCAGGCCGCCCAGGGCGAGGACGATCAAGCCCACCGCAGCCACGGATGACGACACGCTGCCGGTGACGGGAAGGGTCGCCGGGGCGACGGCGGCAGTGGTGGAAGTGGTGGCCTGTTCGGCCAGCACCGCCTGGAGCTGGGCCTGGTCCTGGGCGGTGAGCGGACCGATCTCGGCAAACGTGACCGTCACCTGATTGACCAGATTGGTGGTCGCCAGCGGAGCCGTCGCCGTCAGGTTGTACGTGAAGGATTCCGTGGCGCCCGATGGGATCACCTCGCCCGCTTGGAGATTGGTGACCAGCTCGGTCACGGTTGCTTGAGAACTGACCCCACCGGCGGTGACGGTCACCTCATCGGTCAATCCGGTGACGGTGAGATCGCTGCCTCCGGTATTGGTGATCGTGAACGTCCCCGTCACCACGAAATCGGCCGTAGTCGCCGTCTGGGGAACCGTGCTCACCGAGGAAATCGTCTTGCCGAGGACACCGCTGGGAGCCGCGATCAGCGTGGTCGGCGCCACGGTCGCAGCCGTGGGGATGGTTGTCGTTGTGGATGTTGTAGTCGTCGTGGTCGGCGCCACGGTCGCAGCTGTGGGGATGGTTGTCGTTGTGGTTGTTGTCGTCGTCGTGGTCGTCGTGGTCGTCGTCGTGGTCGTGGTGGGCGCATCGAGGTCGTAGCAGAACTCGATGTGGCTGATCGCGTACGGCTGGTTGTTGTTCGGATTGATCGGCGAGCTCAGCCCGGTGTCGGAGAACGCTTCCGGGCTATAGACGTACACGTTGGCGTTGGGCCCGCCCTTGACGATCACCGCGTCGATACCGATCGTCGACGTCCAGCCAAAGAACGTGCCGTCACTCGTGATGGTCACCGTCTCGCTGGTTCCCGGGAACGTGTACGTGCCCGAGGGCGGCGGCTCCGGCTGCGGCTTGAAGCCGGAGGCGTAGCCGAGACTCGTACACGAGGGATTGCCCGGTACAACCTCTTGAGCCTCGACCGGTGCGGCCGAGGCCAGCAGTATTCCCGCCACGGCCGCAAGCGCGGCGATACGCACCCGGCTGCGGCTTAGAGTCTTCGTAAGTCCCATACGACCCTTCTCCTCCTCTAGGAGACCCACCCCTCGAAGGCCTATGTCTGGGAACGGCGACGAGGCAAGATAGCACGGCTATCCCCGATGACAAGAACTAAAAAGCGTAAACGTAAGGGCCCCTCCGAAGAGGGGCCCTTCGTACGCCCCCACCGTGTGTCGGCGCCTAGGTGTCCCTGCTTTCCTTCAGCGCCCGGCGAGAGCGATAGGTGATCAGTACCAGCAGACCGCCGAGGCCCAGCAGCACCAATGCGGTCGTTGCCAGCCGGCCGGTTTCGGAGCCGGTCACCGGCAGCGCCTCGGCAGTGGTGGTCGCAGTGGTCGTGGCAGTGGTCGGAGCCGTGGTCGTCGTCACCACCTGGGTGGTGGTCCCCAGAACCTGAGATACCTCGATCTTGTCCTGGTCGCGGTCGTCGCCGATGCCGTCGCCCGTTACGGAGTCGACGTCCACTTCATCGGCCGCCGTCACCTCGGCCGCGTCGGTCATGATCCCGTCCTGATCGAGATTGACCACGATCGTGAACTGGACCGTGGCCCCGGCGGCCAGGGTGCCCACGTGCCACAGTCCGGTGGCCGGGTCGAAGGCGCCTCCGCTGGTGTCGGACGCGAAGCTGACACCGGCCGGGAGCTTGTTGGCGACTACCACCCCGGTAGCGTCCGAGGGGCCCATATTGGTCAGAATGATCGTGTACGCCCCCTGCAGGCCGACCGTGCCGAACTGGGGCTGGGCCACCACGTTGAGCTCGAGGTCGATGACCGGAGTGAAGGTGACGATTGCAGTCGCGGTGCCCTGAACGGCGTTGCCATCGTCGTCTTGGCCGCTGGCGGTGACCACGTTGGTGTGATCACCGGGAACGGTCCCCGACAGGAACTGGGTGAACGTGCAGGTGAGGGCGGCCCCCGGCGCCAACACGGCCGGAAGCGTTGGCGTGCATCCGGCCGACAGGTCGCCGAACTGATCGTCGCTCACCTTGTCGATGGTGACCGTATCGGCCACCGAGGTGTTCTTGATGACCACGTCGAAGGTGACGTCGCCGCCGGTCCTGAGCACCGTGGCCGGGCCGGCGGTCTTGCTCACCTCGATCGCCGACGGCAGGTCGCCGAGCGTGACCGTGTGGTCGTCCTGGCCGCTCACCGGGATCTGCTCGTCGTCGACTCCGCTGACGGTAACGGTGTCGGTCTCCACATCTCCGGCGTTGCCGGTGAACTGCCCCTCGAAGGTGCAGGTGTAGGTCGTGGCCGGCTGGATGATCGCCAGGGCGCAGGTGGAGTTGGAGACGAGCGGATTGGCGGCATCGGTGAGATCGCCGTAGACGTCGTCGACGATCGACAGCAGGCTCACCGGGTCGTTGGGATCGCTGGTGTTGGTGATCGATACCGTGTACGTGATCGTTCCGCCCGGTTCGGCGATGTCGGCCACTGCGGTCTTGTCCACCGTGATCGAGGGCAACGCGTCGATGAAGGTGACGATTGCAGTCGCGGTGCCCTGAACGGCGTTGCCATCGTCGTCTTG
>CAYFYE010000103.1:0-7948 GCA_964347285.1 uncultured Acidimicrobiia bacterium
GGTAACCAAGCGCTCCGTCGACTACTACACCCAGCCCAAAGAGGAGAAAGACCTGGTGGTGCTCGAGGTGGATCGAGAGGAGCGCATGGGCCGGATCGGCCACGCGCTGGGAAAAGTCGAGGTGGAGAGCCGGGTCGTCGCCTATCAGCGCAAGGCCATCCGCACGGGCGAGATCCTGGCTACCGAGCCCCTCGACTTCCCTCCGGTCCGCCTGGTGACCCAGGCATTCTGGTTCGCCATCCCCGACGAGCTGTTCTCCGGAGCCGCCCTCGGCGCTGCAGAGGCCCCGGGCACGCTGCACGCCGCCGAACACACCGCCATTGCCATGCTGCCGCTGTTCGCCATCTGCGACCGGTGGGACGTGGGCGGCCTGTCCACAGCCGTCCATCCCGACCTCGGCGGCGCCGGGTTCTTCATCTACGACGGCTACCCGGGCGGCGCCGGTATCGCCCCCATCGGCTATCGGGCCGGCCGTCGCCACCTAGCCGCCACCCTGGCAGCGCTCGAGGAGTGCCCATGTAGTGCCGGCTGTCCGTCGTGTGTGGTCTCCCCCAAGTGCGGCAACTTCAACGAACCTCTCTCCAAAGACGGGGCAATCCGGTTGCTGCGCGTCGCTCTGGCCGAGTCCTAGCCGGAACGCACCGTCGAGCCGACGACCAGCCCGGCCGACAGCAACACCAGGTTCTTGACGACGAACTCACCCTCGACGGTGAGCCGAAACGGGTTGCCGTCCTGGAAGGCCACGTCGGGCTGAACCACGAGCACCAGGAATGTGCCCACCATCTGCAGGGCGAATATGGCCAGCACGGCGCGCAAGGCCACCCCAGTGATGAGGCCGAGACCGACGACCAGCTCGGCCACACCGAGCACCGGAACAAACCAGTCGGGGTCCACCCAATAGACCGTGTCGGCGACGAGGTCGGTGACCGGGGTCACCCCGAACACCTTGAGAGCACCGAACCACGCAAACACGACCCCGAGCGAGATGCGCAGGGCCGGGATGGCCCATCGGCCCAGAAACGCCACGATCTTTCGATCCAGCCGATCCCATAGAGTGGTCATCGCCGGGCCAGCCTACCGAGGGCCGGCCATTACCCGATCTCAGCGCCGGACCACGACCGGAAGGTTTGGCTGGTACAGCCGGGGCGGTTCGAAGCGGGCCCGACTACGGGCCCGTACGGTGCGGTGGCCGAACCACAACACCTCGGCCGACAGCTCAACCTCGACGACGACCGTGCGCGGCTCCCACGATCTATCCACCGGGCAGGAGCACCAAGCCAGCCGGGCACCGTTGGCCGCGGCGAAGCGGCTCGCCTCGGCGGCCGGCGTGCCCGCCGCCCCATAAGGACGAAACGTCACCGGGGCCGCGGCCAGGGCGGCCGCGTCGGCGGCCGCCGACGCCTGGGAGCGGGCGGTCAGGTACTGGCCCACCGCGACAACCACCGTCGTGGTCCCCGCCAGAAGCACGGCCACGGCCAGCAGCAGGACCGACGCCGCCCCGCGCTCGCCGCTCACCGCTCGACCCGCATCACCGCCCGGGCCCGAAGCTGGACCATGAACCCGCCGAGCAGCGGAGCCGCCAGTCGATGGGGCAGCCGCAACGTCACCTCGGCCGGCTCCCCCACGTTCGAGGGCCGCCGCACCGACGCAGCTACCCGTGCTCCCAGCGTCGGCCCGAGGGAACGCTGAGCTGCGGCGACGGCCTGGGCGGGATCGGGATTGGCGGCCGCCTCGCGAGCCGCTTCCCGGGCCGCGTTGACCAGCTCGAGCTGGGTACGGGCCACGACGGTCACCTCCACGCCTGCCAGCAGCACAACCAGCACCAGCGGAACGACCAGTGCAAACTCGACGACGGCGCTCCCCTGCTCCGTCACCCCACTGGTGCTCCACCGACCAGATCGCTGATCTTGCGCACCACCGCGGTGAAGAGGGTGGGCAGCACGTCGGTCGAGGCTGCCCAGATGATGAGGGCGAGGGCGATGGCGGCGGCCGCCACCATCACGAGGGCATATTCGGCGGTGGCCTGACCTTTCTCGCATCGAATCACAGAGGTTCCTTTCTTCAGGTCGGCAGCCGGCCGACGACGGTGGGAAGTGTCAGGGTGAGTCGCTCCAGTCCGGCCAGCAGCGCCGGGCCCAAGGTGAGAAGCACGAAGCCGGGAAGAATGAGCAGCGCCAGGGGAAGGAGGAGGCGCACGGGCAGACGCCGGATCGACTCGAGGGCCCGGGCTCGCTGTGCGCGTCGCAGCTCGTTCACGAGGCCGGCCACTGCCTCCCCCACCGGAGCCCCACTCGCCGCTGCCCGAGCCGCCAACCGATACAAAGGTGCTGCCCGGCCCTCGGCAACGGCCAGGGCCGTCTCGAGGCCGGTGCGACGCGATCTGCGAAGCACGCCGTTCACCTCATCGCCGAGCAGCGGGTGCACCTCACCGGCCGCCGCCTCCAACGCTGTCCGGAACGTGAGGCCTGCGCTCAGCCCCAGGCCGACCATTTCGGCCAGAACGACCACGTCGCCATCGGCGGCGACTTTGGAGCGTCGCCGGCCGACCCGGCCGGCTCTCAGGCGGCGGGCCCACCAAGCGATGCCGAGCAATGTGGCCACCGCCGGCTGCCAGGCGGCCAGCGTGACCCCCAGCCCGATGGAGACCGGCGGCACCCCGACCCGGCCGGCGGCCAACTCCGCAGCCGCCCAGCCGACCACCAGGGCCAGCAGAAGACTCACACCAACGCCCGCCGCATCATCAACCACACGGCGGTCGCCCCCAGGGCCTCCAGAAACAAACCCGCTCCCCCGAGCACCCAACCGGACGGCCCGGCCGCCAGCAAAGACGAAAAGCCCCCTCCCAGGACGGACGTCAGCGCCAGCAGCACCAGCGGAGCAGCGCCGACCACCCACGCCGACAACCGAGCTTGAGCCGTAGCGGCTCTCTGCTCTCTGAGCAGGTCGCCCGCCTCAGCAGAGCGGACGGCGAGCGCACCGAACAGAGATGCGGTGCGAGCGCCGGTGACGGCCGCCAGCCGGAACGCGGCTGCCACCAGGCGCCCGTTGGTCGGCAGGGCCGGGCCGAGAGCCTCGGCGACCTCGGCGGCCGGCCGCCCGGCCCGGGCCCGGCGAACCGCCAAGTGAAGAGGAAGGCCGGGAGCGCGCATGGCGGCCGCCTCCAGCGCGCCTCGCAGGGATGCCCCGGCCTGTAGCTCGGCCGCCATCCCTTCCAGGAACCCGGTCTCCCCGGCGGTGCCGTCGGTCCGGCGCCGACGCCACAGCCGATAACCGACGGTCCACAGAGCACTGAGCAGGAGGAACCACAGGGGACGAAGCAATGCCACGGCAACGATGACCACGGCCACCGGATGTGTTCCGACCCACATCAGCCATGCCAGCGCCAACGCCGTCAGCACCGCAAGACCTCTCGGCAGCCCTCGTCGGTTACCTCGGCGATCATCTCGACGCGCCGCTTCCCCTTGCGGCGGACCATGAGCACCACCAGGTCGAGCGCGGAGCGGAGTTGGCGCCGAACGGTTTCGGCCACCACCCTCCGCTCGCCGGAAAGCGCCAAATTCTCGAGACGCAGCAACGCCTCGTCGGGACTCGAGGCATGCACGGTCGACATGGATCCGTCGTGCCCGGTGCTCATCGCCTGGATCATGTCGAGGGCCTCGGGACCACGAGCCTCCCCTACGATGATCCGGTCGGGGCGCAACCGCAGCGCGTGCCGCAGGAGGGCTTGGAGCGAAACCTCGCCCGCACCCTCGGCATTTGCCGGGCGGGCCTCCAAGCGCACCACGTGCCCGCTCATCCTGAGCTCGGCGGCGTCTTCCACCGTCACCACCCGCTCGTGGTCCGGGATGACCTTCGAGAGCAGGTTGAGGAGGGTGGTCTTGCCGGCCCCGGTCCCCCCGCACACCAACAGGTTGCACCGTTCCGTTACGGCGTGAGCCAGGAGATCGGCGCCTGCGGGGGTGATGGCCTTGGAGGCGACCAGGGAGGGGAGATCGGGAACGGCCTCGGTGAAGCGTCGCACCGTGACCACCGGGCCGTCGACCGCTACCGGAGGAATGACGGCGTGAAGGCGGGAGCCGTCGGGGAGGCGGGCATCTACGGCCGGCGAGGCCTGGTCGAGACGAAGGCCGAGCGGAGCCAGCACCCGCTCCACTGCGGCGATCACATCCTCTGGCCCTTCGAAGCCGATGTCGACCCGCCTCAGCTCCCCGTGGCGTTCCACCCACACCTCTTTGGGACCGTTGACGAGTACGTCGCTCACCGCCGGATCGCGCAACAACGGCTCCAGAGGTCCCAGTCCGACGACGGCGTCGACGGCGTCCACCGCAGCCTCCGGTCCGGCCAACGGCGCCTCCTCGGCAGCCACCCGTCGCGCTTCCGCCAGCAACGGAACCCGCTCCAGGGGCACGTCGGACTCGACGAGGCGCCGGGCGATCCGCTCGGTTACCGCCACGGCATACTCCAGACCCGACGCCAGGTCCGGAGCCAGCGATCCGGCACCGGGCGTAAACCCTGGGCCAGTGCCGACCAGGTGCGGGGTCGGGGTCGAGGCAGGACGATGGCAGGCTGGGGTACCGACACCTTCCAGCCGGAGTACTGATAGACGGCCGGGCCCGATTCGGAGGGAAACAGTCCCCCGGGGATCAGCACTCGTACCGGAACGACGGGGACCCCGGTCGCCTCGGGCCGGGGCCGCCCTCCCAGTCGCAGCACGACGAACGGCCAGCGCTCGACGAGGGCCGTCACCACCCCGTTTGCTTCCGCAGCCCCCACCCCGCCGTTACGCAATACCGCCAGGTCCCCGAAGCGGGGTTCGAGATCGTCTCGACGAGGACCCCCGGCAACCAGGGAGGCCAGGGAGGCCGGCCCGGGGTAGAGCGGTCCGTCCGGATCGAGATCGACGACCAGTGCCGGGCCCCCCGCCGCGGCCGCCAGCCCGAGGGGCGCCACGGCTCCCAGGATTCCGTCCTCCGGCGTCCATATCGAAAGGACCGGCACCGGATCTGACCTCAGGTTGAGCTTCGACAACGTAGGTTGGGGCGGTGACGGGTTCAAGGGGTCCGCGCCGGCCGCGACGGGTCTTTCGCCCCTATCGGTCGAACCGGGCGGGCTCATACCCTGACGATGAGCCCGGTGTCGAGATGCGTACCGGGTCGGAGGTAGCCTCTCGACGCCACGCTGAATCGAGGTAGATCCTGGCGTTGGGCCTACTGGTCTGCGAGCAACGGGGCCGGAGTGGGAGCCGAGGGGGCTCCGGCCCCGTTGCCCCGCCCAGGATTCCCCGGACCCCTTCGTAGAATCCCGTTGATGCAGCAAGCGGCGTTCTTCGATCTCGACAAGACGGTCATTGCCAAGTCGTCGGCGCTGGCCTTCCGCCGCCCTCTCTACAAGGCAGGGATGCTCGGGCGTCGATCGCTGCTCAAGGCCGGCCTCGGCCAACTGTTCTACGTCCTGTTTGGTGCCGACCACGACCAGATGGAGCGGGTCCGGGCCGCCATGCTCTCTCTGACCCGGGGCTGGAACCGAGACGAAGTCGAGGATCTGGTCGAGGAAGCGCTCGAGGAGATCGTCGCGCCGCTGGTCTACGCAGAAGCGCTCTTTCTCATCGATGACCATCTGCGCCAGGGGCGGCGGGTGGTCATCATCTCGGCCAGCCCCGAAGAGATCGTCCGGCCCCTGGCCCACTACATCGGGGTCGACGAGGTGATCGCCACCCGGGCCAAGGTGGACGCCGACGGACATTTCACCGGTGAACTCGAGTTCTACGCCTACGGCGAAGACAAGGCGGCCGAGGTGCGACGCATCGCCGAACGGGACGGCCTGGCCCTCGATGAGTCTTACGCCTACTCGGACAGTGCCACCGATATGCCTCTTCTCGAAGAGGTGGGCAACCCGGTGGCGGTCAACCCCGACAAAGAGCTGCGCAGGGTGGCCGAGGAACGGGGCTGGCCCATTCTGGAGTTCCAGCGCCAGGTGAGCCTGCGCACCCGGCTGGCGCGGCCGGTGCCGATCATCTCGGGCGCCACCCTGGCCCTGGCGGCCGGCGCCCTGACCGCCGCCGCCATCCTGCGCTCCCGGCGAAGGGGCTGACCGCTACTCAGCGGATCGCCCGGCTCCGGCTCGAGCCTGCTCGATCCGCTGGGTCGTCAGCTTGGGAGCGGCGTAGACGAAGAGGAGCACATAAGCGGCGGCCGCCACGATGAACGGCATCCGCAGGGCCAGGCTGCGGTCGCCCATCCGCTCGAAGACCCACACCATGGCTCCACCGAGGGCCGCTCCGATCGGCATCATTCCCCAGCCAAAGAACCGATACACGCTGTTGACCCGGCCCAACAGCTGATCGGGAATGATCGATTGGCGCAACGACACCGTGATGACGTTCCAGAGCACGGCCAGGAACGCCGCCAAGACGAGCGCTCCGTAGGCGACCACGAAGAACGACGTGACCCCTATCAGCAGCGCCGACGCTGACTCTCCGGCCAGCGTCATCCGCAGCGCGTTTCCGCTTCCCACGGCGCGCGATATCCGGGATGCGGTGAAAGCTCCGATCACCCCGCCCACGGCTCCGGCACTGCCGAGGATGCCAAACAACTCGGGGCCGACCTCGAGGATCTCCTGGGCGTAGAGGACCAAGACCGAGAACCCCATCATGGCCAACCCGTTGATGAGCCCCAGGATCACCGCCAGCGAGCGGAGCAGGGGGTGGCGCCACAGCCAGCCGAAGCCCTCGGCGATCTCCCCGCGCCAGCCCGCTTCCCCGGCGGCGGCTCGGCCCGCTCCGGCCGGAGAGAAGCTGCCGGCGATGAGGGCGACGAGCACCACCGCCAATGCGAACGTGGCCGCATCGAAGAAGAACGGCAGCGAAAACGCAACGGCGATCAGCACACCACCCAGCGGAGGGCCCAGGAAGTCGTTGGTCACCGTCTCCGCGCCCCACAGGGTGCCGTTGGCTCGCTCCAGCTGGTCGGTACGGACCACTGCGGGCAAGATGGTTTGCGCGGCGTTGTCTCGCAGCACCTCGGCGAAGCCGAAGATCAGGGCCGAGGCGTACAGCAGCACCAGATAGGCCTCCGGCCCCGTGCGGAAATCGCCCTCCGCCACCGCCGCCGGATCGGGAAGCGACCCTTGGCCGGCCAGCACGACCACAGCCACGAGGGTCGTCGTGGCGAACCGGATCACGTCCATCCACAGGATCAGCTTGCGCCGGTCGACCCGATCGGTGACGACGCCGGCCGGAAGGGCGAACAGCAGCCAGGGCACCCGCTGCACGACCCCGATGAGGGCGATCAGGAGCGGGTTGCGCGTCACGGCCGAGGCCAACCACGGATAGGCGACCCGGCCCACCCCGTCTCCCAGATTGGAGACGACGCTTGCCGACCAGAGTTTCCAGTAACGGGAGCCGAGGCCGGTGCGCTCGCTCACTGCCGGAGACGTCGGGCGTTCAGCACCCCGATGAGGAGATCGGGCCGGTCGGTGACGATGCCGTCCACCCCGACATCGAGTAGACGATGCATCTCGGCCATCTCGTTGACCGTCCACACGTGCACGTGCTTACCGCCGGCGTGGGCGGCGGCCACGAAGCGCTCGTCGATCGTGCCCAATCCTCTCAGTCGGGCCGGGATCTGGAGTGCGTCGGCCGGGCCGGGGGCGGCCCGTCCCACGCGGGAGGCGGCCCAGGCCGCCGAAGCCTCGGCGGGACCGGCCGAGGTGGCCACCCGGCCGGCGCTGGCCTTGCGGAAGCGCTGGATGCGCCGATCGTGAAACGAGCCGACCAGCACCCGATCCTCGGCGCCGAGGCGCCGGACCAGCTCCGCCAGATCGCCCTCGATCCCCGGCTGCTTCACGTCCAGGTTGAAGAGGCGGTCGGGGTAGATGAGCAGCGCCTCTTCCAGTCCGGGAATGCGCTCTCCGGTTCCCCGGCGCGGGTAGTCCTCGTCGGGCCGGAACC
>CAYFYE010000104.1:0-7935 GCA_964347285.1 uncultured Acidimicrobiia bacterium
CGGCTGCTGGCCCAGATCGACAGCGACGATGCCGCCTGGCCCATCGCCGAGCAGGTCCAGACCCTGGTCGGCGAATCGCCGCCGCCCGAAGGTGTGGCTCACGAGATCAGACAGGCCTACGCAGACCTCGGCGAGGATGAACCCCCGGTGGCAGTTCGCTCCAGCGTTCCGGCGGACGGAGCCTCCTACGCCGGTCAGGAGGAGACGTTTCTCAACGTGCGGGGCGGCGAAGCCGTGCTGGAGAGCGTGCGCAATTGCTGGGTGTCTTTCTTTGCCGAGCGGGCCCTGTTCTACCGGCGCCGGCGGGGGTCCCTGGAGAACCTGGGGATGGCCGTGGTGGTTCAACGCCAGCTCGCCCCCGACAAGGCCGGCGTGCTCTTCACGACCGATCCGGTGCGGCGCCGACACGATCAGATGCTGGTCGAGGGGGCCTGGGGCCTCGGCGAGGCGGTGGTTTCGGGGAGGGTGATTCCCGACCACTACGTCATCGATCGCGACGGCCATCTGAAGCGGAGCCTCGTCTCCCGTCAGGACATTGCAGTGGTGCGGGATGCTCAGGGCGGTACCGTCGAGGTCCCCCTGGAAGAGAAACAGGCCACTTCCCAGGTGCTCACCGAGGAGGAGCTGGAACGCCTGGCCGGGTTCGGCCGGCGTCTGGAAGAGCTGTTCGGGACGCCCCAGGACATCGAGTGGGCGATCGAGGAGGGGGACATCTACCTCCTGCAATCTCGCCCGATCACCGCATGACCGCCGGCCCAACGACGGCGCGGGCCCGTGCCCTACTGAAAGGAAACGGAATGCTGCAGCTATCACAACAACTGAGGGCCGGTCCGGCCCGGCTCAGGATCGACGTGTTCGGGTCTGCGCCGGTAAAGCACATTCTCGAGGACATGACCTTCCTCAACTACCGGCTGGCCGACGTGCGCGTCGAGCCGGAAGTCACCCTTCCCGCCCCCGACATCGTCTGGAACCAGGATGACCCGAAGTCGATCACCTATCGGGACGGAGTGATGACCTTTGCCGGCGACTGGGCGGCCGGCCCGCTGCAGAAGGTCGTGGTCACCATGCTGGCCCTGAAGATGGAAGCCGAGGGGCTCCATCCCTTCCATGCCTCGGCCGTTCGATATCGAGACAAGACCATCGTGTTCCTGGGGGGTCAGTCCAACCACGGCAAGAGCATGGCGCAGATCGAGGCCTGCCGCCGGGGTGGGATGCTGGTGTCGACCGAAACCACCGTCGTCGATGAGGACGGACGAGCGGTCATGGGTTCCAAGGACGTGTTCCTGCGCAAGCGGGCCAAGGGGACCGAGCGGGCCGACAAGGCCGCACCCAGCCAGGGCGTCGTGAAGTTCTTCGGCGAGATGCCCACGTGGGAGAACTACGACCAGCCGAGCAACGTCGACGTGGTGGTGGTTCCGGCCATCGACGGCAACTTCGATCCGAGCCTGTCGGAGATGATTCCGTTCGAGGCCCAGTTCCAGACGCTGCACTCGCTGCAGGACTATTTCCTGCTCAACGAGCTGCTGGCTCCCGGGTTTCCGATGCCGATGGTCGATACCGAAGCTCTGCGGCAGGTTCGGGCGGGATTCGTCGAGAACTTCTGCGTGCGTCCCTACTACTTCGTGCGGGCCGCTACGCCGCAGGTGCTGATGGACGAGGTCGACGACGTCATCTGACGGGAGGTCGAGGCATGGCCGCCTCTGAGAGCCGGTGAAGCCGTTTCGGTACGCCCGGCCGCAGACCGCCGCCGAGGCGTTCGCCCTGCTGGAGGAGTACGGCCCCGAAGCCCGGGTGCTTTCGGGAGGAACCGACTTGTTCATCGGGCTTCGCACGGGGACGATCAGGCCCCAGCTGGTGATCGACCTCAAGAGCGTCACCGAACTCGCGCCGCAGATCAGCGAGAACGACTCGGTGCTGAGGATCGGCGCGTCGACGGTGCTCACCGACGTCATCGAGGACGAGCGGGTTCAGGGCCACTTCCCGGCGCTCGTGGAGGCGGCCGCCGTGGTCGGCTCGATCCAGATTCGCAACCGGGCCACCCTGGCCGGCAATATCTGCAACGCGTCGCCCGCGGCCGATACGGCGCCGGCCCTCCTCGTTTACGGGGCCGAGGTCAACCTGACCACGGCCGCCGGCGACCGTCGCGTTCCCCTCGATGAATTCTTCTTGGGGCCGGGGAAGACCGTGCTGGAGCGGGGTGAGCTCGTCGCCTCGATCGACCTGCCGCTGCCCGAGGGCCCGATCGGCGCCGCCTTCGCCAGGATGACGCGGCGGCGCGGCGTCGATCTGGCCACGATCAGCCTGTGTTGCGCGGTCGACGCGGCCGGCACAACCCGGTTCGCATTCGGGGCGGTGGGGCCCCGCCCGTTCCTGGCGGCCGATGAGAGCGGACGCCTGGCCGATCCGGGGGTGGGGGAAGACGAGAAGGAGCAGATCCTCGCCGGGCTCACCGCCCGGGCCAGCCCCATTTCCGATGTGCGGGGAAGTCGCGAGTATCGCCGGGCCATGCTGATGGTGTTGAGCAAGCGGGCTCTGCGCATCGCCTTCGATCGACTGGCGGCGGGATGATGGAATCGATGGCCATGACCATGCGGGTGAACGGGGATCACTACACCCTCGACGTCGCCCCACACCACACGCTGCTCGAAGTCCTGCGTGACCAGCTCGACCTGACCGGCACGAAGGAGTGCTGTGCCGAGGGCGAGTGCGGGGCCTGCACGATATTGGTGAACGGCCGGGCCGTGAACTCCTGCCTGATGCTGGGCGTAGAAGCCGACGGGAGCGAGGTGACCACCATCGAGGGGCTGGCTCGCGACGGCCGACTTAGCCCCGTCCAGGAGGCGTTCCTCCGCAAGGGAGCGGTGCAATGCGGCTTCTGCATCCCCGGCATGATCATGTCGGCCCACTATCTGCTTCACCACAATCCCCACCCCACCGCGGCCGAGGTCAGCGAGGGGTTGTCGGGGAATCTGTGCCGGTGCGGCGGCTACGCCCAGATCCGCGCCGCGGTGCTGGCCGCTGCGGAGGAGGAGGCTGAGTGAGTCGAATCGGACAATCGACCAAACGCGTGGGCGGTTATCAGCGGGTCACCGGCTTGCAGCGCTACGTGGGCGACCTTCATCTGGAGGAGATGCTGCACGTCAAGCTGGTGCATCTGGATTGCGCCCGGGCCCGTATCCGCTCGATCGACACCGACGTCGCACGACGGGTCGAGGGAGTGAGGGCGATCATCACCGCCGCCGACCTGCCCCAGCCCGTGCCTCGCTACGGGCCTCACTACCAGGATCGGCCGGTGCTGGCGGTGGGGGAGACCAAGTATCACGGGGAGCCGGTGGCCGCGGTCGCCGCCGAGAGCAAGGATGCGGCCGAGGCAGCCGCCGACCTCATCGAGGTGGAATACGAGGAACTGCCCGGCGTCTTCACGGTCGATGCAGCGCTCGACCCCGACTCCCCGCTCGTGCAAGAGCCCGACCTCCGACCGGACGACCCATTGCGCGGGACCAACATCATGCGGGAGTGGAATTACGGCTGGGGGGACGTGGACGGGGTCCAGGCCGACCTGGTGGTCGAGAACGTCTACTCGTTCCCGATGGTCACCCACTTCGCCATCGAGCCGCACGCCTTCATGGCGGCTCCGGAACAAGACGGGATCGCGGTATGGAGCTCGATCCAGCATCCCTACCTCCTGCAGCGGGTGCTCGCCGGCGTCCTCGATCTCCCCCTGGCCAAGGTGCGGGTGATCTCCCCCGATCCCGGGGGCGGCTTCGGCGGCAAGGGCTACCCGAAGTACGAGCCGCTCGTGGCCTTCCTGGCCCTCCGGACCGGTCGCCCCGTACGGTTGGTGTTGACGCTCGAAGAGACCTTCCAGGCGGTGCGACGAACGTCGTGCCGGATACGCATGCGCACCGGGTTCCACTCCGACGGCACCATCCGCTTTCAGGACGTGGAGAGCAACTTCCTCACCGGCGCCTACGTGGACATTGCCGCCCGGGTGATCGGCAAGAGCAACTACCTGGCATGCGGCCCGTACCGGGTGACCGATGCCCGGATCATTGCTCGAGCACTCCTGTCCCACACCACTCCCAGCACCGCCTTTCGGGGATTCGGCACCCCCCAGGTGTCATGGGCCCTCGAGTCGCAGATGGACGAAGCGGCCCGGCAACTGGGCATCGACCGGGTCGAGATCCGACTCCGCAATCTCGCCGAGAAGGGGCAGTCCTTAGTGCCCGGAGATACCCCGGCGGACGGGAACTGGGCGGAAGCCGTGCAGAAGGCGGCCGCCGCAATCGGCTGGAGAACTCCGTTGGCTCCGGGACGGGGTCGAGGAATTGCGGTGGGAATCAAGTCCTCGGCCACGGCCGGTGCCTCGTATTCGATCGTCCGGCTGCTCTACGACGGCAGCGTCTCGGTCATCGCTGGAACGTCGGACATGGGGCAGGGGGCGCGGACGATTCTCACCCAGATCGTCGCCCAGGAACTAGGCCTGGACGCCGACAAGATCACGATCGTGATGGGTGACACTGCCACGGTTCCCTTCGACTACTCGACCTCGGCCAGCCGGTCGACCGTGTTCATGGGCCGGGCGGTGATGAACGCTTGTGACGGTGTGAAGGCGCAACTGGAGAAGCTGGCAATGGAGACCTTCTCGCTGCCGGCGGAGGAGGTGACCATCGACAGCGGTGTAGCCCGACTGGGGGACCGGGAGCTCACCTACGTGGAGCTGCTCGGGGAATGTCTGGGGCCGGTGCGGGGCGAAGTGATCGCCTCCGGTTCCTATCGAGGCGAGCACGACCCCGACCATCCGCTCGGGGGCAGTCCCTCGTTCTACGAGTTCAGCTGCACCGCTTCCGAGGTGGAGGTGGACCAGGAAACCGGTGAGGTTCTGTTGACCAGGCACGTCTCCGTGAGCGACGTCGGCAAAGCCATCAACCCGCAGCACGTCGAGATGCAGGATGAGGGGGCGGCCATCATGGGGCTGGGCCATACGCTGATGGAGCACCTGATCCTGGATGACTCAGGCCGGATCCTGAATCTGGGGGCGCTCGACTACCGGATTCCCACCACCAAGGACGTTCCCCTGGAGATGGAGTCGATGATCGTCGAGAACATGGACGGGCCGGGACCCTACGGAGCGAAAGGCGCCGGCGAGAGCGGTCTGCTGGCCACCTCTCCGGCAGTGGCGTCGGCGGTGACCGAGGCGACCGGAGTCGTCATTCGCGACCTGCCCCTGACGCCGGAACGGGTGTGGAGAGCACTCAGGGAGAAGCAATGACCACGTACAAAGAAGTAGGACCGATCGCAGACATCCCGGCCCACAAGATGGTCGAGGCGGCCCGGTTGGTGAAAGAGGGGCGGTGGTTCTCGCTGGCCACGTCCCGCTTCCCGGGCATGCCCCTCTTTCCGGGCCATCCCCCGTTCCAGGTGATCTCCTACCGGACCCCGCCGGGGATCCGGGCCGAGGGAGCCCAGCCCTGGGGCCCGCCCAATGATGCCGGGCTGGGGTACATGGCGGAGGTGGTGTCGGCCACGTCACACTCGGGGGCGCACATCGACGCCCTGGCCCACATGACCGTGGGCGACGACAACCGCTGGTACGGGGGCGGCAACACCGCCGAGCATCTCACCGATTGGGGCCCGACGGTCGGCGACGCCGAGAAGCTTCCGCCCTTCTTCACCCGGGGCGTACTCCTCGACGCGCCCGGATTTCGCGGGATCGAGGCGCTTGAAGCCGGTTCGCCGGTGCCCGCCGAGGAGATGCAGGCCATCGCCGAGTGGGAGGGCGTCGAGGTCGGCCCGTGGGACGTCGTGCTCATCCGCACCGGCTACCTGGCCTACTGGCCCGACGCCGACAAGATGGCCGAGCACCGCACCGCCGGTCCCGACCTCTCGGCCGCCGAGTGGCTGCTGGAGCGGGGAGTGGTCGCCACCGGCACCGACACCGAGACCTATGAGGTGCAGCCGGCCCCCGATCGGGGTACGCCGGCCAATCCGCAACCGGTCCACACCAAGCTGCTGATCGAGAACGGGATCTATCTGCTGGAGAGCGTGTACCTCGAGGAACTGGCCGCCGAGCGCGTCTATGAGTTCCTCTTCGTGGCGCTCCCGTTGAAGATCAGAGGCGCCACCGGATCGATGGTCGATCCGCTGGCGATGATCTAGGAGTGTCAAGATGAAAGCGCTGGTCGTTGCCGAGCCCAACCGGTTCTCGATAGAAGAGGTCGAAGAGCCCCGGGCGGACCGGAACGAGCTGCTCTGCCGGGTCCGGGCGGTGACGATCTGCGGTACCGACGCCCACTTGATCAACGGCGACTATCCGGGCTTCTGGCCTCCGTCCTTTCCGTTCATTCCCGGACACGAGTGGGCCGGAGAGGTCGTCGACGTTGGGGCCGGGGCCGAGCTCCTCGGCTGGAAGGTCGGCGACCGGGTCGCGGGGACCTCTCACGATGCCTGCGGCTTCTGCCAGAAATGTGTCGAAGGCGCCTACAACGTGTGCGAGAACTACGGCGTGGCCGGGCTGCACCGGCAATATGGACACAACTACCAGGGCGCCTATGCCGAGTTCGTGGTGCACGGCGTCAAGAGCGTGTTTCGCCTCCCGGACGAGTTGAGCTTCGCCGAAGGCGCGGTGCTCGACCCGGCCTCCATCGCTCTGCATACCGCCAACCGGGGCGGCGTTCGGCCCGGGGATGTGGTGGCGATCTTCGGGCCGGGACCGATCGGGCTGCTGGCCGCCGATGCCGCCAAGGCGCGCGGCGCCGCAAGAGTGATCGTGCTCGGGCGGGGTGATCGGCTCGCCAAGGCGGCCGACCTGGGTCACGAGACGGTGGACATCACCGGCGCCGATCCGCTCGGCGAGGTCCGCCGGCACACCGCTGGCCTGGGAGCCGACGTGGTCCTCGATTGCGCCGGCGTCCCCGACAGCTTCGTGGGGAGCCTCAAAGTCGTGCGCAAGGGAGGCCGGATCGCCGCCGTCGGTATCCCGGTCGAAGAGGTCACGCTGCCGCTCCAGGATCTCGTCCTGTACGAGCACGAGCTGGTGGGGGTGCGGGCCTCGGCGGGGGAGATGCGCCACGTCATACCGTTGGTGGTCGACGGCCGAATCCGGGTGAAGGAGCTCATCACCCACCGGTTCCCGCTCGTCGACTTCGCCGAGGCGTTCGACGCGTTCATGCAGCGCACCGGCGGAGCGCTCAAGATCATCATCGAGCCCTAGGTGGTGGAGAGAGGAGTCGGGCGCTGAACCTGGAGGGACGGAGGTTCGTCGTCACCGGCGCCAGCAGCGGCCTCGGTTCTCACATGGTGCGTCGGCTGGCCGACCAAGGTGCCCGGGTGGTGGTGGCCGCCCGCCGCGCCGACCGGCTGAGGCAACTCGTCGAGGAGTGTTCCGGGCTGCCCGGCGCGGTCGAAACGGTCGAGGTCGATGTCACCGTGGCCGCCGATTGCGAGCGTCTGGTGGCGTCGGCCGCCGCTGCCTTCGGGGGCATCGACGTGCTCGTGAACAACGCTGGTATGGAGATTCAGGGTCACTGGAGGAGCTGGCCCAGGCCGACTTCGAATCCATGCTCCACACCAACGTGATCGGGGTCTTCCTGAGCACGCGGGCTGCGGTCCCCGAGCTGCGAAAGAGCAGGGGAGCGGTGATCAACGTCGGCTCGACGGTGGTGTATCGGTCCCGCCGGGGGCGCTTCGGGTACGTGGCCAGCAAGGGGGCCGTCGAGGCCATGTCCCGGGCGTGGGCCGTCGACCTGGGCCCGGACGGCATCCGGGTCAACATCGTTCGTCCCGGGTTGATCCCCTCCGAGTTGCGCGGCTCCACCGAAGAAGACGAGCGGGCCCGCTTCGGAGAGACGGCCGCCGCCCTCCAGGTGCTGCCGGCCGTCGGCAGCGGCGCCGACGTCGCCGCGGCGGTGGCTTACCTGGGCAGTGAGGAGGCCG
>CAYFYE010000105.1:0-7926 GCA_964347285.1 uncultured Acidimicrobiia bacterium
CTACGGGGTTGAAGCAGTGATGTTCCTGCTAGGTGCCGCCCTGGTCGGTCGGGTCCCCAACATCCCGGTCGTCGGTGGCGGGCGCAGGGTGGGACTGTCCTCGATCGCCGAGGGCCTCAGGTATCTGCGCCGCCATCGCGTCATCCAGGCGGCGCTGCTCATAGATCTCAATGCGATGGTCTTCGGGATGCCAACCGCGCTGTTCCCTGCCATGCACCGAGGTCTATCGGGGAGATGCGTTCACGGTGGGCCTGCTGTATGCAGCTCCCGGGATTGGCGCGCTCCTGGGAGCATTGACCTCGGGATGGGTCCTTTCGGTTAGGCGACAGGGCATCGCCGTGATCGTGGCCGTCATCGGTTGGGGCGTTTCGATAGCCGTGTTCGGGTTTTCGAAGTCACTGGTGATCGGCGTGACCATGCTGGCGTTGGCGGGCGCGGCCGATGTCGTGTCCGCCATCTTCAGGAGCTCGATGGTCCAGCTCACGGTCCCCGACGCCCTCCGTGGCGAAATCAGCTCCGTTCATCTCGCCGTGGTGAGCGGAGGACCGAGACTCGGCGACCTGGAGGCGGGGGTGGTGGCGGCCCTGACCTCGGTGAGGTTCTCGATCGTTTCGGGCGGGTTGGCATGCATCCTGGGAACCGTGGCGCTGGCCAGGTGGGCCCCGAGTTTCGTTCGGTACCGCTACGAGCCCGATCTGCCGTCCGACTCCCTGGCCGGCTCCGGGGGCTCTTGACGCCGTCTCGCGGCGAGTCACCAGATCCGCGGCGTCACCTGAGGGGAAGCCAGGGTCGCGACCTGCGCGGCCCTCACCCGGCGCGAACCGAGATGGGATCAAACGGGGCGAGGAAGAAGGCGAACTCCGTTCCTTCGGCCAGCGGCAAGGGCGGGATCACCGATCCGGTGATGATGACGTCCCCGGCTCGCAACCGCTCTCCGTTGGCGACGAGGCTGTTCGCCACCGTGGCCACGATCGACGGGTAGTCCCCGGTGAGCGCCTCGAGGTCCGACGTGACGGCCCGCTCCTTTCCGTCGACGAGGATGCGGGCAACCAGCCCGCTGATGTCCAACCCGGCGCGGTCGGGGTCCGCCTCTCCAAAGATCACTCCCTTGTGGAAGATGTCACCCGCCAAGATCTCGGCGACGTTCGCGGCCTCGAGCGGCAGGTCGATGTCCGCCAGCTCGATGGCCGGACCTACCGCGGAGATGGCGGCTCGGGCCTCGTCGGCCGATGCCCCTGGCCCCAGATCCCCCCCGAGGTATACCGCCACCTCGAACTCCACTATTCCTCGCACCCAATCGCCCACCTCGATCGTGACCCCGGACTGGAACACCGTGGCGTCGGTGAGGTAACCCAGCAGCGGAGCCGTGACCTGCATCAGCTCGAGAGACGACGGGGCCCCGAAACCGACCTTCCACCCCACTCCGACCGCCCCGCCCTCGAGCATGCGACGCCGTCGCGCCAGTTGCCGCCGCAGCCCTTCCTCGACCCGGGGATCCTCCCAGGGGACGCTCACCGTCCCGCGTCCACCTCGTAGCCGGAATCCTCCAGTGAGCCGCAGCCTGACCAGCCCCAGACCAGGACCGCCTCCTCTTCGCCGGTGTTGTCGAAACCGTGCCAGCGACCCCGCGGGGTCCAAATGACGTCGCCCCGGCCGGCGGGCTCGGTGCCGTCGTCGGTGTAGATCCGGCCCGACCCCTGGAGCACGACGAAGAACTCATCGGCGTTGCGATGCAGATGCCGGTCGTGGCGGGCCCCGGGCGGGAGCACCGTCCAGCCCAGAAGGAAGTCTTTGGTTCCGGCCGAGGCCTTGTCGATCAGGAAGCGAACCTCCATGTCCACCCACCCCTCGTCGGGGCGGAGGCCTCCCACCGGAGCCACGCGGTCGAGGTTGGTGTGGTAGCGATCGGTCATCGTCCACCCGAAAGCAGGTGGTATACATCGAACACGGTGACGAAGTCACGGTGATCGATGCCGAGACCCCGGCAGGCGTTGAGCAGCTCGTTGGCCACCGCGCCCAGGGGCGCCGGGGAGCCCTGGCGTCGGGCCACCTCGAGGGCCAGCACCATGTCCTTCTGCTGCAAGGTGACGTCCGCCAGCGGTTTGTCCGGCATGTCGAGGATGAAGGGACCCCGATACGCCATCACCGGGGAGGCGACCACGCTCTTCAGCATCGCATCCACCGCCACCGCCCGGTCCACGCCGCCCCGCTCGGCGAGCGCCACCGATTCGCAGAACGCCACCATCTCCACGATCAGGGTCAAGTTGATTGCCACCTTCATCTGGACGGCGGTTCCCGACGGGCCGATGTGGCTGACCTTGGGTCCGATGTCGTGCAACACCGGCTCAACCCTTGCGAAGGCGGCCTCAGATCCTCCCACCATGATCGAGGCCGAGCCCTGGCGGACCGTCACCGGGCTTCCTGAGAGGGGGGCGTCGAGCATGGTGAGCCCTCGCCCGGCGAAGGACGAGGCGAGCTCACGACTCACGTCGGGATCGATTGTGCTCATGTCCAGATAGACGCCTTCCGCCGATAGGCCCTCGATGACGCCCTCGGCACCGCCGGCGATCGCGGCAACCGCATCGGCATCGGTGACCATGGAGAAGACGATCTCCGCCGCCGCGGCCACCTGGCGGGGCGAGTCGGCCCACCCCATCCCCGCCTCGATGAGGGGGTCGGCCTTGGAGGCGGTTCGGTTCCATCCGGTGACCTCGTGGCCCGCATCGAGCAGGCGGGGGACGATCACCTGCCCCATGTCCCCGAGCCCGATCCATCCCAGCTTCATGGTTGCTCCGATCTTCGACCAGCCGGCGGCCTGTGGCCGATCACAGTACAGCGGCCGACCTCGCCCGGCAGGCCCCGAGCTCCCTCATGGCATGGGGTGGTCGACGAAGAAGTCCCACTGCAGCGCCCCACCGTCGAAGTGCGCGAACTCCACGCAGATCCCCGCCGGTGCCGTCGGCAGGCATCGTCCCGGCCAGTGGTGCCCGAGGCCGTCGACGACGTACAGCTCCACGATGGCGTCGTCGGAGCAGCCGCCCCAGCGGGTGAGGATGACACCGGTAGCCACCTCTTCGGTGGTCGGCTCCGGATTGCAGCCGTTCCACTCCGCCCACTGCGCGTGGGCTGCCATGACCTCGTCGAGGCCGAAGTAGGGGTCGTAGGGACCGATGAAGGAGGTCACTGGCACCGGGCGGGCCGGCCGTTCGCAGGCGAGCGGACTGGGCAACCCGAAGCCGGCACCGGTCCCGACGGCGGCCACCCGGTCCGACAACTCACACCCGATGCGGGCCGCCAGCACCCCGCCGGCCGATGCCCCCTGGGCGTACACCCGGCCCTCGTCGATCGACAGCTCATCCCCGAGGTGGTCGAGAAGGGCAGAGATCACCGTGACGCTCGTCGATTCTGGAAGCACGATGATCGACCCCTGGTCGTCGGCGTAGGTGGCGAACTCGACCGACCGTGCCACCTGAAGCGCCGTCGTAGCCGCACCGTGCAGTACCAGTGTCACCGCTCGCGGTGCCTCACCGTCATAGTCGGCCGGCAGGATCAGGTAGTAGACCTCGTCGGCACCCTCGTGCTCGAAGCTGCGCTCCTCGAAACCGGGCGCAGCCGCTGCGGTCGAGGGGGTGGCGAGCGGCTCTGTGGCGGTGGGCACGGTCGTGGCCGCGGTGGTAATCGTCGGCTGGGTGGTGATGACCGTGATCGTGGTGACGACCGCCGCCGGCTCGTCACTCGCCTCCGGTGCCCCGGCGCCACATGCGGCCAGCCCCACCCCGAACGCACCGACGGCCATAAGGATCGAGACGCGAGCACTCATCGTCGTCCTCACCCACCATCATCGCTCATTGCACCGAGGGTCGACCAGAGGCCGAGGTCCCATCGTTGGCCACACCGCCGATGCCGGTTCGTCGACATGAGCAGGCCCATGCCGGTTCGTCGACATGAGCAGAAGGTGGCGGTGGTGACGTCCGCCGCTCCGCAGCCGCCTCCGCAGCCAGCGATGAGTTGTCGTCGACGACGGCGTCGTGGGATGTCAACGCCGGTCGAAAACTGCGCGGTTTTGGCCGGTTGAAAACTGCGCGGTCTATCGGGTCTCTTCGGCAGCCATCACCTCCTTCCCCTTGCCCCTGAGGCGGTAGCTCTCTCCCTTGAGGACGACTACCTCGGCGTGGTGGACGAGGCGGTCGACCATGGCGGCCACCGCCACCGCGTCCCCGAAGATCTCGGCCCACGCGGAGAAGCTCTTGTTGGATGACACGATCAGGGAGCTGCGCTCGTAGCGGGACGAGACCAGGGAGAAGAAGAGCGAGGCGGCTTCTGGGTCGAAGGGGATGTATCCTCCTGATAAGCCAAGGCGTTCACCCGAAGGTCATCCAAGAACGCCTCGGCCATTCCTCGATCCGAGTGACTCTGGATACCTACGGTCACGTGTTCCCAGGGATCGGCGAGGCCGCCGCCGCAGCCGTGGACAACGCCTTCGCCGTGCCCCCATCGGACACTTATCGGACACCAGCCGCGGGATAGATGTCTGGACGAATCTCCCTGGAATGCCAGGGCCGTCTGTGACCTGCGGTTTCTGCCGGTGGGCGTTGCAGGACTCGAACCTGCGACCTCTTCCTTGTAAGGGAAGCGCTCTCGCCTGACTGAGCTAAACGCCCTTCGTCGGGTCATGGTACCGACGGTGGGTAGGATCGCTATGCCGGTTAGGGAGCGGGAGTGGAAGTCGTCGAGCGCCTCGTCGAACTGCTGCTCATTCTGGCCGCCGCCAAAGTAGGCGCCGAAGTGACCGCCCGGCTCCGCCAGCCGGCGGTCATCGGCGAGCTGGTCATGGGCATGATCATCGGCGCCAGCGTCCTCGGCTGGATCAGCGTCGACGAGGGCGGGCTGATCGAGATCTTGGCCGAGATCGGCGTGATCCTGCTCCTCTTCGAGGTGGGCCTCGAGACCGATCTACGGGATTTCGTGCGCCTGGGCCGGACCGCCGGCGCCGTTGCGATCATCGGCGTGGTGACGCCCTTCTTCTTGGGCTATGGCGCCTCGCTTTTGCTCAATCTCGGCGACGGAAGCACCGAAGTGGCGTTCTTCATGGGGGCCGCCATGACCGCAACCAGCGTGGGAATCACCGCCCGCGTGTTCGCCGACATGCAACGGCTACAGACCGACGAAGCCAAGACCATCGTCGGAGCGGCGGTGGTCGACGACGTGCTGGGCCTCATCATCCTCGCCGTCGTGGCGGGAACGCTGGGCGGGGACGGCGGCTTCACATTCACCAGCCTTCTGTCGATCACCGGCAAGGCGGTTGCCTTCCTGGTCATCGTGGTGGTGATCGGCGGCCTCGTGGCCCCGTATTTCTTCCGGTTCCTCGAGAAGCTGCGGATCGAAGGCAGCTTCGTCGTCGGCTCGTTCGTCTTCGCCATCGCTATCGGCCTGGCCGCCGAAGAGTTCGCCGGCCTCGAGCCCATCGTGGGAGCCTTCGCCGCCGGGCTGGTGGCCGGCGAGACCGCACATTCCGACCGCATCTATCGGGAACTGCGACCGATCGCCCACCTCTTCGTCCCGATCTTCTTCCTCGCTATCGGTGCTCAGGTCGACGTGGGTGTTCTGGGCGACCCCGAGGTGCTGCTGGCCGGAGGAGCAATCTCGGTACTAGCCGTTGCCGGGAAACTGGTCTCCGGCTTCGGGGCCATGGGAACCGACCTGGATCGCCGGGTGATTGGAGTGGGGATGATCCCCCGGGGCGAGGTGGGCCTGATCTTCGCCGCGCTCGGCGCCGATCAGCTCAGCGCTGTTGTGAGCAGCGAGGAGACGGCCATCGTCGTGCTGATGGTGGTCGTCACCACCCTGGCAGCTCCCGTCGTTCTGCACCGGATGCTGCACCGTGTCCCTGCTCCCACAGGGCGAGTGGAAGCTCCCGAAGAGGTACAGCGGGCGATCGATTCCCCCACGGTCGGCGGGCCGGAGACCGACCCGGTCGCGGAGCCCGACGACCCCGAGAGCGGGGTAACACCTCGGCCGGACGCCGATGCGTAGGATGGAAGCTGCATGGTGGTTCTCGTCCTGGTGGTAGTTGCGCTGATCGTGCTGACCTGGATGTGGACTACGCGATCGAGACAGCGCCGCTCCTCGATGCGCCACCATCCCACCAACGGCGGCTACCGGTAGGAACCGCCCGGCCACACGACGGGCTCCTGTTTCTTTGGAGGTGGTCCTTCCGGTATCCCATGTGCTCCGGACGCGTATCATTCCCGCCAGGAGTACAGAGAGCCGGGGAGGTGCCGTGCAGTTCAGGCAGGGTCAGAAGGTCGAAGAGATGACCAAGAAGGTCGGTCAGGTACCCCGGGCCGGCACCGTGGAAGCGGTCCACGGCGAGTCGGTCGAGGTGCGCTGGGAAGACGGCCACGTCAGCATCGTCTCTCGCATCAGCCTGGTCCCCCTCAAGAAGGACAAGTAAGGCGCCGGCCACGACCCCGCCGGTCCCCGCGTCGCGGCCGATACCCGCGCCCCAGCTGGGGAGCGACGCGCCCATTCAAACACTGTCCGACGGCTGACGTTCTCTCGTAGACGAGCTCCGCTGCTCGGTTGTATCGCCCGTACGTGGAGGTCTATCGAGAGGAGTCACGATGACTACTCGAATCGGAGTTCTCCAGCGACCGGCCGCCGGGGCGGACTACCGCTCGCCCTCGAAGTACCGCTCGCTGGGGGTCCTGCTGGCCTTCCTCGGGTTGATGCTTGCCGTGGTCACGCTGATCCTCAACATCGTGGCCGGCAACCTGTCGGACGAAGTCGACAAGGCGCGGACCCTTGCGGTTTCATTCGGCTTGACCACGTTCTCGTTCGCCACCATCAAGCTCGGCGTGGCGGTGGTCCTCATCGGGATCATCGTCCGGCTGTGGTTACGGGTGGATGCGGTCAAGGAGTCACTACCCGGGCTGAAGGCACCAAGTAACGTCGGCGCCGCTCCGTCGGGCGCCATCACCACCCCGTTCGGCGCCGCCCAAGCCGGGACCTCGACTCCCGCGTCGTTGCCCATCCATCGGATGGCCAAGACGATGTGGGCGCCGATGCTGTCGATGGGCTACATGTCGGTGCTCATCGGCCTTGTGATGTCGTGGGTGTGGGCCGCCAACGCGGACATCCCGGTCGACGCCATCGCTCCGGCCGCCTGGACCCGAGGTCTACAGTTCTTCGGTGAAGGCCTGGTGCTGGCCGGTATCGCCTTCCTGCTGGGGTCGATCCTGGCGTCGCTGCGCGAAGGAGGCGGCGAGATCCAAGAGTCGCTGGGCGTCACGGTGAAGACGCTGAAGATGCCGGCTACTGCCAAGGCGTTCGTCGGCCTGATGATGCTCGGGCTCATGATCTCGATCGTCCAGTTCTTCGTCTACATCGGGGTGGCGACGCTCGACGATCCGGTGGCCGCCCTCGGCTGGGAGGCGTGGGTCGGGCCGTTCCGTGAGCTCGGCCTCGGCCTGCTGCTGGCCGGGATCGTGCTGGCCCTGGTCTCCCTCGGCAACGTCCTCGGATTCCAGTTTCACCGGATCCGAGAGCTCATTACGGAGGGGAGGTAACGATGACCGTTCGTACCGACTTCGACGTCGAGGTCACCGAGCGCGGGCCCGGATACAACCCCCCGCAGAGGATGGCTCGCCGGCTGTGGGCGCCGATGTTCGCGATGACGATCGCATTCTTCGCCGCCGGGTTCGTCCTGGCCATCGTGCGGTCCTCCGAGATCGGTACAAGAGATTTCCTCACCGACCCGGAGGCAGCCCACTCGGTGGTCCGGCTCCAGCACTTGGTGCCGGCGTTCATGTTCCTCGGGTTCATGGCCGTGTTCGCCGCCGTCTCCTTCGCCATCGCCCGGATTCTGGGTGCCTTCCGGAAGGGGGGCGGCGAGGTCCAGGAGGCGACCGGCTCCCGGGTGCAGAC
>CAYFYE010000106.1:0-7835 GCA_964347285.1 uncultured Acidimicrobiia bacterium
TGTCCACTCGCACCGAGCCGCTCAACCTCAAGAAGTTCATCGCCGCCTTCGATCTTCCGGTCATCGTCGGCGGCTGTGCTTCGTACGCCACCGCCCTGCATCTCATGCGTACCGGAGCGGTCGGAGTTCTGGTCGGCGTCGGGCCGGGGGCCGCCTGCACCACCCGCGGCGTGCTCGGTGTCGGCGTGCCTCAGGCCACTGCGATCGCCGATGCCGCCGGGGCCCGGATCCGCTACCTCGATGAGACCGGGCGTTACGTGCACGTGATCGCCGACGGTGGCATGCGTACCGGGGGAGACATCGCCAAGGCGATCGCGTGCGGTGCCGACGCAGTGATGCTGGGATCGCCCATCGCAGCGGCCGATGAGGCACCAGGAGGCGGCTACCACTGGGGCATGGCCACGTTCCACCCTTCGCTGCCGCGCGGAGCCCGGATCGAGGTCGGGCGCCTGGGGAGTCTCCGGGAGATCCTGCGGGGTCCGGCCCACGAGAACGACGGCCGGCGCAACCTGTTCGGGGCGCTGCGGGTGTCGATGGCGACCACCGGCTACGCCGACGTCAAGGAGTTCCAGAAGGCCGAAGTGATGGTGGCACCGGCCATCAGGACCGAGGGAAAGGGCCTGCAGCGCAGTCAACGAATCGGCATGGCCTGATGGGAGACACCGATATCGACCGGGTGCTGGTGGTCGACTTCGGCGCCCAGTACGCACAGCTGATCGCCCGTCGGGTCCGCGAGGCCCATGTCTTTTCCGAGATCATCCCCCGCACGGTCACGGCCGCCGAAGTGAAGGAGCACCGGCCGGTCGGGGTGATCCTGTCCGGCGGCCCGGCGTCGGTGTACGCCGAGGGCGCCTACGACCTCGATCCGGAGCTGCTTTCCCTCGGGATACCAGTGCTGGGCATCTGCTACGGCCATCAGCTCATGTCCTACATGCTGGGCGGCAAGGTGGATCGCACCGGTGCCGCCGAATACGGCAAGACGGCAATGGACGTGATCGGCTCTTCGCGCCTCTTCGCCGACCTCCCGGCTTCCCAGGAGGTATGGATGAGCCATCGCGACGCAGTGGTCGAGGCTCCACCTGGTTTCGAGGTCACCGCCGCGACAGCCGAATCGCCGGTGGCGGCGATGGAGGACCCGGTCCGCAGGATGTGCGGAGTCCAGTTCCACCCGGAGGTGGTCCACACCGCCCGGGGCCAGGAGATACTCAAGCACTTCCTCTACGACGTATGCGGGGCCCGTCCCACGTGGACCCGCACCTCGATCATCGAGCAAGAAGTGACCCGGGTGCGCCGCCAGGTGGGCGACGAGGCGGTCATCTGCGGCCTGTCCGGAGGCGTCGATTCGGCGGTAGCAGCTGCCGTGGTCCACAAGGCAGTCGGTGATCGCCTCACCTGCGTCTTCGTCGATCACGGTTTGCTTCGAGCCGGTGAAGCCGAGCAGGTTGAGGAAACGTTCCGGCGCAACTTCCACATGAATCTGATTCACGTCGAGGCCGAAGATCGCTTCTTGGGCCGACTGGCAGGAGTAACCGATCCCGAGGCAAAGCGAAAGATCGTCGGCGAGACCTTCATTCGCGTCTTCGAAGAAATCGCCGCCGACCTCGCCGATGTCCGGTTCCTGGTCCAGGGCACGCTCTACCCCGACATCATCGAATCGGGCACGGTCGACGCCGCCCGCATCAAGAGCCACCACAATGTGGGCGGTCTCCCTGAGGAGATGCATTTCGAGCTGGTCGAGCCTTTGCGGGGCCTGTTCAAAGACGAGGTCCGGGCGGTGGGGGAAGAACTGGGATTGCCGGCGGAAATCGTGTGGCGCCAACCGTTCCCGGGCCCGGGACTGGCGGTGCGGATCGTCGGCGAGGTCACCAAAGAGAGGTGCGAGATCCTTCGGGCCGCCGACACGATCATCCTGGAAGAGATCGTGCGGGCCGGGCTCTACGAGCGCCTGTGGCAGTCGTTCGGCGTGCTGCCCGCCATCCGGACCGTCGGCGTCCAAGGGGACGAGCGTTCTTATGCCTATCCCCTGATCGTGCGAGCGGTGACGAGCGAGGATGCCATGACCGCCGATTGGGCCCGGTTGCCCCACGACGTCCTGGAGCGCATCTCGTCCCGGGTGATCAACGAGATCCCCGGTATCAATCGGGTGGCTTACGACGTCTCGTCGAAGCCGCCGGCCACGATCGAATGGGAGTGACTAGGCCGTACTGCCTAGTCACCGGAGCCCGCCCCCGAAACCGGCCCATTCTTGCTCCGTTGCGGGCCCTCGGTGCGTCGTAACTCCTCAAGGGGCCTCCCTACCCGGACGATAAATCCCTGAGTAGTTACCCAACGACGAGGTGCCCATCGTGTCGTTCTCGAACGACGACGAGCTGCGCGAACTCTTCCGCCAGGAAATAGAAGAACGCGTCCAACAGCTGGTCCAGGGCGCCCGGACCATGGCGTCGGGCGAGGTGACCGACGAGGTGGCCGGGACCATGTTCCGGGAGGGCCATACGATCAAGGGGACCTCGAGGGTCATGGGATTCGACGCCATGTCCCGGGCCGGCCAGGCGCTGGAGATGGTTTGGCGCAAGATCCAGCACGGCGACCTGGAGCCGAGCAGTGCGCTTGGTGAGGCTCTCGAGGACCTGGCGGCGGCCATCCCCGGTGCTCTCGACGAGGACGCCGAGGAGGGTGGTGCTGCGCTGCGAGTCGCCCTCAAGAAGCTCGATGAGGTGGTGGTGGTCCAGGAAAACATCGACGGGCCCGAACCACCCGCCGAGGAATTGCCCCCCGAGTCGCTCCAGGAAGCCCCATCGGGGGAGGCGTTCGAACTCGGCGGCCTGCTCAATGCACTCGATACATGGGCGTCCGAGGAGACCGCCCGGGTCAATTCCGCACAGATGTACCGACTCATCAATACGGTGGCTTCACTCAGCATCCACACCCAGGCGCTTCAATCGATGGTGCTCGACCTTTCCGACTCCCTTGGAGACGAAGAGTCGGGAACCTCGGCAGTACAGCGACTGGCAGGAACGCTGCAGGCTATGGAAAAAACCATCAACTCGGCTCGCCAGACCGCCCTCACGTTGGCCGCAGCACAGCTGAAGGACGTGACCAACACCTTCCCGCAGCTCGTCAACTATCTGGCCAAGAAGACCGGGAAAGAGGTCCGCTTCGAGCTGATCGGCGATGAGGAGTCGGTCGACCGTCAGATCCTCGAGCGCCTCGCCGATCCTCTTCGACAGCTCATCGTCAACGCAATAGAGCACGGCATCGAGATGCCGCAGGAGCGGGAGGAGGCCGGCAAACCCCCCACCGCCACTCTGGCCGTGCGGGCCATGGTCAAGGAGCACCGCATGGAGATCGTCGTCGAGGACGACGGGCGCGGCATCGATTGGAGCGCGGTGCATCGCACCGCACTGCGCCGCGGCTTGCTTCCCGAGGGACAGCCACCCGAAGAGGGGGCGTTGCGAGCGCTCCTGTTTGCCCCCGGCTTTTCGACGGCCCTGGCACCGAGCGAGCTGGTCGGAGACGGCACCGGGTTGACGATGGTGGCAGAGTCGATGGAGCAGCTGCGAGGAAGCCTCGACCTGGAGACCGAGCTGGGGAGCGGCACCAGGGTGACGATTGCCGTTCCGACTTCGCGTGCCCTCCAGGACGCGCTCTTGGTTTGGGCGGCCGGAAACCAGTGGGGCATCCCGGAGGCTGCCGTGGCCGATACCTTCCCGATTCACCCCGATGAGGTGGTGGTGGACGCTCGTCGCACGATGGTGACCTGGCTCGATCAATTGATCCCGGCCACCAGCTTCGCGGCGGCGGTGGGGCTCTCGGAGGACGAGCAGCCCACCCAGGCGGTCGTCGTTCGGAGTCCGGCCGGCCAGGTTGCCCTCACCGTTCCCAACATCATTGGCCAACGTCAGGTGGCCGCCAAGGAGCTGGGACCCTTGCTGGCCGGAGTGCCCCACCTCACCGGCGCTGCTCTGCTGGGCGGCGGTGATGTGGTGGTGCTGGTCGATCCCGGCAGACTCGCCGAACGGGCTCGCGAGGTCCCGGAAGTGACCGGACCGCGGCCCCGGGTCCTGGTCGTCGACGACTCTCAGGGCGCCCGACAGGTGGTCGCCGGTGCTCTCGCCTCGGACGGGTTCGATGCCTCGGTGGCGGGCAGCGTCGAGGAGGCCCTGGCGCTTCTCGTCGAGTCACCGGTCGATGCCCTCGTCGTCGATTACTCCATGCCCGGTTCGGACGGCATCTCACTCGTGAGGCAGATCCGTCAGCTCTTCGGTCGGCTCCCGATCATCATGCTGTCGGGTGTCGCCACCAGCGAGGATCAGGAGCGGGCCCGCCTCGCCGGGGTCGACGCCTACTTCGACAAGGCCGACTTCCGTGAAGGCGCCCTGGCTTCCACCCTTCGCTCGCTGGTCGCCGAGCGCAAGACGGAGGTGGCCGGATGAAGATCCTCGTGGCCGACGACAGTCCCGTTCTGCGGGCGGCCGTCTCCAAGCTCCTCGAGCCCGAGGGCTTCGAAGTCGTGACCGCCGAAGACGGAGTCGACGCCATCACTCGCTTCTACGAGGAGGCTCCGGACCTGGTGCTCCTCGATATCCAGATGCCGAGGCTCAACGGTTATGTGGTGTGCCGACTCATCAAGGAAGACCCGGCCGCAGCCGACGTTCCGGTGATGATCCTCACGGTGCGCAGTTCGGCGGAGGATCGCTACTGGGGGGCCAAGTCCGGGGCCGACGGCTACCTGACCAAAGATGCCTTGGGGGAGGAGCTCGTCAGCTCCATCAAAGCGGCCCTGGCCAGCCGGGCGCTCCACGAGCTCTCGAGTGGGGAGCCGCTCACGTCGCCGGGAGAGCATGAGTCCGACGTCCTCACCAGGGTCTGCGAGATGCTCGATCGCAAGCTCTTCGAGGCGACCGTAGTCAACGAGATCACGGCCGTCGCTGCCCGGCCGGTGGGACTCCAGGGCACCGTCGACGAGATCCTCACCAGTCTGAGCCGCCTCATCAACTTCGATGCCTCGGCGATCGCACTCCCTGAGGAGGGCCGACTCGAGATGCTCTGCCACCGACGGCCGTCGGACCAGGACGTGGAAGAATTCAGGACGACCTGCGCAGATCACCTCCGGGAGATGCTCGGGGGCGGGGCCCTACCCGCAGAGCTGCAGACGAGGATCACGGTCCAGTCCGAACAGGGCGAGATCACCGAGCCGCGCGGCTGGCTGACCTTCTATGCGGTCCCGCTGCGCAGCCGCGGCCAGCTCATCGGCATGCTGGCGTTGGGGGCGTTCCTCCCCGGAGCGTTCAGTGACGCCACCCATCGGACGCTGCGCACGGTGACTCCGTCCATCGTCTCGGTACTGGACTCGGCGCGGCAGTTTCAGACGACCCTGGCCGACGAGGCCTGGGCCACCTTCTCTTCGCTCGGCTGAGGGTTACCGGCGCCCGGCCGCGCCGGAGTTTGCGCCACCCCTCCGTATACTCGATCTCCCCGATGGATTCCTCCATCCTCGACGATCTCAACCCCGCCCAGCGCCAGGCAGTCGCGACGATCGAGGGGCCGGTCCTGGTGGTGGCCGGCGCCGGATCCGGCAAGACCAGGGTGCTGACCCATCGCATCGCGCATCTCATCGGTGACCTGGCGGTGTCGCCCTATGCGCTGCTGGCGATCACGTTCACCAACAAGGCCGCCGACGAGATGAAGGAGCGGGTGCGAGCCCTGGTCGGCAGCGTGGTCGAGGGCATGTGGGTCTCGACGTTCCACAGCGCCTGCGCCCGGATCCTGCGCCGCGAGGCGCCCCGCCTCGGATACCGCTCGGCTTTCAGCATCTACGACGAGGCCGACTCCCTGCGCCTCACCGCCTACTGCGTGAGCGACCTCGACCTCGACCCCAAGCGCTTTCCACCCAAAGGAATTCGTCAGGCAATCAGCAACGCCAAGAACGAGCTGATCGACTACGAGAGCTTCGCCGCCCAGGGCAGCGGCGCCTATCACGAAAAGGTGGCCGACGTCTACCGCTTGTACCAGCAGCGACTCCTGGAGGCGTCGGCCATGGACTTCGACGACCTGCTGATGGTGATGGTCGAGCTGCTAACCGCTTTCCCCGAGGTCCTCGAGCACTACCAGGACCGCTTTCGCTACATCATGGTCGACGAGTACCAGGACACGAACGCGCCCCAGTACGAGATCGTCGCGGCCCTGGCCGCCGAGCACCGCAACCTGTGCGTCGTGGGCGACGACGACCAGTCGATCTATGGCTGGCGCGGCGCCGACATCAGCCGCATCCTCGGGTTCGAGCGGGACTGGCCCGACGCTTCGGTGGTCCTCCTGGAACAGAACTACCGGTCGACCGAGGTCATCCTCGAAGCGGCCAATGCGGTGATCGCCAACAACGCAGCTCGCAAGCCGAAGCGGCTGTGGACGGATCTGGGTCGGGGCGAGGCCGTCGTGGCGTTCGAGGCCCAGGACGAGCGCGATGAGGCGGCGTTCCTGGCCGAGGAGATAGGGGTGCTCGAAGAGGGGGGCCGGGCCCTGAGCGAGCTCGCCATCTTCTATCGCACCAATGCCCAGAGCCGGGTGATCGAGGAGACCTTCGTTCGCTACGGGGTGCCTTACCAGGTGGTGGGCGGGCCGAAGTTCTACGACCGCAGGGAGGTCAAGGACGCCCTGGCCTATCTGCGCATGCTGGCCAACGAGGATGATGCGGTCGCGGTCAAGCGGATCGTGAACGTCCCCAAGCGAGGCATCGGCGACACCACCATCGGCCACCTCGACCGCACCGCCGAGGCCGAGCGCATCTCCTTCTTCGACACGCTGCGCCGGGCCGAAGCCAACGAGCGGCTCAGCACCAGGGCCCGGCGCCAGATCGCCGAGTTCGTGGAGTTGGCCGACTTCCTTCGCCACAAGGCCGAGGGAGGCCCGCGCGCCGCCGTGGATGCGGTGATCACCGAGACCGGCTATCTGGACGCCCTCCAGGCCGAAGGAACCATCGAGGCAATGGGTCGAGCCGAGAACCTGAAAGAGCTTCTGACGGTCGCAGAAGAATTCGAGGAGTCGGCGCCGGGTCTCCTCTTCGACGGTCCCGTCTGGGAGGAGCTCGACGGCCTGGAACGGGTCGAGCGGTTTCTGGAATCGGTGAGCCTCGTCTCCGATATCGACTCCTTCGACGACCATGCCGGGGCGGTGACGCTGATGACACTCCACAATGCCAAGGGCCTCGAGTTCCCGGTCGTGTTCATCGCCGGCCTCGAGGAGGGCGTCTTTCCCCACATCCGGACGCTGGGCGATCCCGACCAGCTCGAGGAGGAGCGTCGGCTCGCCTACGTCGGTATCACAAGGGCCCAACAGATCCTGTATCTCACCCATGCCTGGAGCCGCAGCCTGTGGGGCGGCACCAGCTACAACTCGCCCTCACGATTTCTGGGGGAGGTGCCGGACGAGCTGCTCCGCTCCGTCAAGCGAGAGCGCCGCCCCGAGATGGAGGAGGCCCGACCCCGTCCGACGCTGGACGGTTCCCAGCTGGCGGTGGGGGATCGGGTCCGCCATGAGCACTGGGGGTTGGGAACCGTCACCGAGATCCTCGGGGACGGAGATCGGGCCGAGGCCGTGGTCGGCTTCGACACCGAGGGGGACAAGCGGCTTCTTTTGGCCTGGGCGCCGCTGGAGAAGGTCACCTAGCTGTTCTGTCCATAGGGGTTGTTGACACTCGGCCGTTGACCTTCTCGCTTGGGCAGCTCGGTCAGCAGCTGCAGCCTGCCGGGCGCGCGCCCAGCGTGGTCTTTCGAGTGGGCGCGATTGCCGGATCGGCTCGGACCCGAGTGCGCGATATCGCTCTTGGCGGTGGGTGATCT
>CAYFYE010000107.1:0-7624 GCA_964347285.1 uncultured Acidimicrobiia bacterium
GCACCGTGTTGCCCGAGAAGTACGAGCGGAAGGGCTCGCCCGGGAAGGTGAGCACCTGGGTGCCATAGCCCCGGTCGACGAACTCGATGAGCGGGTCCCCGGAGATCTCCTCGGAGAAGCGAGTGCAGCGTGCGCAGAGAATGCACCGCTCCCGATCGAGCATCACCAGCTCCGAGATCGCTATCGGCTTGGGGAAATGGCGCTTCTCTTCGATGAAGCGGCTCTCTCCCGGGCCGTAAGCCATCGTCTGATCCTGCAGGGGGCACTCTCCGCCTCGGTCGCAAACCGGGCAGTCGAGGGGGTGGTTGATCAGCAGGAACTCGAGGACCCCCTCCTGGGCCTTCTTGACCACCTCCGACTGGGTGTGAACGACCATCTGGTCGGCGACCCGGGTGGTGCACGATGTGGTGAGCATCGTTCCCCGCGGCCCCTCGATCTCGATCAGGCACATCCGGCACATCCCCACCGGATTCATCCGCTTGTGCCAGCAGAACCGGGGGATGTAGGTGCCGGCGTTCTCACACGCCTCGATGAGCAACGCCCCGGCGTCGACTTCGAGCTCCCTCTCGTCGACGGTGATCGTCACCCGGTCAGGCAAGCGGGCACCCTCCCTCGTGAACATGACGGGCCACTTCGTCCTTGAAGTGGGTCATGATGGAGGTGATCGGCGCGACCGCCGACGGACCCAGCGGGCAGATCGTCGTCATGGCCGGAGGCCAACGGAGGCCGGGGCTGATGTTGTCGGAAACGTCCAACAGGAGGTCGAGGTCGAGCGGCCGCCCGGCGCCGTGCTCGATGCGGTACAGGATTCGCTCCAGCCAGCTGGTCCCTTCTCGACACGGCGTGCACTGGCCGCAGGACTCGTGGGCGAAGAACCTGACCACTCGCTCGGCGGCCCGAACCACACAGGTGGTGTCGTCCATCACCACGACCGCGCCCGAGCCCAGCATCGAGCCCTCCTTGGCGACCTCGTCGATGCCGAGGATGGAGTCCAGCTGCTCGGGGGTGAGCCACGGAGCCGAAGCCCCTCCCGGGATCCAGGCCTTGAGCTCCCGTCCGTGGGGGATGCCTCCCCCCAGGCCGTAGATGAACTCTCGCCAGGTCATGCCCATCACAACTTCGTGGTTGCCCGGTCGCACGACGTGTCCGGAGAGGCTGAACAGCCGGGTCCCTGTCGAGCCATCCGGTCCCAGGGAGGCGTAGGCAGACCCGCCGTTTCGGACGATCCAGGGCACGTTGGCGATCGTCTCCACGTTGTTGACGATGGTCGGCTTGCCGTAGAGGCCCACGACGGCTGGAAAAGGCGGCTTGATGCGGGGCTCCCCCCGCCGACCCTCGAGGCTGTTGAGAAGGGCGGTCTCCTCGCCGCAGATGTAGGCGCCGGCGCCGAGATGGACGGTCACATCGAGGTCGAAGCCGGACTCGAGAAGGTTTGCGCCCAGCAGACCGGCCTCATAGGCCTCGTCCACCGCTCGCTGCACCCGGCGGGCCGGGCGTGGATACTCACCGCGGATGTAGATGAAGGCATGGTGAACGTCGAGGGCGTAGGCGGTGATGATCGTCCCCTCGATGAGACTGTGAGGGTCTCGCTCGAGGATCTGGCGGTCCTTGAATGTTCCCGGTTCCGACTCGTCGCCGTTGATCACGAGGTAGCGAGGCCTGGTCTCCGCCGGGAGGAACCCCCACTTGACGCCGGTGGGAAAGCCGGCCCCGCCCCGGCCCCGGATCTGCGAGACCTTGACCTCCTCGGTGATCTGCTCCGGGCTCATCTCCTCGAGCGCCTTTCGCAGCGCCTCGTACCCTCCCTCGTCCCGATAACCGTCCAGGGTATGACTGTCGGCCGGACGGGCCTCCATGAGCTCGGTGAGGATCTTGGTGGAGCCCGCAGCAGCCATCACCGCCCCTCCTTGGCGCTCCCGTACGGGCCGAAGGCCGGCACCGGAGCCGTGGCCCCTTCATCTTCGGCCGGCCCCCAGTCGAAGGACCGCCGGGAACCGAAGAGCTGCTGCATCTCGTCGGAGAGCACGACATCGGGTCGGCCGTCGCGCAGCCAGCGACACAGAGCCCGGGCCTTGTCCGGCTCGACCCCCTCTACCAGCTCGTAGTTGACCTGCACCGCCGTGGCTCCTCCGCAGGCCCCGATGCACTCGACGTGCTCCACCGAGAAGAGTCCGTCGGGATCGGTCTCACCGTCGGGCACGCCCGTCTCGTCTTCGACGGCCCTGAGGACGTCGTCGGCCCCCAGCAACATGCAGGAGATCGAGGTGCACACCGACAACAGATAACGCCCGGTCACCTCTCGCTTGAACATCGTGTAGAAGCTGGCCACCGCCTGCACCTGGGCCGCAGTCAGCCCGGTGAGATCGGCGACCTCCCGCATGCCCTCATCGGTGACGTGACCTTCCTCGAGAGCGACCAGGTAGAGCAAGGGCATCACTGCCGAGCGCCGGTCCGGATATCGCTTCACGAGCGTCTTCGCCTTCCGGCGAGCCTTCGTCCCCAGCACCGTCACCGGTCGACGTCTCCCATGATCGGATCCAATGAGGCCACGGTGGCGATGATGTCGGCGACGATCGAGTCGGTGGCCATCACCGGGAGCGCCTGCACGGCGGCAAATGAGGGGGCCCGGGTATGCATGCGCCACGGCTTGGCGCTCCCGTCCGACACCATGTATACACCCAGCTCGCCGCGAGGCGACTCGACGGCCGCGTAGGTCTCGCCGGCCGGGACCCGGAAACCTTCGGTAAAGATCTTGAAGTGGTGAATCAGTGCCTCCATCGACTCGTCGATGCGGGCCCGCGGCGGTGGGGTCACCTTGCGGTCGTCGGTGCGGTAGTCCCCGGCGGGCATGGCGTCGGCGGCTTGGGAGACGATCCGCAACGACTGCCGCATCTCCTCGAGGCGCACCAGATAGCGGTCGTACACGTCTCCGTAGCGGCCGGTGGCCACCTCGAAGTCGTAGTGATCGATGCCCGAATAGGGAAAGGCCTTGCGGAGGTCCCAATCGACGCCGGTGGCCCGCAGGATCGGGCCGGTGACGCCGTACGCGTAACACTCGTCGGGGGTGATCACCCCCACCCCCTGGGTGCGCTCGAGGAAGATCGGATTGGCGCTGAGCAGGTCCTCGTACTCGGGTATGCGCTTGGGAATTACCTCGAGGATCTCGGCGATGTCGTCCTCCCAGCCGTCGGGAAGGTCGGCGGCGACGCCGCCGGGTCGGATGTAGTTGTGGTTCATCCGCAGCCCGGTGGTCTTCTCGAAGAAGGCCAGCAGCAGCTCCCGCTCCCGCCAGCCGTAGAGCATCATCGACAGCGCTCCCACGTCGAGGCCCTGGGTGGCCAGCTGGAGCAGGTGGCTGGAGATCCGGTTCAGTTCGGTCATAAGCACCCGGATCGCTTGAGCCCGGGGCGGCACTTCGACGCCGAGCAGGTTCTCGGTGGCCATCGAGAATGCCAACTCGTTGAAGAACGGCGCCAGGTAATCCATCCGGGTGACGTTGGTGGGACCCTGGAGGTAGGTGAGGACCTCAGCGGTCTTCTCCATGCCGGTGTGCAGGTAACCGATGATCGGCTTGACCCGGCGGATCTTCTCCCCTTCCAGCTCGAGCTGGAGACGCAACACGCCGTGGGTGGCCGGATGCTGGGGGCCCATATTGAGGATCTGCGTCTCCTCAGCGGAAACATCTTCTTCCAGCATGAAATCATCGGTGACCAGGACGCCCCGCTGCTCGGCCAGCTCGAGGCCGGCCTCCTCGTCGAGCATCTCCTGGGCGCCCTCGGAGGTGGCTCGGCTCACCCACTCCGGTTCCTCGGTGCCGGTGACCCAGACCTCGTGGACCCTCCGCCTATCCTCCTCGACCGGCGCCTCGGCGTCGGCCCCTCCCTCGGGGACCTCGGTCGTCGGGGCCTCGGTGTCGCCGGTCGCCAGGTCGGGGGGATTGGCCATCAGTCCGCCTTGGGAGACGCCTTGAACTGCACGGGCACCGAACCGACCGGGCTGTCCTTGCGCAACGGATAACCCTCCCAGTCGTCGGGCATGAGGATGCGGGTGAGATCGGGGTGTCCGTCGAAGTGAATGCCCATCAGGTCGTAGATCTCCCGCTCGTAGAAGTTGACGCCGGGGTACACGGAGGTGAGCGAGGGAGCCACCGGATCGTCGCCCGGTACTCCGACCCTGATGCGCAGCCGCCGCCGGTGCTGCAGCGAGACCAGATTGGCTACGATCTCGAATCGGGGCCGCCGGCTCAGGTAGTCGACGGAGGTCACGTCGACGCACATCTCGAAGCCGGCCTCCCGGGCCGCCGCGGCGAACGCAACCAGGTCGTCGCGTTCGACCACCGCCACATCCTGGCCGGAGGACACCTCGAATCGAGCCCCCGGGAACTGCTCCGCCAGAGGACCGAGCATCGAGTCGTCGGTCGGTGTCTCCCGCGGTGGCGGCGTCGCGGTCGACCCTGAAGTCACCTCGCTCATGCTCTGGCCCCGAGAGCCGAACCCCCCTGGCGGGCCTCACCCGTGCGCACCATCTCCTGCAACGTGAGGATGCCGTGCATGAGCGATTGGGGTCCGGGCGGGCATCCGGGAACATATATGTCCACCGGCACCACCTGGTCCACCCCCTGTACGAGAGCGTAGTTGTTGAACATCCCGCCGGTGGAGGCGCAGGCTCCCATCGAGATAACCCACTTGGGCTCGGCCATCTGGTCGTACACCTGGCGAAGCACCGGAGCCATCTTCTGGGATACCCGGCCGGCAACGATCATCAGATCGGCCTGCCGGGGCGAGGCCCGAAACACTTCCATGCCGAATCGGGCCAGGTCGTTGTGAGCGGCCCCGGTGGCCATCATCTCGATGGCGCAGCAGGCCAGGCCGAACGTCGCCGGCCACATCGACTGGACCTGCACCCACCGGGCCACCTTGTCCAGGCTGGTGGTGAGGATGCCCGGGACTCCCGAAGCCCGCCCCATCAGGCCGCCTCTCCCGACTCGGATTCACCGTCCGGCGCGACCACTCGCCGGTAGCGAGCTCGCATGGGGATGTTCCAGTCGAGCGCCCCCCGTTTCCATACGTAGCCCAACGTCTCGACCAGCAAGACCGTGAAGATGCCCACCGCCGCCACCCCGTACCAGCCCAGCTCCTGAAACCGGCTGGCCCAGGCGAACAGGAACACGATCTCGATGTCGAACAGCACGAACAGCATCGCAACCAGGTAGAACTTGACCGGAAACCGCTGTACCGGTTCGCGCACCGGGACGATGCCCGACTCATAGGGAGCCGTCTTCTCCAGGCTGGGGCGCTTAGGAGAGATGAGCCCGGATGCCACGAAGGAAAAGAGGGCAAAGCCGACCCCGAGGATGAACATGAGGGCGATCGGCAGGTAGTCGGCCAGCGTCACAGGCGCCCCTCGAGCATGGGGGCATGCTAGGAAGCGCGTTCGGGGAAGCCGAAACTCAACCGGCCGGCTGAGGCGCTACTGAATCCGCAACGTCGAAGGGTAAGGGACCGTGTCGTAGGCGACGGCCATCGCCTTCGAGGCAACGCCGTTTTCAACACCGATGCGTACCACCAGCGTGCGTCCCACGGCGACCGTGTGTACCGGGTTCCCAAAGTTGATGACGTACTCGTTGAAGGAGGCATCGGCAGGTTGTGAGAAGCTGCCGGACCCGAGGAGGGAACAGCCTGTGAGGCCTGCATCGCAATCCATGAGATGGGCATACAGCCCCCCGATACCCAGAGTCCCGTCGTCCAGACGACCCCAGATCCGCAATTCCACGGCACTGTTGATCGGCAGCGGAGCGGCGGGGGCATACGACCACTTCTGGAACTCGTCGACGTTTGTATCGTCGGGAACGGCCACCGGGTCGAAATTGGATCGCTGCATCGTCAGCCCAGGGAAGGCATCGCGGTCGGTGGCGTAGTTGTAGAGAATGGCCTCGGTCGGTGCGACCGCAGTCAGCGGCAGTGCCGCCGGTGAGACCGACACTCGATCGCCGGGACCATCCGTCTTGAGGTACAGGGTCATCGAAGCGCCCGGGCTGATGGTCCAGTTGAAGTTGACCGAGTCGGTCAGGTTGGATGGAACCCCGTCGGTCTCCGTGACGGTCACGGTGACCGAGTAGGCCCCGCTCGTCGAGGGCGTGCCGGAGATCTCCCCGGTTCCGGCGTCCATGGCGAGTCCGGGAGGAAGGCCGACTGCCGACCAGGTGAGCGAGTTGGTGGGTATGTCGGGATCCGATGCGGCCACGAACAGGCTCACCGTCTCCCCGACGACGCTGGTCTGGTCGCCCGGATCCGTGGCGATCGGGGCCTGGTTGACCTCGGTGACCGTCACCGTGATCGTCTCGGAGTCGGTGAGGTTGGGAGTGCCGTCGTCGGTCACGATGACATCGAAGGAGTGGGCGCCGGGCCCGTCGGCCTCGCCGGGGGTCCAGGTGAAGACGCCCGACCCAGAATCGATCGAGGCTCCGGCCGGCTCGCCCGAAAGCGTGAAGCCGAGGTTGTTCGAAGGGGTGTCGGCGGGGTCCGAGGCCGTAGCGGTGAAGGTGATGAGGGTGCCCTCGGCGCCACTCTGAGGGCCGATGGGGTCTAGGACCGGCGGATCGTTTGCGGCGTTCACCGTGACCGACACCGGAGCCGTATCACAGAGGGATCCGGTGTCGCACGCCTCGTAAACGAAGAAGTCGGCACCTGACCAATTGAGATCGGGCCGGTAGGTGATCGCTCCGGTCAGCGGGTTGATGCCGACTATGGTGCCGTTGGCCGGCTCGAAACCGGCGAAGATCGACACCGACGCCGGGTCGATGTTGCTCTCCGGGTCGGTGTCGTTGTCGAGTACGTCGATGACGACGTCGACGTCTTCGTCGGTGGTCGCCGCGTCGGGATCGGCCACCGGCGCCGAATTGGTGACCGTGGTGGAAAGCGTGTCCGTGTTGTTGCCGGGTAGAGGATCGCTGGAATTGAGCGTTCCCGCCGTCGCCGCAGTCGTCAGCAGCCCGGGCACTGAAGGAATGACGTCGATGGTCACCGTTTCCGTCTGCGCATCAAACAGCGAGCCGATCGTGCACGTGACGCGGTGGCTGAGACCGTCGTAGGAACAAGCGCCCTTTGTCGAAACCGCCGCCGAGAAACCGACAGAGGCCGGGAGGTCGTCCCACAGCTCGACGCCGCCGGTGTCGTCGGGACCGTTGTTGGTGACATCGAAAACGAACGACACCGTTCCGTTGACGGGCACGGGGTCGGGTATTGCCGACACCCCGGTCACGGTGAGATCGGCCGTTCGCTTCTCCACTCGGACGGTGATCGTGGCCGGAAGCGATGAAAGCGACCCGTCGGTGATGGTGTAGTCGAAGGTATCGTCGCCGGTCCAACCGAGGGGCGGGTCGTAGTCACAACCAGCGGCCGTGCAGTCATACGTGCCGCCGTTTCCGGTGGCACCAGACCCGGCAATGATCGCGACCGGATCTCCGTCGGGATCGGAGTCGTTGGCCAGTATGGAGGCAGCAGCGACCGTCAGAGGTTCGTTCTCGAACGTGCTGAAGACCGGATCGGGGTGAACGTTGGGATCATCCGAAGCCACCGGGGCGTCGTTGACGGCGGTGACGGTCAGGGTGACGGTGGCCACGTTG
>CAYFYE010000108.1:0-7334 GCA_964347285.1 uncultured Acidimicrobiia bacterium
CCGTCGCTCGGCAGGAGATCGGCGGGGATCTGAATGGCCGGGGGGTCGCCGTGCATGGCTATAACTATGGACGACCGATCGAGGGGAGGCGAACCATGACGGCAGATGTCTCGCGGCGCATCAGCGCCCTGGCACCGTCGGCGACCATTGCGATCACCGAACGTGCCAAGGCACTGCGGGCCGAGGGCCGGGACGTGGTCGGCTTCGGGGCCGGAGAGCCCGACTTCCCGACGCCGGAGCACATCGTCGCTGCAGCGCAGGCGGCGGCCGCCGAAGACGTGAACCACCGTTACAGCGCCACCGCCGGTCTCGGCGAACTCAGGGAGGCGGTGGCCGTCAAGACCGAGCGGGATTCGGGGTACGTCGTCGAACCCAAGCAGGTGCTGATCAGCAACGGTGCCAAGCAGGCCGTGTTCGAAGCGGTGCTGACGCTGGTGGACGAGGGAGACGAGGTGCTGCTCCCCGCTCCCTACTGGGTCAGCTATCCGGAGATCGTCAAGCTGGCCGGAGCGGTTCCCATCGAGGTTCCGGCCGGCCTGGACCAGGGCTTCAAGGTGACGGCAGATCAGCTCGAGGCGGCTCGGACCGGGCGCACCAAGGCCCTCATCGTCAACTCACCCTGCAATCCGAGCGGGGCGGTGTACGGGGTCGAGGAGCTCGAAGCGATCGGCCGCTGGGCCGCCGAGAACGGAATCTGGGTGATCACCGACGAAATCTACGAGCACCTGGTCTACGACGGCCGCAAGTGCGCATCACTGCCGGTGGTGGTTCCCGACGTCGCCGAGCGCTGCGTCGTGGTCAACGGGGTGTCCAAGAGCTATGCGATGACCGGATGGCGGGTGGGCTGGCTCATCGGACCGCCGCACGTCGTAGCCGCAGCCACCAAGTTGCAGTCGCAGATCTCCACCAACGTCTCCAACGTCTCGCAGCGGGCGGCCCTGGCCGCTATCACCGGTTCGCTGGAGGCCACCGAGTTGATGCGAGAGGCTTTCGACCGCCGCCGCCACACCATGCACGCCATGCTCGATGCCATCGGTGGGGTGCGGTGCTTGCTCCCCGAGGGAGCCTTCTACGCCTTCCCGTCCGTGGAGGGAATCCTGGGCCGGGATCTGGCGGGCGGTGCTGCTTCGACGGCTCTCGAGCTGGCCGAGCTGGCTCTCGAGCAGGCCCTGGTGGCCTTCGTTCCCGGTGAGGCCTTCGGGTCTCCCGGGTATGTTCGTTTCTCATTCGCCCTGTCCGACGACGATCTGGAGAGAGGGCTGGAGCGCTTCGCCGAGCTGGTGGGCTAGCGCCTCCGGATTGCCCGGAGGCGCCGGGGGCGACTAGGTATCGGCGATGAGTATCTCCATCGCCCGGCGGTATCCCTCGACGCCCTCGCCGATCACCGCGTCCACGCACACCTCCCGGGTCACCGACGTGCGGCGCCACTCCTCCCGCTGCCCGATGTTCGAGATGTGGACCTCCACTACCGGGATGTCGACCGCCGCAATCGCATCCCGCAGGGCGTACGAGTAGTGCGCCAACGCACCCGGATTGACCACTACGCCGTCAAAGCGGCCGAGAGCGTCGTGAAGCCGGTCGATGAGGTCACCCTCGTGGTTGGACTGGTATGTCTCGACGAGGGTGCCGAGTTCCCGGCCCCAGGCGCGGCATCGGACCTCGAGTTCCCCGAGCGTGGTTTCTCCGTAGAGGTCCGGTTCCCTCGTACCGAGCAGGTTCAGGTTGGGACCGTTGATCACGAGGAGGCGGGTCATCGGCGGAGGCTATCAGGGAGAGAGGTGCTCGCCGACCAGGTCCTCGGCCAGCGCCAGCGTGTCATCGTCGAGGCCGCCTTCCTCCAGATGGTGGCGAGCTCCCAAGGCGGCGACGACGGCCTCGATCACCGCCTCCACCGTCACCGAAGGGACCACGTCCTGCACTGCCCCGGCCGTCTCCGGGCGCCACGCCAGGCCGAGCGCCTCATAGACGGGGATCAGGACCCGACGGACGGATTCGGCATCGGTTACCACGACCACGCCGCCGACATGGGCGCCCTGTCGTGTCATCCGCTGGCCGACCCCCATGAGCTTGACGGTCCCGCCGGCGTTGACGCTGAACTCGCCGGGGCAGTACTCGCCCGGTACCTCGCCGACCCGGGCGTCGGTACCCAGGGCGGCCAGGGCGGAGACGATGATCTCCGAGACCTCGGTGAAGCGTTGTCTGACCCGCTCCGCCGGCACCGGATCGGGGATCGCCCACGAGAAGGCGATCGTTCCGGGATGAAAGAGCGCGGCCCGGCCCCCGGTGAGCCGCTCCACCGCACCGAATCCGTGGGACCGGGCCGCCGCCACTGCTCCCGGATATCCGGCGGAGCCGACGTCGCGGCGGCCGAAGGCCACCACCGAGCCCGGTATGTGGATTCGGAACGTCTCGGGCACTCGCCCGGTAGCCGCCTGCAGCAGCAGGGCGCGCGACACGGCGGTGTCGAGCCCATGACGCTCCGGAAACGCTTGGCGGACTACCGTTATCGGGCGCGGTCCGCCCCCGGGCGCGGGCGGTGCCCAGCCGGTGCTTCGACGGACCTCACGAGCCACTTTCATGACGGCGATGATGCCATGAACTCCAAAGGACGGGCCCCGGCGGCGGGCCTGCTCGTGCTCGGCCTCTTGGCCGGAGCCTGTGGGGACCAGCCGCTGGCCCGGGTCGGCGACATATCGCAGCGGGCCGTCCACGGCGATACCACCACCACGGTGGCCGACGCCGGGGAGCAGTCCGAAGAGGTGTTACAGCCTCCCAGTCGCCCTTCCGCCGAGCTGCGTTGGCTCAACGACCACCTGACGCCCGCCACCGGCGACACCCGTGAGGTGCTGTCCGCCGTTTGGGAACGGGGCCGGGCGGTGACGAGCGGATTCGTTCAGGCGAGCAGGGAGGAGATCTCCGTCGTTCTCCCTGAGGTCAGGTTTCCCGGAGTGGTGCCGGTCGACGTCGAGCACATCACCAGCCAGCTCGTATTCGACACCACCTCGGGGGTCCTCGACCTCGGCACGTCGGCGGCGTTCGGGTTGTGGAGCGAGGAGCCCTACTCCGTGAGCCGCAGCGTGGGCCAGCTGGCCGTGCTCAGGGTGGGACAGAACGTCGATCCCAACGTTCCCGACGACGATCTGGTTGCGCAAGAGGCGGGGGAGGGGCTCACGTTGCGTTGGCAGCACCGCGGCTACACCTACGAGCTCTTCTGTCGGAGCATCCTCGATCAGGCCGCCTGTTGGGAGATGGCGTCGTCGCTGGCTCTACTCCGAGAGCTCAGCGGAGGCGGCGCGATAGGGTGAGTCCGGAATAGACGTCCGCCGGGCCGGGTTGGTGCAGGCCCGGGAGCCATCACGGAAGGGGTAGCTCATCTTCCATTCAGGCGGCTGGTGGTCGTACCTCCGCTACGACGAGGAGCAGGACCGGCCCGAGATCAGCCGGGCGCTGCTACGCCGCGTCGCCGGGTACGCCCGCCCGTACACGGCCAAGCTGCTGGCGGTGCTGGGGACGATCCTCGTCATCTCGTTGCTCACGCTGATCCCGCCGCTGCTGATGAGAGATCTCATCGACACCGCCATTCCCGGCGAGGACCTGGGCCGGGTGACGCTCCTCGGCATCGGGATGGTGGCCGTACCGCTGCTCAACGGCGCCTTCGGAGTTTTGCAGCGCTGGGCATCGGCCGCGGCCGGTGAGGGGATCATCCTCGACCTGCGCCGCCAGCTGTTCGCTCACTTGCAGCGTATGCCGCTGGCGTTCTTCACCGGCACCCGCACCGGTGAGCTGATGTCCCGGCTCAACAACGACGTGGTCGGGGCCCAGTCGGCCATCACGGGGACGTTCGTGACCTTGGCCTCCAACGTCGTGTCGGTGATCGCCACGCTGGTGGTGATGGTGGGCATCGAGTGGCGTCTCACCCTGCTCGCCGTCGCCGTTCTGCCGTTGTTCATCATTCCGTCGCGACGGGTGGGCCGGGTGCTGCGGAGGGTGTCGCGGGAGCAGATGGACCGCAACGCCGAGATGAATGCGACGATGAACGAGACCCTCAACGTGAGCGGGGCCTTGCTGGTGAAGCTGTTCGGTCGCACCGCTCGTGAAGATCGACGATTCGGGGAGCAGGCCGCCGAGGTGGCTCGGATCGGGGTGCAGCGGGCTTTGATCGGCCGCTGGTTCTTCATGGCTCTGGGCCTGGTCAGCGCGCTGGGGACGGCAGTCGTGTTCTGGGTGGGAGCGGTCATGGTGATCAACGGCTCCCTCACCATCGGGTCGGTGGTGGCTCTGTCGGCCTATCTGGCCAACCTGTACGGGCCCCTGTCGGCCCTTTCCAACGCTCGCGTCGAGTTTGCGACCTCTCTGGTGTCGTTCGAACGGGTGTTCGAGCTCATCGACCTGCCGCTGCAGATTCAGGAGTCGCCCGATCCGATCCACGCGCGGCCTTTCGTGGGCTCGGTGGAGTTCGACCGTGTGGCGTTCTCCTACCTGGAGGACAGTCCCACCCTGGCCTCGGTGCGCCGCTTCAGCTGGTGGGCTCCGAAGGCGCCCGAGGTCGAGGGACCGGTGGAGCGAGTCTCGGCGCGGCGATGGGCGCTCCAGGACCTGTCGTTCACCGTGGAGCCGGGCAAGCTCACCGCCCTCGTGGGCCCCAGCGGGGCCGGCAAGACCACGGTGACCTACCTCGTTCCCCGGCTCTACGACGCCATCGAGGGCCGGGTGCTCATCGACGGCCACGATGTGAGGGAGCTGAGCTTCGAATCGCTGGCCGACGGCATCGGAGTCGTCACTCAAGAGACCTACCTCTTCCACGACACGATCGCCGCCAATCTCCGCTACGCCCGTCCCGATGCCACTCAAGCCGAGCTGGAGGAGGCGGCCCGGACGGCCAACATCCACGACTTCATCAGCGGCTTGCCCGACGGATATGAAACCGTGGTCGGCGAGCGCGGTTACCGGCTGTCCGGAGGTGAGAAGCAGCGGATCGCCATTGCCCGAGTCATCCTCAAGGATCCCCGCATCCTCATCCTCGACGAGGCTACGTCCCATCTCGACGCCCGATCGGAGGCGCTGATCCAGGAGGCGCTGGAACGGCTGATGCAGGGGCGGACCTCGCTGGTCATCGCCCACCGCCTTTCGACCATCCTCGCCGCCGATCAGATCCTGGTGCTCGACGAGGGCCGGCTGATCGAGCAGGGGACCCACGCCGAGCTCATCGATGCCGGCGGCCTGTATGCCGGCTTGTACCGGACCCAATTCGAGGCGACGGTCGGAGCCTGACCGCACTCCGTACCCGCCGCCGACAATCGTCGAACACCCCGGTCCGCGGGTGGTGCGGTCGATGGGCAGGAGTTCCCGTGTGTCGATCGAGGGCGAGATCGTCGTGGCGGCCGCCCCCTCCGGGGCGAACGGAGGATCGTCAGCCGCCGCTCGCCCAGGCCAGGAGGAGCTGGGCACCGTAGTACAGGGGTAGGCCCACCAATCTGTCGAGCGGAGATTCGGCGACGAATCGCCGCCGAGCCACGAAGACGTCGGAGGCGTAGAAGGCGGTGGCGCCGAGCGGAATCCTGATGTCCGTCTGGAACCCGGTCGTGCTGATGGCCAGCGTCACCATGAACGAGATCACCCCGATGTAGGCATGCACCGGTCCCCGGAGACGCCCGATGATGTGGGGCCGGAGGTAGCGGAAGATGGGCGCCCCGGCCACCACGACGAGGACGCCCCCGACGACGATGCCGGTGGCGGAGAGCCCACGGATGATGAAGGCGGCACCGTACGAGAGGTGGGCTACCAAGAAGGCGGCCAGTCCGGCCAGAAACCAGTGTCGTTGCTCGGAGAGCAGGAAGGCATCGCCGAGCCAGGAGAAGCAAAGGGCGACGAAGATCATCCTTCCGAAGCCTGCGTCGAAGGCACCGGCGGCAACGGCCACTCCCAGGAACCCCGTCGAGGCAGTCAGCTTGGCCGGTGCCCTCCATCGGGGGTGTCCCGTTTCGGCCGCCAGCAGCACCCCGAGGGCGGCCAGCGTCGCAACGGCAAAGAGTGCGGTCAACCGGGACGTCCCGAAACGCCGTGAGTGGGGTCAGAAGGGCGCTTCGGCCAACACCGGGAGCGAGGAGACGTCCACCCACCCGGCCTCGATGAGCAAGGCCCCCCGTCCCACCGCTGGGCGCAGGCTGGAGTGGGGCTGGTGGAGCACCCAGGCCAGCAGCTCGATGCCCTGGATCAACCTCGGTCCAGGCCGGCTGAGGTAAGAGGATCCATCGATAGCGACGACCCGGGCGTGCCGGGTTGCTTCCTGCCATCCGGGGTGGGCGGTCAGCTGGCGCACACGGGCCTGGGCTTGATAGAGATCGAAGCCACAGAAGGCGAGAACGACTACGTCGGGGCGGGCCCACCCCAAGTCATCGATCCCGATCCGCCGGGAGGGCACTCCGGCGGTGCCCAGGACGGCGCTCCCTCCGGCCCAGTCCACCATGTCGGGCACCCAGTGACCGCCGGTGTAGATGGGATCGGGCCATTCCAGCACCGCCACCCGGGGACGATCGCGATCGGAGACCACGGCCGCCAGCCAGTGCAGGCGCGATCTGATCCGGGCCGCCAGCGCTCGTCCCTCGGCCTCGGCCCCCACGGCCACCCCGATCGTGATGAACGATTGGAGTACGTCCTCGAGCGTGTGCGGATCGGTTCCGACCACCAGCGGCCTCTTCGGCAGCGAGGTCGCTGCCTCCTCGATCAGGTGGGACGGCACGGCACGAACGCCGCACAGCGATTGGCTGAGTATGACGTCGGGCTCGCACGCTCTCAGCGCATCTTGATCGAGCCGGTAGATCGTGAACTCCTGGGCGCGGCCTCGGGCAACGGCGGCATCGATGGATGCGGCCGGGAGGTGCGACGGCAGGAAATCGGCCGTCACGGCCGGTATCGGGGCTGCATCCGGTGGGAAGTCGCACTCGTGGGAACGGCCCACGACTTGAGCTCCTTTGCCCAGGGCGAACACGATCTCGGTGGAGCTCGGCAGCAAGGAGACGATACGCATCGACCGCGTACGCTAGCGAACTCGGACAGGGGGTCCGAGCATCGCCTCGCCGGCACCCGCCCCGCTAGCCTCCGGCGGCGAACAGCGAACTCCTGTGGAACCACGCCACATCGCCGCCGTACACACTCCGTCCGATCCCCAGCTCCATCCCGACGGGACCCGGATCGCGTTCGTCGTGTCCCGCCCGAATCTCGAAGACGACCGCTACGACCGACGGATCTGGCTGTGGGACGGCCACCGAGCCGAGCCCCACACCACCGGCCCCCACGACTCGCGCCCCCGATGGTCGCCCGATGGATCACGCCTC
>CAYFYE010000109.1:0-7302 GCA_964347285.1 uncultured Acidimicrobiia bacterium
CCGTGGAGGTTGAGACCGGCGATCCGACCGGTCCAGCCCACCTCGGGGGTGTGGCAGGAGGCACACGACACCCACGGCGGATCCGAGATCTTGTCGAAGAACAGCTCCTTGCCCAGTTCCTCCATCGGCGTCAGCGACTCTCCGCTCTCATCGGCGGCGGCCACCGTGCTCATCATGCCGGCACCGAGCGCCACCGCCACCAGCACGACCACGATCGGGCGGTAGGAGAACCTCCTCCCGTGGCCGGGCGCGTGTGATCTTCCCACGACTCCCTCCTCTCCGTTGCGCTCAGCGTGACCGTTCGGCCCGCGCCTCACCAGGGTCTTCCGTCACTACCGGTGGTAGACGTTTGTCGGTCCGGGGACGATGCTTTCGCAGCCCGAATACGAGACCATGCCTGGTTGACTCGGCCTCTCAGGATTCGGGCGATTGGAAGGCCCCCCCGAAGCGCTCCTCTGAGCGACGCGCGGAAGGCCCGGCGGCAGGCCGGGCCTTCCGATGCCACTGTCCTTTCTCGGTTACTCGGGAATCCCGATGGCAAAGGTCTCCTCGAGGCTATCGAGAGTGCTCCTCAGGTCGCGTTCGACAACCCGCGGAATGACCATCTTGTCGATGACCTTGCCGAAGAAGCTGGTGGGCTCCTCCGTCTCCAAGATCACTCTCAGAGTGAATGCGCCCTCACCTGCGTCGCGGTAGAACCACTCCTGATGAACGTCACCCACCGCTGGAACCTTGGCGGTGAACTTGACCAGCTCGGCCTCGCGCACTTCCTCCAGGGTGCACTCCCCTTCGAGGCGCCGACCCAGCAGCTTGTAGGCAAAGCGGACCTTGTCCCCGGCCTCGTTCCAGGCGGCCTTGTCCGGCTCGAGAATCTCCAGCATCCCGGCGTACCAGGTGGGCCAGGTGGTGAAGTCGTCGAGATAGTCGAAGGCCTTCTTGCGAGGAACCGGGTAGGTTCGCATCAGTTCGATACGCAAGCCGTCTCACCTCCCCTCCCGGCCGATTCCCTCCCGCAGCCCAACCGGCAGGTGAGGCTTGGGAGGGGCGCCGATACAGAAGGCGTACCCGAGCCTCGGCACCGGCGCCAGAGTCCAACGGCCCTACCGACTCGGCCTTGCACGGCGGCGCCCCGAACGGGAATCCCGGACGGCGTCGTTGCGAGGTGACAGGCCGCATGGGGGCCTGACCTTGACCTCGTCGATTCGCGGCGACCGACAGCAGCCCCACGGCGATTGCTCAACGATCAGGTCGGAAGGCCAAGCCGCTCGAGCGTCGGTGGTTGGGAATCCCCAGTTGGGACATTCGCCCCTAGGAACTACGACAATCGCAATACATGATCGGGGGACCAGGGGCGACTGGATTCGTCGTCATCCGGTCGGAGTATGACCGACGGAACCGGCTCGAATAACACCCGAGGGAGGCTCGAACCCGGACATAGAGACCAAGAGGGCGTACAGGCGAGATGGACTCCTCCCACCTCGACCGTCGATTCGATCAGGTGTTTCGGGATTACCAGCGGGCAGTCTTGGTCTACTTCTTACGGCGTACCGACCGCGTGACGGCCAGAGACGCAACCGCCGACACGTTCCTTGTGGCCTGGCGCCGCATGGACGATATGCCGTCCGACGAAGAAGTTCTGCCCTGGCTGTATGGAATCGCGAGGCGAGTCCTCGCCAACCACCGCCGGAGTCACAAGCGGTTCATGACTTTGGGGAGAAGCTGGCCGGGCTGAGAGCTGCTCCGCGCCCGACACCGGAGACCATCGTGATACGTCGGGAGGAGGATGAACAGATGTTGCGAGCCATTGAGAACCTCAAGCGAAGGATCGCGAGGTTCTACGACTCGCACGCTGGGAAGGATTGACGCACGCCGAAATCGGGGCGATGTTCGGGACATCTGCACATGCGATCGACCAGCGGTTGCACTCGATCACGCGGCGACTTGCCTCCGACCTCGGTCGCCCCCAATTGACCGCGCCCGCGTCCCGATTCCCCCGACGACGGGGAGAGGGGAAATCCCATGACTCGGCATGAGGAAGTACTCGAGTATGTGAGTGGATCCAATCCGGTTCCGGAGTTCGATCCGATCTTCGAGTCCGATCTGGCGTGGATCACTTCCTCCGTCGAACAGCGGACGAGGGACATGGCGACCACGAAGCGGCCGGCAGGGAGAGGGAGGGCCGGACCGTCGAAGAAGCAGCGGCCGAGGGCGGCGTTTGTGTTTGCCACGGCCCTGATCATCGTGCTGATCGTCGGCGGCGCCGCCACTCTGCTGGTCATGCTGGTTGCCGGCCCACTCAGCCAAGAGGAACCGGTGGCAACCCAGCCGGCGCCGGCGACGACGATTGCCACGGAGGATCTGCCCCCGACTCTGACAATCGAAAGCCTGGGAGCTCCGGCATTCGCCGAGGGCACAGGTGCCGGGATGGGCCGCCTCGTTGCCCTGTCCTCGGAAGAGGTGTGGGCCGCGTCGCCTCTGAGCCATGCAGGGGTTTGGCACTTCGACGGCGGTGTGTGGACGGCGACCCCGTGCCTCGAAGGTGGGCCCTGCAGTGCGGTGGGCATGGCGGTTGGACCGGACGGAACGCCGTGGGCAACCGCTTGGGAAGGTTCGATCACCTCGTTGGAAGGTGCCCAATGGATCATTCACGACGAGCCCGGGGTACCTATCGACGCGGAGGTGATCGCGGTTGCCCCGAACGGCGACGTGTGGGCGAGTGGCCGAGCCGAGGGCGAACCTGGAATCTTCCGTCTCGACGCTGGCACATGGACCCGCTTCACCGGCGCCGACGCAGCGCCCCTGGGGTCCCTGGTGCGCTCGATCGCCTTCGCGCCCGACGGCAGCGTGTGGATCGGCGCCGGCGGCACCTACGGTGCCAGCGGCGACTACTACGGCGGGAGCCACGGAGTCAGGCATCCTTCGTTGCCCGGCGGTCTGGCCCGCTTCGACGGCAGCGATTGGGGGGTCGTCGATCTGCCCGCCGCCCGGAACGATCTCCCGGTCTCCAGCGTGGTCGTGACGTCGGCCGGCGACGTCTGGGTTGCATTCGAGGAATTGACCTACAGCGTCGACCAGGACGGTGGTCGGCGCGGAGTCGAGGCATGGACCCCCCGGGTCGCCCGCTTCGACGGCGACGAGTGGACCCTATACGGCGCTTCGGACGGCATCCCTCTCGGTGTGAGAACCCAGCTGGCTGCTTCCGAGGACGGGACGGTGTGGGCATTGTCCTCACCCGGCGCCGTCAACCGCCACGGCGCTTACGTTAAGTACGTTCCGTCCTCCGATCGACCGACCAGCGAATTCGGCGGGCCGGGCGGAGTCGCCAGTTTCAACGGACAGTTCTGGACCAGTCATGCCGTCGCCGAGCCGACCCTGGATGGAATCGCCTGGCTCGATGGAATTGCAGTTGCCCCCGACGGAACCGTGTTCGTTGCCGGGCAGGAGTTGCACAGGCTGACTCCCGGCAACTGACGGCAACGATCACCGTCGGTCAGACGATGGGGGCTCTGTCCAGATGGCGTCGGCGAACCGGCGTTGCGCCGGGCAGGAACCAGCACCGGTCGAGTCTGGTCTCCAACCGTGCGCCTCTTCCCGTCGACCTGGTATACGTCGGACCGGATACCGGAGAAAGAAGGTATCGACCTTGACGCTGCTGCGATCGGTCGCAGAGATCGCCGTCGGCGCTATCTACGTCGCCGGGGCGGCGTTCAACGGCGTGTACACGCTGCGCCACAGCGCCGAGTTCTACGGAGACTTCGCCGACGGCGCCTGGCTGGACCCGGCCGAGAGGTTCATCCGTAGGGTGGTGATTCCCAACGGCACGGTGTTCACGGTGCTGCTCATCGTGTTCCAGGCCGCGGTGGCGATCGCAATTCTCGCCAGAGGCGCGCTCGTCGAACCGGCGTTGCTGGTCGGCGGCGCCTTCGCGCTCGTCGTCGCTTTCTTCTCCAGCCCGGGAGGCACTGTGGGGAATCTGGCCCTCTCCGTGATCCAATTCGCCCTCGTTCTTACCCGCTAGTCGCCGACTCATCCACCCGGCAGGACCGTCGCAATGGCAGAGCGCATCGGCCGAGCGGTGAGGTCCGCTGGCCGGGATTCGAGAAGCGTCCACGTACTCTGCGCGCCTCTCTTGGCTGGGGAGGAAGTTACCTGAATAGCTTCGGCAGCGATCGCAGCTCGGCAGACGGTGACGGGGCGGAGACCCGGATGTCGGTCGCATACCCCGGCAGCGGAAGCACCGCCCGGGCGTCCGTCATCGTGTCGTAGAACACCAGCTCCACATCCTGTGGTACCCCGGCCCAGTTCGTGACGACGTCGGGCCACCGCTCATAAAGGAAGAAGCGACCGTCGGGGGACCACGCCTTTGCCCACACCCACCCGATTTCTTCGATCTCGGCAATGACCTCGCCGGTTGGCATCTCGACGATGCGCAGGGTTGGGTCGATCACGGTCGCGGCCCGCTGGACCTGGAGGGCGAGGGTGGAACCATCGGGAGACCACACCGCATCATCGACCCACTCGTCGGCGACGAGCCCCGGTACCGGTGTCCGCTCTCGGCCGTCGGGCGACAGCAGGAACGATGATGGCTCAGGCCCGGAGGGGTCGTCGGTCCAGATGGTGGTGCGGTCGGGACCTCCGGCAACGAAATACGGGTGTCCGGGAGCGAAGCGGCCCGTGGCGATCCTGGTGCCCTCTCCGTCCACCAGCACCTCCTCCACACCGTCGGCTCCCGCCGTCCTCTTCATGAGCATTCCCCAATCCCCCCAGCCGGCCAGCCAGGTTGCCGGGGACTCACAGACGCCCTCGACGAGCCGCATCGCCGCCGGTTCACCGTCGCGCACGTCCAGGGTGTAGAGGGCGCCGCTAGAGGCTGCCGATCCCAAGGGACAGACCATCCACGCCAACCGGCCGGGTTCGGTGTCGTGCCACACATACGACTCGACCTCGACGCCGACCGCCGACTGAGTCTTCTGCCGGTGCGCCTCTACCGGATAGACGGTGAGCACCCCATCCAGGGCCCTCAGGGCGTACCAGCGGCCGGAGGCGTCCAAACCGTTGATGCGCCAGAGGGGCTCATCGTGATACGTCAACACGGTCGTCTCCGGGGCCGGTTGCGATGCCCGCCACCGCACGACGCCTTCGCTGTGGTCGTCCCACGTCAGCACGGTGATCGTGTCGGTGAACCCGGGCACCACCTCTCCCAGTGGGACATCCGGCGTCGTCGTCGGTGCGGTGGTTTCTACGGCGGTGGTCGTGGCACTCGAAGCGGCCTCCTCGCCTTGCGGTCCCGTGGGGGTCGTCGGCAGGCGGAGCAGCCACCCGACGACGAACGCCGCCACCACGACCATCACCAGCCCGATCCGCCTGAGCCGGCGATCGCGGTCGTCCTCCCCACCCGGTCGCGACGGATCGAATTCCGGGTCGACCGTCACCTGATCGCCTGCCATGGTCCACCGCCCGGCTCAGTGTTAAATCTCCCACGCAACGACCCACATGGCAAGAGTCCTCCGTCGGAAGACGCCACGAGAAATGGGCGAAGACCACCACCGACCCACCCCTCGCGACCCAGGGACCTCCAGACCCCAAGGACCACCGCAGCGAGGCCAATCGTGCTGGACGCGCCCTGGCCCCGGAACTCCGATAAGCTCCCTCGGTGACCGACGAGCCCACCCAGCAATTCCCAGTCGAGGGAAGCGGCCCACCCGGCCCGCCGGGCGGGCTCTCTCCTACCCAGTGGCGAATCCTCCTCGTGCTGATCTCGGCGATCGTCGTGCTGCTGGCGGTCATCGGGGGTGTGCTGATCTTCGGGCGAGCCTCGGACACCGAGGTAGCCGCCGGCACCTCGACAACGACCACGATGACACCCACCACCGCGGCACCCACCACGACGCTACCGGCGACCACGACTGCGCCGACGACGACGGCTCCCACGACCACCACGCTGCCGGCCACTACCACCCCGCCGACCACCACGACCTCTACCACCACGACCACCCCGTCGCCCGACCCGTGCGCATTCGTGGACGACCTCCAGGGCCCGCTGGCGAACTTCGTCTTCCTCGGCGTCGACGGCATCGGGGTATTCACCGAGTTCGGCGGCGACGCCGAGGAGACCATCCAGACGCTGACCTGCCTGCTCGGCGAGCCCGACGCCGACAGCGGGTACGGGGACAGCTTCTCAGTGTTCGGCACCTGCCCGGGCAGCGAGGTGCGCGGGGTCCGTTGGGGCCCGCTGCTGACCCTCTACGGGGACGCCCAGATCTTCGGCTCCGAGGATCGGGAGTTCTACAACTGGCGGTACGAGGCCTTCGAGAGCCCCGACACTCTCGAGCTGACGTTCCCGGAAACGGGGATCGGCCTCGGGGCGACCATCCCCGAGCTGCAGGCCGCCTACGGGGCCGATCTGGAGATCTTCCAGGACGATCTCACCGGCGGAAGCGCCTTCGTCGTCGGCGAACGGGACGTGGGCGCCATCACCATCCCGCTCATCTTCGGCACCCTCACCAGCGACCAGCCCGACGCTACGGTGCAGTTCATCGACGTCGGCTTCTTCTGCGGCGAGTAGACGGGGTCTTTCCGGCGAGCCGTCCGCTTGCGTATTGGCCGGCTGCCAGGCACAGCTGGCTCACAGTTTCAGAAGCTCGAAGCGCGTCGAGCAGGTGTGCCTCGGCCGCTGAGGCTCGGCGCGTCCGGCGGTCTCCACCGCCGCTCCTACCAGGGCAGTGGCAACACCCTTCCTGCGGTGGTGCCTTGGCACGTACAAACACGAAATCGCCCATAGGGCCTCGTCGAAGGCGAGCAAACCCGGAAGTGGTCCGTCGTGCACGACCTCGCGAAACGCTGCCTGGTTCGCGAAGGATCCTGCTCTCGATACCGCCTACCGATGCGCCAGTACATGCACCAGCACCGGCCGACGGCGCCGGTGGTGTCGAAGAGGTCCTCGAGCGGGGGCCACAGCTCCGGGGTGGGTTCCCGTACGACGAGGGCAACATCCCCAACCCGACGGACCGAAGCTCCCCTCGGTCCACCACTGCCCCCCGACGCCGGGACACCGGCCGTCGTCATCCACTCCGAGGAGACCCTCCCCTCCGCGTCCTGCTGGATACACACCCACCAGTCATCGGTGAAGGATCGACCGAGACATGGGGAATGTCCCGGCAGCGGATCGGCAATCCGACACCGGGTGTCCCGCGCCTGAGGGAGGCCAGGTACCGGACATAGACATAGCGAACACGCGGAGGCGCAACGCCGCGCGCACCAACTCGACCGCCGATTCGGTCGGGCCATTCCACATTGCGCTCC
>CAYFYE010000110.1:0-3056 GCA_964347285.1 uncultured Acidimicrobiia bacterium
CGCGGAGGGCCCGGGAACCTCGCGGGCAACCCAACTGGCGGCGATCGCCCCCAGGACGATCTGGCCCTCGATGCCGATGTTCCACAACCCGGCGGCGAAGGTGATGACCAGACCGGCGGCGGCCAGCGTGAGCGGCACCCAGGCCATGAGGGTGGCGGCGATCTTGTCGCTGCTCCCGAACGAGCCGTCCCAGATGTTGCGTAGCGCCTCCAGAGGAGGGGCGTCGACGATCAGCAGGAGGAGGATGGCCACGGCGAAGGCCAGCAGCACCGGCAGCAGGTTGAATCCCGTTCGGCGGAGGAGGGATCGCTGAGTCACTCGACCTCCTTGCCGCCGATGAGGTAGCCGAGCTCTTCGCCGGTGGTGGCGCGGGCATCGAGCTCGCGGATGATCCGGCCGGAGAAGAAGACCAGGATGCGATCGCTGTACCGGAGCAGCTCGTCGAGGTCGGCGGACGCGAAGATGATGGCGGTGCCGTCGCTGCGCCGTTCGAGGAGCTGGGTCCACACCCAGTCGGCCGACTCGATGTCGAGGCCACGGGTGGGGTGCTCCATCAGCAAGAGCTGTAGACGGGGCGGCATCATCGCCAAAAGGAGGCGCTGCTGGTTGCCGCCCGACAAGGATTCAGCGGTCGAGTCGGGAAAGCCCTTGATCGAGAAGTGCTGAATACCGAGGGCGGCCGCGTCTCTGGCTGCTCGCCAGTCGACGAAGAAGCGCTGTTCACCGCCGGCGAGAACGAAATGCTCGCTGATCGTGAGCCCGGCGACCAGCCCCTCCTCGAGACGGCCGGCCGGGAGGTAATGCACGCCGGCGTCGAGGAAATCGCGATAACCCCTATTGGTGAGGTCGCGCTGCCCGATGAAGATGCGGCCGCTGTCTGGAGAGATGAGGCCGGAGCAGCCGCCGAGGAAGGTGCGCTGTCCGCTTCCCTCCAGTCCGGCCAGCCCGATCATCTCGCCCCCTTTCACGCTGAGCGATAGATCTTCGAGGACGAACGGGCGCTCGCTGAGGGTCACGTTGTCGAGTTTCAGCGCATCGGCCCCCAGATCGATGGGGGCGCGTTCGCTTTCGACCAGGACCTCGCCGAACATCATTGCCACGAGACGCTCGGGAGGCGTCGGTAGCTCGGTCTCGCCCACGACCTTCCCTTGGCGCATCACGGTGACTCGGTCGCACAGCTCTTCTACCTCCTCGAGTTTGTGAGAGACGAAGATGACGATCATTCCCTCACCGGCGAGGCGGCGCAGGGTCTCGAAGAGGTCGACCCGCTGTACCTCGGAGATTCCGGTGGTGGGCTCGTCGAGGACGAGGACCCGGGCTCCGAGCCACAGGAGCCGCACGATCTCGAGCTGTTGGCGTTCACCGACGGTGAGCGTACGGGCCGGGACATCGGGGTCGAAGGAGAAGCCGAACTGTTCGCTGATTCGTCTCAGCTCCTTGGCTCCTTCCCTCCGGTCGATGCGGCGCGGACCGGGGCTCGCCATCAAGAAGTTGTCCAGGACCGACAGCGGGAGAAAGACGAGTGGATCCTGATGGAGCATGCCGATCCCGGCCCGTATGGCGTCCTTGGGCGAGGACATCTCGATGGTCGTGCCGTCGAGCACAACGTCGCCGGAGTCGGCTTCGAGGAATCCGGAGAGCACCTTCATGAGCGTCGACTTGCCGGCGCCGTTCTCACCAAGAAGGCCGTGCAGCGTGCCCGCCTCCACCTCCAGCGTGACCCCGTCGTTGGCCCGCACCGGCCCGAAGTGCTTGTGGATGTCCCGCAGCAGGAGGCTCATGCCCTCTGCAGGCTAGAGAGTTCGAGCCCGTCACCGCTGGCCGACGCAAGAGAAAGGGCCTCATGATGCCGAGGCCCTTTCTCAAGCGCTGTGCCGGTGCCGCTATGCCGAGCTGGCCCCCTCCATGCCTTCGAGCAGCTGCTCGGTGTACCAGACCTGGAAGTCGGTGGCCTCTTCGCCGTCGGCGAGCCATTCCGAGCCGTCCTGGTAGTTGAGGGGGCCGACGAACAAATTGATCGATCCGTCGGCGAGCCCGGCGATGAACTCGTCGAGCTGGTCGGACGTCTCCGCCGACAGGCCGTCGCCCCTGACGAAGCCGATGCCGCTGGTGTCCCGGTTGTTGAGATCGCTCCAGTCCGGGCCGAACCAGGTCCACTCGGCGGTGAAGGTCCCATCGATCACCGACTGAGCGATGTCGAGGTACGAAGGCGCCCAGTTGAACCAGGGCACCCCGAGGCAGATGTCGGGCGCCTCGGCGCACGCGCCCTCGAAGTCGTAGGGCACGGCCCACACCGCCTCACCCGCTTCGGAGCGCTGCCCGGCGCGCACCAGCGCTTCGGTGGTGTCGATACCGGAGATCACCACGTCGGCCCCGCCGTCGAAGAAGTCGTTGGCCACCTGGGTGGGGTCGAGGGTGACGCCGGGGATGTTGAACCAGAAGCCGATCCAGTTGACCTCGAAGGCGAGATCGGCCGGATCCTCGCCCCGGAAGTTCTCCCAGCAATACTGGGCGCCGAGATAGGCCGAGTTGGCCAGGCGCCTGGTCTCGTCGTTGATGAGCGGCCCCAGGTATCCGATGCTGCCGGTCTGGGTCGTGAGCGCCGCGGCGCAGCCGGCGATCATCTTGCCGAACTCCATCCGTCCCATCGTGTTGCCTAGGTTGGGCAGGTCGTCTCGGTAGGCCTTGCCATCGGCCCAAGCGCTGTCGCCCGACGACCAGATCATCGGCACGTCGGGGAACATCTCGGCGGCCAGCTGGATGCCATCCTTCATGTCATCTGAGGTGGCGAAGATGAGCCGGGCGCCTTGGTCGATCATGTCGGCCGCGACCTGCTCGACGGTCGTCTCGGGACGATCGGCCGGGTTCACCTTGTCGATGAGGATCATCTGTGCCCCGAGCTGCTCCTCGAGGTACTCCCCGGCCTCACGGTGGGCCTGCGACCATCCCCGGTCGTTCTCGGGGCCGACGAGGATCATGCCGAACACGAAGTCCTCGGCCATCGCCTCGGTCTCGGTCGGAGCCTCGGTCTCGGTCGGAGCCTCGGTCTCCATCGG
>CAYFYE010000110.1:3156-7219 GCA_964347285.1 uncultured Acidimicrobiia bacterium
TCGGAGCCTCGGTCTCCATCGGGGCCTCGGTTTCGGCCGGAGCCTCCGTCTCCGCCGGCTCCTCGGCGGCTTCAGTCGTCTCCGCGGTGTCGCCGCAGGCGGCCGCCACCAGGACCAGCGCTGCCAGCAGGGCCATGATGTTGAGCCACTTCGGTCGTCTCCGCCTCATTGCGTTTCCTCCTCTTGCCGAGCCCGTATGGGCTCGCTCATGCTGCGACGAGGGCCTCGCCCTCGATAGTGCCGAATGGCCCCTTCAGGCTACCCAGGGAGCCTGGCGCTGTCACAAGCCGACCGCAGCAGGGGTCGCTTCCGGCCCACCCACTCGATGAGCGGGGAGGGCGTGGAGATCGCCACAGAGCGTAGCCAAACGACGAGAAAGCTACTAGGCTGGCTACTGCAAGTTGCTAATACACTACTGTAGGTAGGGACAAAGGGTGGCGAAGCACGGGACGGGAAGAATTGCGGCCTGGTGGCTGCTGGTGGGCGCCTGGGTGGCAGTGGTGGTCATGGGCGTCGTGTGGGGCCTCGATAGCGCCGAGGAGGAGCTCTCGGTCCGCACCGAAGAGGCGCTGCTAGCCGCTGGTATCGATGGAGTGACCGTAGACATCGAGGGTCGGGACGCCGTCCTGGATCTGAGCGCGGTTGCCGACCTAGACGCCTCCTCGGTGGAGGACGTGGTGTTGGGGGTGCGCGGAGTGCGGGCGGTCCGGTTCGCCGCTCGAGAGGGCGTGGCGGCACCTTCCGAGGCAACGACCTCTACAGTCCCGCCGGCAGCGACTGCGCCCACCAGTCCGGCGACGACCGAGCCGGCCCCGGAGGCCCCGGCTCCCGTCTCGACTACGGCGCCCACCCCGACTCCTGCGCCTACCCCCACGACAACGCTGGCCCCACCGGAGCCTTTGGAGCCGGCGCGGCCCAACATCGTCGCCTCGCTGTCGTCGGGGCTGCTGACGGTGTCGGGAACGGTTGCCGACGCCGAAGCGGCAGGTCGCCTGGCGGCGGTGACCGAACTCATCTACGCACCACTGGTCGACAACCAGCTGACGGTGGATCCACAGGCACCCGATGCCGAGTGGGTGTCCGGCATTGCCGATGCGGTGGCGTTCCTTCCGATCGTCGGCACCGCCACTGTGGAAGTCGCCGGGGACCGGGCCATCCTCACCGGCGTGACCGGGTCGGAAGTGAAGAAGGCCCAGCTCGAAGGAGCGCTGCAGCAGTCGCTCGGTCCGTCGGTGACCATCGACAACCGGATCGAGGTCACCGGAGCAGAGCCGCCCCTCTACGATGCCTCTGCTCCCGGCGACGGCACAGTCATCCTGCGAGGAGTCATGCCCGATCAGGCGTCCATCGACCTGATCGCCGGCGCTGCCATCGATGCCTACGGCCCGGAGAACGTCATCAACGAAATGGCCATCGACGATGGGGTCGAGGCCACGTTCTCGGTGTTCCGGATTCCTTTCACGTTCCTCCTGCTGCAACCGGTGCCGCAGTGGGAGGTCCACATCGAGAACGACGTGATCTCCGGCGGGCTGCGGGGCGGCGCGACCTTCGCCTTCGGCAGCGCCGAGCTGACCCCGGAGTTGGAGCAGTTGGCCGGCGTCGCCGCCGGCATCCTCCTTCGCAACCCGACCGTCGTGATGACGATCGAAGGGCACACCGATTCCATCGGCACCGATCAGTTCAACCAGGGCCTGAGCGAGGCGCGGGCCGAGGCCGGCAAGGCCCATATCGTCGGCCTCGGCGTCGACCCGGCCCGCCTCACTGCCGTCGGCTACGGCGAATCAAGGCCGATTGCCGACAATGACACCCCGGCCGGCAGGACGCAGAACCGTCGGCTCGAGTTCGTGATGGGAGCAACACAAGGAGCGGGATGATGCGCGGAACTGCCTACGCCGTAGTCGAGATACTGATCTTCCTGGTCGCGACCACGGCCATCGGATTCTTCCTCGGCTGGTTGTGGCCGTGGCGGGGCAGGCCCTCGGCGGACCAGGCCAAGGCCGCCGACCGCTCGCCTGCATTGGAGACCCAGGCGCTCATACTCGAGGGGCGGTTGGCGGAAGTCACCGAGCGGTTGGAGAAGTCCATGGCCGAGTCGGCCGAGCTGCGCACCGAGCTGTCCATCGCCGAGTCGAAGTTCGCGTCGCTGCTGGACGCGCGATCTTCGGGCGACGGTGAGGCCTGAACTCGGCGAAACGCCCGATCCTCTCCGGCGCGCCCTTCCCAGAGAACCGGCCCACGGCGCGCAAAACCCCCCGTATGAGCCGGGGGGTTCTGCGCGAGGGGACCTGTCAGACCTGAGAGTCGGCCATCTCGAGAAGAGGTACGGCCTCTTCCCATCGCTCCCACACGTAGGCGAGTAGTCGGAGCTTCTCAGGGGCATCCGGGTCGGAGAGGATGAAGCGACCCACTTCGAGCACCGTGTCGGGTTCGTCGCAGAGGCCGACCAGTTCGAGGGCATGGCGGGTCTTGTCGAGGTGCGCGGCTTCGCTCTCGGAGAGGCTGAACCACTCGACCCACTTGACCGTCTCGGGCAACATCTGTTTCTCCTCCCGTCTGGTACCTATCCGGCCCGTCACCTAGTACGACCGACGAGCGGCGAATTCCTGACACGGGCTAGCCGGTTTTCTTTACGGATTCTCCGAGTAACCTCCGGGCCTGGATTAGGGGCTACGTGGCTGTTGAGCGCCAGGAGCGCGATTCCGATCTCGTCGCCGCCGCCCGAAGCGGAGACCGTGAAGCGTTCGCCGCTCTCTACGACAGGCACTTTCCGGCGATCTACGACTTCCTGGTCAGGCTGCTGAGGAATAGCACCGATGCCGCCGACATCACCCAGGACTCGTTCGTGCGTGCCATGGAGCGGCTCGACCAGCTCGAAACCCCCGAGCGCTTCAGGAGCTGGCTGTTCTCGATCGCCTACCGCCTCGGCCTCAACCGGATCGAGCAACGCAAGAGAACCGGAACCCTCATTGCCGAGGAGGACGAAATCGGATCCGAGGTTCTGGCCCAGATCGACCCGGCTCGCCTCGACGATCCGGCCCAGGCCGCCGAGGCCCGAGAAACGGCCTCGCTGGTGTGGGAGATCGCCGAGGGCCTCGATGAACGGTCCTACGCCGCCCTCGACCTCCACGTCAGACAGGGACTCCCCAGCGGAGAGATCGCCGAAGCCCTCGGTGTCTCGAAGAGCAACGCCTACGCCATCGTCAGCCGCATGAAGAAGACGCTGGCCGATTCCATCGGCACCTACCTCCTGGTGCGAAGGGGCAGTACCGAATGTGAGTCGCTCTCCGGCCTGCTCTCGAATGTCCGCGTGCCGCCGGTGGACTCTGAGATCCGGCGCATGGTCAACACCCACGTCGAGTCGTGCGAGACCTGCCAGAAGACCCGCCGCCGTCTCCTCGTCCCGGCCACGCTGTTCAGCGCCCTTTCGGTCGTGCCTGCCCCCACTGGGTTGCAGACCTCGATCTGGGAGGGTGTGGCCGGCGGAACGTTGGCCGGCGCTGCGGCTGCAGGTGGTGCCGCCGGAGGATCAGGTGGAGGCGGATCGGGCTGGGCGACGGTGGGAGAGGCCCTCAAGAGTCCGGCTGGCATCGCCGCAACGGTCGGCGTGGGGGTGGTAGCGGCGGCGAGCATCTGGCTGGCGCTCGGCGGGACCGATGGAGGGGCCGAGCCGCAGGTGCTGTCGGCCGGCCTCGAGCAACCGGCACCGCCGCCGGCCACGACCGTGGCGGCTCCGACTGTTCCGGAGACGAGCCCCGCCCCGAGTATTGCTCCGAGCACGACGGCGCTCATCGACGCGGCCCCAGATCCCGGCGACGTGGTCAGCTCCAGTCACCGGGTCGGCACGGCATCCACCGAGCCCGTGGTGGTGGTCGAGTGGACGCCGCTGCAGGGCGCCCGCGGGTACTCGGTATCGTGGACGGCCGGAGCCAACGATCTGCCCGACCGGGTCGTCGACCTTCCCGGCGACGCTTCCGGTACCACCAGCCCACCGCTGGCGCCGGGATCGTGGTGGTTCCATCTCCGGACCCAGGGGGGAGACGGCAATTGGAGCTCGACGGTGCAC
>CAYFYE010000111.1:0-7190 GCA_964347285.1 uncultured Acidimicrobiia bacterium
GCGACCGGGTGGGCCAAGTCCAAGGACGGCCCAGTCGAGGCGATCCGGGCGTTGTCCGTGTACCGATTGCCAAACGCTCTGGCCTCGGTGTCCTGGGAGGGCAGGCTGGACCTCGTCGCATTCGGCCCAAACACGAACCAGATTTTCGGCACCCACCACTGCTGAGAGGCCGGGGTCGGTCCCCTCACAGTATCAAACGAATGAGAAGGAGCAGGCCGGGAGATACTCTGGCCTGCTCTCCGCCCGTTTCGCGGCCCTCCGCCTACATCCCGCGGCCGCTCCTAGTAGGTTCGGCGCCACGCTCGGCGCTGGAGCGGGCCAACAGATGCGATGAATACGATTGGTGCCAGAAGGTACGTCGGGAGGGCGGAGACATGAAGGGAGTGTTGAAGACGATGCGTCTCGTTGCAGCGGTGACGCTATTTGCCGGCGTGCTCAGCGGCACGGGCGCCGCAGCAGCCGGTGGCGCCAGTATCGAGAACCCGAGAGGATGGGACGCGCGGGTGGAAGTGGCGCCTGCCGCGGACGTGAATCCCGACCCGCGGATCGTCGAGGTCCATCTGACAGCCGTAGAGACCGAGGTCCGCCTGGCACCCGGAAAGTCGACGACCGTTTGGGCCTACAACGGCCAAGTGCCGGGACCGCTGATCGAGGCGAACGTCGGCGATACGCTCATCGTTCATCTCAACAATGAGCTGCCCGTGGGAACGAGCATTCACTGGCACGGCGTCGAAGTGCCGGCCGAGATGGATGGGAGCAACCTCTCCCAGCTCGAGGTACCCCCCGGGGAGTCGTTCACCTATCGGTTCAAGGTCCTCAACCCGGCGACCCATTGGTACCACCCTCATTTCCGTACCAACGAGCAGATCGATCTTGGTCTGGCGGGCCCTCTCATCCTGCGCGATCCAGGTGAGGACGCGGCTCTCGAGACGGCCGGCCTGCCGAAGAGCACCGAGCTCACGCTCGTCCTCGATGACATGTTGCTCGACGCCACCAGGCAGCACGTCGCGTTCGCCACAGAGGAGTTGGAGCTGCCGATGGACGAGCGCACCTTGAGTCCGGGGCAGATCGCGGAGCAGATCATGAACGGGCGTGAAGGCAACGTGATCCTGGTCAACGGCCGGGAAGTGCCGACGGTAGTCATGCGGAGGGGCGTTCCTCAGCGTCTCCGCATCATCAATGTCGCCAACGGGAGGTCCATGCGCCTTTCGATCCCGGGCCACACCCTGTACCGGATCGGTGGCGACGGTGGCCTCCTCGAAAGCGCCCTACCCATCCAACCGATAGGAATGGTCGCAGATCCCGACGAATCTGAGGGCCTGATCTCCGACCCGAATCCAAACGTAGGCCTTCTGCTCACGCCGAGCGAGCGAGCGGATATCGTCTTCACCCCGTCCGGCCCGAAGGGTCAGGAGCTGTACCTGGAGTGGCACGACTTCGCCCGCGGTCGACACAGCATCCTGACGGATGACTCGGGGAACGTGGTGGGCTTGGGGGATGCCCCGGACGACGGCAAGCGTGCTCCCAGGAAGATCATGCGTATCGTCCTCGCTGGTCGGACCCCCAACGTGCCCGCGTTGGCCTTACCCTCCCCGCTGCCGCGCTCCGACCACAGCCCCCTGGTCGATCTCCGCCAGATGATCGACCTCGACGACACGGGAGTCGGAGTGCCTGAAGATACCGGCGCCGCCATGCCGGTCTTCTTTGGCCACGCCCCGCCCCAACCGAGCGGGAACACCGTCTTCTTCTCGGCGGTGCAGAACCGGGATGGATTGTTGGACGCAGTACGAGCCAAAACTGCCGAAGCTGCCGCCGGCAACGGGACGCCGGTCGCGGGTATGGTCGGGCCGCCCCTTTTCGGCCCGAGACCTTTTGCGGTGGTCGACTCGAACGTCGCATTGGACGCGACCATCGGCGATGTCAAGTTCTTGGAGGTCGTCAATTTCACCGGCGCCGACCACCCCTTTCACCTCCATGGCTTCTTCTTCCAGCCCATCGAGACCCTGGTCGTGAACCTCGGGAGCGCCGCAGCGCCGGCCGGTGTCGAGACCATCGCCTACCCGCTCGAGAACAAGGACAGCATCCGCCTGCCGGCCAGGCCGGGCGCCCTGGGCCGAAGTTGGACGATCACGCGCTTGGCCATCCGCTTCGACGACAGCGCCCGAGCCGACTCGCCCCTTGGTCTCGTGCGCGGTGACGAGCAGCTCGTCGCGTTCGGCGGAGTTCCGGATGGAACCGGCACCAATCTGCCGAGCCTCGGGGACTCGGGCGGTTGGGTGTTCCACTGCCACATCAACGAGCACGCAGACCAGGGAATGATGTCGTTCTACAACCTGGTGGCCCGCTAGTCGCGTTGGCGTTCTGTAGGCGGATCACGCCGCGTGCAACGACGATCGCGCCCGGAAGCCTTCTCGCGGCAGGGGTCACTGGTTCGAGTCCGGCTCGGCGGCAAGGCTTTGGTCCCGGCATGGCGGAGTGGGGTCGCCACGACCATCGCCGAACTCATGGCCGGGCCCATCGACATCGACGCCTGGTCGGCCGTGCTGTGTTGCGCCGGCGCCGGCGCCCGCGGGTCGGCCGCAGGGCATCGTTCGGTCGGACGCACATCATCGTCGCTAGCGTCGGCTTGTGGCGAAGGGCTTCCTCCTCCCAGAAGAACCGGTCACGACGCTCGACGAGTATCTGACCCAGGGCGGGGGTGAGGGCCTGCGCCGCGCTGAAGGGATGGGACCCGAGGCCGTGGTCGCCGAGGTGCGGTCGGCCGGTTTGCGAGGGAGAGGGGGAGCCGGCTTCCCGACCGGCATCAAGTGGGCCGGCTTGCGGGACGACCCCTCCCCGATCAGGTACGTGGTCTGCAACGGTGCCGAGGGAGAGCCGGGCACGTTCAAGGACCGGAGCCTGATGCGGGCCAACCCCTACCAGCTCATCGAGGGTATCGCTGTTGCCGCGTTCGCCCTGGGTGCGGAGGCTGCCTTCCTGGGGATCAAGCGCAGCTTCGGCCCCGAGCTGGCTTCCGTGAAGAGGGCCCTCGCCGAGATGTCGGCGGCCGGGGCAGCCGGACCGGTGTCCATCGGCATCGTCGAGGGACCCGACGACTATCTGTTCGGCGAGGAGAAGGCACTGCTCGAGGTCGTCGAGGGCAATGAGCCTCTTCCCAGGCTCTACCCGCCGTACATCGAGGGCCTGTTCAGCTCTCCGGACCGGCCCAACCCGGCGGTGGTCAACAACGTCGAGACGTTGAGCAATGTGCCCCACATCATCGCTCGGGGAGCCGAGTGGTTTCGGAGCCTGGGCACTGAAGAATCCCCGGGCACCATGGTGTTCACGTTGTCCGGAGACGTCGAGCAGGAGGGTGTGGTCGAGCTGGAGTTGGGGACCCCGTTGTCGTTCCTCATCTACTGGGTCGGTGAGGGCATCGTCGAGGGACGATCCCTCAAGGCGATGGTTTCCGGAGTGTCGAATCGACCGCTACCCGCATCGCTCATGGACACGCCCCTCTCCTTCGAGGCGATGAAGGCGGTGGGCTCCGGACTGGGCTCGGGTGGGATCATCGTCTACGACGAAACGGCATGCATGGTCAGGGTGGGGGAGGTCCTCTCCCGATTCCTGGCCCGGGAATCCTGCGGCCAGTGCCCACCGTGCAAGTTGGGGACCGAGGCCATCACGCGCCGATTTGCCGATTTGCACTCTCCCGGCGGGCGGGTCGGGTCTCTCGACGAGTTGGGCGCCTGGACCCTGCGGATCACCGATGCCAATCGATGCGGGCTGGGCGCCGGCCAGCGCGCCCTCGTCGAGGGCCTGCTCGACGGCTTCTGGGAAGAGATAGTCGGACATGTCGACGGGCCCTGCCGGCTCGATCGGGAGGTCCGGGTTCCGGCGATCTCCGACTATGACGAGGTGGCCAAGCGCTTCGTTTATGTTGAGTGAGCGTTCTGGCGGCGAGGAGGCACCTTGCTCGCACAATGGCCGGATCGCTATACTGCGGTGCCGTGGTTGATCCATAGCCCCCTCTCGTAAGGGGCGCGTCGTGCCGCGACCCGGGCACGGCGAGGCCTGAGAGTACGGGTCAACACTGAGGGTCGGCGAGTCAATCCAGAAAGGATTGGGGCGCCGACTTTCGCGTGTGCACCGGTGCACGCCGGTGCCTTCGCCGAGGAGAACGCGTGCCGACGATCCAGCAACTGGTCCGCCAGGGCAGGTCCCCCAAGCGGAAGAAGGAGAAGACTCCCGGCCTCGCCGGTTCACCGCAGCGCCGAGGAGTGTGCACTCGCGTCTACACGGTGACCCCGAAGAAGCCGAACTCGGCTCTCCGCAAGGTGTGCCGCGTTCGCCTCACTTCGGGTATCGAGGTGACGGCGTACATCCCCGGTGAAGGCCACAACCTCCAGGAGCACTCGATCGTGCTGGTGCGAGGGGGCCGGGTTCGAGATCTTCCGGGGGTGCGCTACAAAGTAATCAGAGGCGCTCTCGACGCCGCCGGTGTCGAGGGCCGTCAGAAGGCGCGGTCCCGCTACGGGTCGCGTCGGGAGAGCTAATCATGCGTCGCGCTCCTGCCGTCGTTCGCAAGGTGGAGCCAGATCCCGTGTTCCGCAGCGTCCTGGTGAGCCAGGTCGTGAACGCGGTGCTGCTGGACGGCAAGAAGGAGGTGGCCCGCCGCATCGTGTATGGCGCCCTCGAGATCATCGAGAAGCGCACCGGGTCCGATCCGTTGCAGATCCTCAAACGGGCCGTCGACAACATCAAACCCCAGGTGGAGGTGCGGTCCCGGCGTGTGGGCGGCTCCAGCTACCAGGTCCCCGTGGAGGTACGGCCCCGGCGGGCCAACACGTTGGCCATTCGGTGGTTGGTCCACTATTCGCGCCGGCGGCCCGAGCACACGATGGCGGAGCGCCTCGCTCACGAGACGCTCGATGCATCCAACGACACCGGTGCCGCCATAAAACGTCGAGACGATGTTCACAAGATGGCCGAGTCCAACAAGGCCTTTGCCCACTACCGCTGGTAAGTGACATGTCCGAGGCGCTTCATCAGCTACGCCAATACCCCCTGAGCCGGACCCGCAACATCGGGATCATGGCTCACATCGACGCGGGCAAGACCACCACTACCGAGCGGATCCTCTTCTACACGGGCCGCACCTACAAGATGGGCGAGGTGCACGAAGGCGCCGCGGTCATGGACTGGATGGCCCAGGAACAAGAGCGGGGCATCACCATCACCTCGGCGGCCACCACCTGCCTGTGGCGGGACCATTGGGTGAACATCATCGATACTCCGGGTCACGTCGATTTCACGGTCGAGGTAGAGCGGTCGCTGCGCGTGCTCGACGGAGCCGTTGCCATATTCGATGGGGTAGCCGGCGTCGAACCCCAGACCGAGACCGTATGGCGCCAAGCCGACCGGTACCGCGTGCCCCGTATCTGTTTCATCAACAAGATGGACCGGGTCGGGGCCTCCTTCACTGATGCGGTGCAGTCGATCGTCGATCGTCTCGAGGCCAATCCGGTCCCGATCCAACTTCCGATTGGAGCCGAAGGCGGCTTCCAGGGGGTCATCGACCTGCTGGAGATGAAGGCTCACGCCTGGCCGACGGATGATGGCGCCGAGTGGCAGACCACCGAGATCCCCTCCGAGTTGGCCGATCTGGCTCACGCCTGGCGAGGCAAGATGCTCGAGGCATGCGCCGACGTCGATGAGAAGCTGCTGGAGAAGTACCTCGAAGATCTCGATATCACTCCGGACGAGATCCGCCAGGCCATCCGCAAAGGCACGCTCGAACACCTCTTCGTGCCGGTGCTGTGTGGTGCCGCCTTCAAGAACAAAGGGGTCCAGCCCCTGCTCGACGCGATCGTGCATTACCTGCCGAGTCCGGTCGACCTGCCCCCCATCCATGGGTTCGACCCCAAGGACCACGAGCGGGTGATCGAGCGCCGGCCCGATGACTCAGAGCCGTTCAGCGCTCTGGCGTTCAAGATCATGAGTGATCCCCACGTCGGCAAACTCACCTACTTTCGCGTCTACTCGGGGAGGGCGGCCAAGGGCCAGGCCATATTGAACTCCACCTCGGGGCGCAAGGAGCGGTTCGGCCGGCTGCTCCGTATGCATGCCAACCATCGAGAGGACGTGGACAACATCGGCACCGGCGACATCGTTGCCGCCGTCGGCCTCAAAGCCGTCGCCACCGGCGACACCCTGTGCAGCGAGACGGAACCGGTCCTCCTCGAGTCGATGAGCTTCCCGGCTCCGGTCATCTCGGTCGCCATCGAACCCAAGACCAACGTCGACCAGGAGAAGCTCGGCGGTGCACTGTCGAGGCTGTCCGAGGAAGATCCGACCTTCCTGGTCCGTTCCGATGATGAAACCGGCCAGACGATCATCAGCGGAATGGGTGAGCTGCATCTCGACATCCTCGTCGATCGGCTCACCCGCGAGTTCAAAGTGGAGGCAAACGTAGGGCGGCCTCAGGTGGCTTACCGGGAAACGATCAAAGGGGCGGCCCGGGGCGTCGAGGGTCGCTACGTCCGACAGACCGGGGGTCGCGGCCAGTACGGACATGTCGTCATCGACGTCGAGCCGACCGGACCGGGCGGCGGTTTCGAGTTCATCGATGCCACCAGGGGTGGAACCGTTCCGAGGGAATTCGTACCGGCCGTGGACGCCGGGATCGAAGAAGCCCTCGACGCCGGCATCCTTGCCGGCTACCCGATGGTCGATCTGCGGGCCACGTTGGTGGACGGCTCTTCGCATGCGGTCGACTCGAGCGAGATGGCTTTCAAGATCGCCGGCTCGATGGCTCTGCAGGAAGCGGTCAAGAGGGCCGGCGTGGTGCTGCTGGAGCCGATCATGGAGATCGAGGTGGTGACGCCCGAGGTCTACATGGGGGACGTCATCGGAGACCTGTCGGCCCGGCGGGGCAAGGTGGGGGAGATGGGTCAGCGGGGCAGCGCCAGAGTGGTGTCGGCCTTGGTCCCTCTGGCGGAGATGTTCGGGTACTCGACAGAGCTGCGCTCGATGTCCCAGGGCAGGGCCACCTACAGCATGCAATTCCATTCGTACCAGGAGGTCCCGGAAGCGGTCGGCGAGGAGATCGTGGCGCGCAGCCGGGGTGAGTAAGAGCCGAGAAAGGATCGGGCACGACATGGCCAAGGCAAAGTTCGAGCGGACCAAGCCGCATCTCAACGTGGGCACGA
>CAYFYE010000112.1:0-7055 GCA_964347285.1 uncultured Acidimicrobiia bacterium
GAGATGGTGGCCCAGGTCGCCTACGCCGAGGCGGCGCTGAGGAGTTCTCCCCTTCCCGGATCGCCCCGGCACGTCGGCAACATCGTCTTCATGGGCATGGGTGAGCCACTGGCCAATTACCGGCGGGTGCGCGAAGCCTTGCGGCGCATGATCGAAGTGATGGGCCGTTCGCCTCGCAGTATCACCGTTTCCACGGTCGGGGTCGTACCCGGCATGCGGCGCCTCGCCGACGAGCCTTGGCCAGTCAACCTCGCCGTCAGCCTCCACGCCGCCGATGACGAGCTGCGAAACCGGCTGGTACCCATAAACGAGCGCTACCCGCTCCGCCACGTGATCGACGCTGCGGCACGGCACTACGAAGCGACCGGTCGCCGCCCCTCCCTGGAGTGGGCCCTCATCGCAGGCGTCAACGACGGCGAAGACCAGGCCGAGGGCCTGGCGGCGATTGCCCGGCACCTGGGTGCCCACGTGAACGTCATCCCGCTCAACCCGACACCGCTCACCGACTACCGGCCCCCCGAAGCCGCCCGGGTGCAGAGCTTCGTCTCCTCGCTTCGGCGCCGCGGCGTCAACGTCACCGAACGAGACACCAGGGGGCGCGATATCGAGGCGGCCTGCGGGCAGCTCCGGGTGCGGGCGGCGGAAGCCACGGGATCGCCGATAGGCTGACTCCCGACCAGGAGGCCGAATGCGATTGGAACCCGGCGATAAGGCTCCGGCCTTCTGCCTGCGCGATGACGATGGCAGAGAGCGGGAACTCTCCGACCTCCTGGGGTCCAAGCTGGTGATCTACTTCTACCCACGGGCCTTCACCCCCGGGTGCACCACCGAATCCTGCGACTTTCGCGACAAGTACGAGGTCTTCCAGGGAGCCGGGTACGAGATCATCGGCATCAGTCCCGATCCCCCCGAGAAGCTGGCCGACTTCCGCCGTGAGCACTCCCTCCCCTTCCCGCTCTTGTCCGATCCCGACCACGTGACGTCCGAGGCCTACGGGGCATGGGGCACCAAGAAGAACTACGGGCGCGAGTACCAAGGGATCCTTCGCACGACGATCGTGCTCGACGCCCGAGGCCGGGTCACCCATGCGTGGTACAACGTGCGTGCCAAGGGGCACGCCGGCCGCGTCGAGTCGGAGGTGATCGGCTAGGGCCTCCCGCTCCCGGCCGGACGCACATCTACCCCGACACTCGACAGCAGGGTCCTGACCCTTCCTTGGATCTCGTCCCGAACCACCCGAACGAACTCGAGGTCCCGGCCGTGAGGATCGGCAAGCTCCCAGTCCTCATACCGCTTGCCGGGAATCACCGGGCACTCGTCGCCGCATCCCATCGTCACCACGACATCGGCCATCCCGAGGTCGTCTTTGGTCCAACCCTTCGGGGTCCGGCCGGTCAGGTCTATGCCGACCTCGGCCATGGCATCCACGACCACCGGGTTGATTCGGTCGCCGGGATGCGATCCACCCGAAAGCACGCGCACTCGCCCTCCGGCGAGGTGTTCCGCCCACCCGGCCGCCATCTGGGAGCGGCCGGCGTTGTGCACGCACAGGAAGAGGATGGTCGGCATCGCAGCGCGGAGGCTAACGCACCCGAGGCGCGAGACGAGGACGCTGCTCCCGGTAGTATTCGCCACGCGAGAGGGGTAGCGAGCTCATGTCCTGGAAGCTGCAGGCGGTCGGCCTCCCTCAGGTAGGAGAGCCGTTGCGTTGGGAAGGCTCGGTCAGCGCTCGCGCCCTCCCTCACGCCGTCCTCGCCTGCCGGGCGGCCGTCCTCAACCTGCTCGCCGATGGCGCCTCGTCCGGCATCCGGGCCTGGTCGGCGGTGGGAGCCATCACTCACGCCCGGGCCTCCGCCCGGCCGGTGACCGTCGCCTACGCCGATGTCGTCGTTCCCGGAGCAGTGCCCCGACTGACCGAAGCGTCGTTCAGCAGACGCACCATCTTCGACGTGTTGGTGAAGATGAAGGATCCGGGACAAACCATCGCCGAACTCGAGGCCCTGGCCAACCGACAGCGGCTGGGACCCAACCCCATCACCAGCCTCCTCGACTATTCGGTGAATTCGCGCCCCATCCCATCGATCTACGAGCTGGCCCGCATCCTCTAAACCATGGCCGGGCCCAGCTCGTCCGCCAGAGCCTGGAGCAGCGTCAGGTCCCCCTGATCGAACGGGTCGAAGACGTCCGAGTCGATGTCGATCTGGCCCACCACCTCGCCGCGGTGACGCACCAGCACCACCGCTTCCGAGCGGGTTTGCGGGCTGCAGGCCAGGTAACGGTCGTCCAGAGCGACGTCGGGGACCACGATGTCCTCGTTGCGGGCAACCGCTGTGCCGCAGATGCCGGTACCGACCGGGATGCGCTCATGGGGGCTGGGTCGACCGGCAAGGCCCCGCAACACCAGCTCATCGCCCTCCAGGCGGTAGAGGTACACGCCCGTGTAATGGGGAGCCATCGCTCGAATGACCGCGGCCGCCCTGTCGAGACGGCCCTCGACCGGACCCGCCAGAGCCTCGGCCAGCGCGCTCAACGGCGCACGACCAAGCCGTCCAGGAGCCGGCGCGATACGAGGCTGATGTCGTGGACCGCGTCGTCGAACACGGCTTGATTGGCACGGGACGGAACTCGATAGCCAGAGATCTTGCGCACGAATTGGAGCGCGGCCGCCCGGATCTCCTCGTCGGTAGGACGATGCCCGGCGCTGCGCAGGGTCTTGATGCTACGGCACATGCCGGCACCGTAGTCGGCCCCGCCGTCCGGCGTTTGGGTCATCGCACGGCCGTGGCGCGGGCAACCAGGGATTTTCCGTTGTCGCCGGGTCGCGGGAGGAGCCCCGGGATCCGAAGGTGCCGCAGACCGACCTCTGGGATCGTGCTCGGTGGAGGCGATCCACCCACTCGGTGGAACGGGCGCTCACCGGCCGTTCCTTTGTCACGAATCTCGTGCCGAGTAACGGCGACGTGAGAGGCAAAGACCCCGGCCGGGGGCTCAGCTCCGGTAGACGAGAGCCAGGTCGCCGGCGTTGGTACCGGTTGGGCCACAGCGCAACAGGTCCTCCGATGCCGCCAGAGAGCGGTGTGAGTCGTTGTTCCGGAGGTCCTCGAGGGGGTCGCGGCCGTTTTTCCGAACCCGTTCGGCCGTGCTCCCATCCACTATTGCTCCGGCCGCGTCCGTTGGCCCGTCGACTCCGTCGGTCGCCAGCGCAGCAACAACGACGTCGGGTATTCCGTCCAGGGCCAGCGCCGCGGCCAGGGCCAGCTCCTGGTTCCGGCCCCCGATGCCGGGACCGGTCACGGTCACCGTCGTCTCCCCGGCGTAGGCATATACCCCCGGGCCCTCGACGCGCTTACCTCCGGTCACCAGCTTCCGTCCGACGCGCGAGGCCTCTCCGGTCATGGAGTAGGTCACCACCCGGGCCGCTACTCCACTCTCGGCCGCCACCCGACAGGCGGCCTCCGCCGCCCGGACACCGCTGAGCACGATTGCCAGTGTTTGGTGAGGGGGGACCTCGCCTTTGGGCGTTTCGGGCTCCTCCCCGGCAGATCCGCGCTGCAGGTGTCGAATCACCCCTTTCGGTACGGCATCGACGAGATCGCGTCTCCGGAGCACGTCGAGGGCATCGTCGAAGGTCGAGGGATCAGGAACTGTGGGGCCCGAAGCCACAACGTCGGGGTGGTCACCCACCACGTCCGAAACGATCAACGTGAGCATTCGAGCTCGCCCGACCGCCTCCGCCAGGCGCCCGCCCTTTATCAAGGAAAGATGCTTGCGCACCGCATTGATCTCATCGATGGGAGCCCCCGATTCGACCAACATCGCCGCCGTAGTGGACAGATCGGGCATCGTCAGGTCGCCGGCCCCGACCTCGGCAAGTGCCGAGCCGCCCCCCGAAATCAGCGTGATGACCAGGTCGTCGGGTCCAGCCGATTGGGCCAGGTCCAGCAATTGCCGGCCGGCATCGAGGCTCCTCTGGTCGGGAACCGGATGGGATCCGACGACGGGCGTCAGACGCTCCAGGGCCGGCTCATGCGGGGCGACGATCACGCCTTCCAGAGCCCGATCGGCAAGGAGATCCTCGATGGCCAGTGCCATCCCCGCCGACGCCTTGCCCAGACCGAGAACGATGATCCGGCGCACCGCACTCAGCTCGACCTCCTCCCCACCGAGCATCAAGGTGGTGCCGCGCCGCTGCAGTCCGGTGAGGACCGCCCGGAAGGGGTCGAGTGCCTCCAGCGCGGCCTCGAGCATGGAAACGATGAAAGGACGCCGCTGCGGATCGGCCGCCAGCACCGCCGGATCGAACGCACCCCGCAGCTTCTTCGCCCGGTCGCTCACTCCCCTACCGCTCCATCTCCTACCCGTCTCCTTGCCGAAACGCTCGTTACACCGGGACGCTCGGGCCGGCTCCCTCCCCCCGCATCTCCGCCAACCACGCCGGAAGCCGACCCTCCTCTTCAGCCGACTGCCGATACACCGGGATGCCCCCGTCATGGGACGGTGCCGACCAGAGCCGCTCCGGGTAGGCGCCGTTCCGCAACGTCGCCGGGCCCAGCACCGTCGCCGCCCCGTCGACGTCGATGGTTCCTTCGTGCGGCGACTGCGGATCGACGAGCGCCCAGCGCCGCCACAGCACACGGCCGCGCCCCTCCGGGCCGGCCGACTCTGCCTTGGGGTGGGCCTCGAGCCCTGCGGCGAGATCCCACAACAACTTGGGGCGGGCCACTTCCACCGGGCCCCAGTCGGCGACGAACTTCCCCCGGGCCATCGCCACGGCGCCCGCCAGATCCCTTGCCCGCCGGAGCGGCCACCCCCGCTCCCGACACAGAGCCTCGAGGTCTCGACCGGGAATGCCGGGGCTGACCACCTCCAAGTCGTCGACGTCTTGCGAACTCAGGTCACCGCCGGCCGAAGCAGCGATCACCGATATCCAGGGATACCACTGAGACTTGAATTCTCGGAGTCGGTCGATCCGGTAGAGCTCCTGATGTCGAGCGATGATCTCCGCCCGCCCCTCTTCGAACCGGGCCTCGGTGCCCGCTTTCATCGACATGCCCCGTTGCCGGTAGCGGAACAAGGGCCGGGGCACCATCACCTGGTCCCACCCGGCCGCAATCAAGCGCACCCACAGCTCCCAGTCTTCGTTTCCGTCGGTCATGGTCTCGTCGTAGCCGCCCACGGCCTGCCAAGCCTCTTGCCGCAGCAGCACGCACCCCACGACAGAGTTGGAAAGCAAGAGCTGGTAAGGATTGAACGGACGGGGAACCCAAATGCCCTCCACGTCTCCATACAGCTCGGCCCAGCAGTGGGCGAAGGCGGCCCCCGGCTCTGCCTCCAGGACTTCGTGCAGTGTCGCCAGGTACTCCGGCGCCAGCTCGTCATCGGCATCGAGCGGGACCAAGTAGCGCCCCCGGGCGGTGCGCATTCCAGCGTTGCGGGCTCCCGGCAGACCCTGGTTCTCCTGGCGCATCACCCGCACCCGGGGAAGTTCCAGGGCATCGATGATCTCCGCTGTCTCCGCATCGGTGGAGCCGTCGTCGACGACGACGACCTCCCACGAGTCGAAGGTCTGCTCGTACACGCTCGTCAGCGCATCGGCGAGGTAGGGCCCCTGGTTGAAGCACGGGATCACGACGGTGACCTCCGGATCGGCCACGACCGGGTACTCGCCCGCCTTCACCGCATCGGCGACCTCGGCCTTGCGTGTCTCGGCGCGGCGGCGTTCCTGCTCGGCGGGCCAGCTCGCCAAGCCCCGGAAGCGGTCCTTCAGGCCTTGGGGAACGACCTTCACCGCCAACCGACCCAGCGGCTGCGGAAGATGGCGCAGGAGTCGGCGGGCCAAGGCCGCTCCCCGGAGCGGTCGGCGCACCGGCAAGGCGGCCTCGACTCGACTCACCGCCGCAGTGGCCAGGCCGGCCTGACTGCGGGGATGACGAACCGAGGGAGGGGGACCCAGATAGAAGGCGATCGGATCGCCGACAGCGGGGGCGGGAGCTGCGGCCAGGGCGTCGAGCCGCTCCGGCTGCGAGAGCAGCTCATCCAGCGTTTGCACCAGTCCGGGCACCGATCCGTCGTAGCGGACGGCGCCGGTGCTTTCCGAGAAGTACGGAGCAAAGGCGGGCAGGTCGGCCAGCACCAGAGGAAGGCCCATCGCCCGGGCTTCGTGAGCGGCCAGGCAGAAGCTCTCGAACCGGCTGGGAATCACCAATGCCCACACCCCGTGCAGCGCCTCGACCAGCTCGTCCCGGGGCAGATGGCCCTGGAAAGAGACCCGATCGGCCAGCCCGGGGGGAACCAAGCTCTCCAGCCACTCCCGCATCGGTCGTTGAGCGGCGGCACTCCATCCGTCGGCGCCCATGAACCGGAGCCGGAGTGGCGGGTGGCGCTTCAGCAGCTCGAGGCCGGCCTCGAGGAAATCCACAGAGCCCTTCACCTCGCCGAGGCGGCCAAAGCACACCAGCTCGGGGTCGGTGCTGCGGGCATACGGAACATGCGGTACCTCCTGGGGCATCGGCGGCTCCGACACCGCGATTCGCCTCCGATCGAGCTGGTATCGCTCCGCCACCAGGTCGGCGATCGGACGTGACGGCACCACCACCGCATCGGCCATTGCATAGGCCTCCGCTTCCATGACCCGCACCGGTCCCCAATCCTCGGGGATCACCTCCATCCCGTCGGCCAGCAGATCGAAGGGACCGTGGACCCGCACCACCAGCGGCACCGCGTCGAGGCCCAGCTCGGCACGGTGGGCCAGCGTCCAGAAGGCCAGGCCCTCGAAGTCGTGGAACTCGACGAGATCTACGCGGCGGTTCGCAACCAGCGCCGCCACTTCGGTGGCAGCGGCTCGCGAGCGGGCCAGAAACGGCGTCGGGGCACCCCGATCGATGGCAGCCGGGGCCCCACCGACGGTCGGGCCGTCGCCTGCCGGCCGATCGTCTCCGACCAGTACGACCTCGACCTCATGGCCGGCGGCGCGCAGCCGCTCGCTCAAGCGCGCCGTCACCACCGCTGCTCCTCCGGTGGAATGGGGCGCCAGCTCGGTGGTGACGAAGACGAAG
>CAYFYE010000113.1:0-6916 GCA_964347285.1 uncultured Acidimicrobiia bacterium
TCGAGGTCCTCGGGCCCGGGCGTCTTGGTCGTGACGAGCACGTTCTTGCGCACCTTGTCCTCGGTCCGCCCCAGGCCGGTCTCGGTGTGGGCCATACGGGCCAGCCGCTCCGCCTGCTCGAGCATGGATCGGCGGACGGCTTCGATGATCGTGTGGCGCACCTCCAACCCTCGCTCATGGAAGGCCATGAAGGCCGTCCGGGCTGCCTCGACCGCCGAGTCGATGTCGGGGTAGATGCCGTCGCCCAACTCGGCGTCGGCGGCCCTCTCCACCTCTTGGGCGGCCAGCAACTCCCGACCGGGCCGGGCGGCACCGGCCGTTGCCAGCCGGTCCCGGACCCGCTGGATGATCGCCTGGATCTCCTCGTCGCTCAGAACGCTCACTTGGTGTACACCACGTTGCCGCCAACCTCCCACGTGTCGACGATGGCCATGACCACTGCGTCACACGGCCGATCCCGAGTCCGCTCGGTCTGCCGGGCCGAGCTGCCGGTGGCGTACATGACGAGCTCGCCCAAGCCGGCTCCGACGGCATCCGCGGCTACGACGTAACCGCCGGTCTCGGAGCCGTCGACGTCGATCTGGCGGAGCACGAGGAACTTGAGGCCCTCCATGCTCTCTTCTTTACGACTGGCGACCAGCGTTCCGTCGACCCGTCCCAGCAACATCGGGCATCCCTCCCCGGATCGGGGTGACCGGTCCCTCTACTGGGGCTCGCCCATCTCGGCCTGGGCCTGCTCGGCCCGACCGAGCGGCAACACGAGATCGACGTTGACGTGCGGACGCGGAATGACGTGCGCCGCGACCAGTTCGCCGACCTTCTCGGCGCCGCGGACTCCGGCGTCGACGGCGGCTTTCACAGCAGCGACGTCTCCGCGGACCACGGCCGTCACGTAGCCGCCCCCGGTCTCTTCGTAGCTGACCAGCTCCACCTTGGCGGCCTTCACCATGGCGTCGGCCGCCTCCACCATCGCCGGGAAGCTGCGGGCCTCGATCATCCCAAGGGCTTCTGCCACTGTCTCTCCTTTCCGGCGCTCAGGCCGATTCCGTTCGTCCTTCCAAACCTTCCACGGCAGCCACGGCGGCTTGCCAGCCGACGTCGATGTCGCGCTCTTCGCCTCCGAGGTAGACCCGACCCATCGAACCGAAAGCCCGCACCTCCAGGACGTTGATCTCGGCTGCCTTTTCGGCCTCGTTGGCGGCCAGCGCAGCATACGCCGCCGGCTCCAGCTCCAGCACATACAGGGTCTGGCCGGGGACGATCATCTGCCCGTGACGAGTACGGTTGATGAGCTGGGCCTGATGGCCGTCGATGCGTCGGATGATCTGGCTGCTCAGGATCTTGGGCTTGCGTCGATCGGTTTCCACGAGACCGATCGACTCCAGCACCGCCAGACCGGCCGCCCTGGTCTCGGCCTGCTCCGGGGAGTGCACTTCGAGCAGGCCGTAGTAGCGCTCTACGATCTGCATGCCCGGTTTGACCGTGGTCGACTTGACCGCGATATCGGTCAGGCGGTTGATCTCGATGCCGGGTGAGATCTCTACGTACAGGGAGGCGTCTCCGGCCAGGGGGAGGAATCCCTGCGCGACCGTGCCCAGAAAGGCCGCGTATTGCGGTTGGAGTGAGTCCAGGAACACATAAGACCGCAGGTCAATATCGCTCATCGTTGCCTCCCTTGCCGGTGACGATCGCCACCCCGGCCGACGCTCCTATGCGGGTGGCCCCGGCCGCCACCATCTCCTCGAGATCCTCGGCGGTGCGAATGCCCCCGGCGGCCTTCACCCCCAACTCGGGACCGACCGCCTCTCGCATCAAAGCGACGTCGTAGACGGTCGCCCCGCCCGGTCCGAAGCCGGTCGAGGTCTTGACGAAATCGGCCCTCCCCTCCTTCGCCAGACGAGCGGCAATCACCTTTTCTTCGTCGGTGAGCAAGGCCGTCTCGAGAATCACCTTGTTGATGGCCCCGGCCTCGTGACAGGCATCGGATACCTTGGCCACGTCTTCTCGCACGAGGGGGTGGTCGCCGCTGCGGAGAGCACCGATGTTGATCACCATGTCGATCTCGGAAGCTCCGTCGCGCAGGGCCCGGCGGGCCTCCATGGCCTTGATCTCGGGCGTCGAGGCCCCGAAGGGGAATCCCACCACCGAGGCCACCCGCACCCCGCTGCCCCGCACCCGCTCGGCGGCGCGCCGCACCCAGGTGGGGTTGACCACGACGGCCGCGAACCCGTGACGCACCGCCTCGTCGCACAAGCGGTCGATCTCGGCGGCATCGGCCTCGGGGCGAAGCAGGGTGTGGTCGATGAACCGGGCCAGATCTGCGGGGACGCCGTTGGCGCTGCCGTTGCGGCTGATACGAGACGCCCCCGAGGCGACGACCGTGCGCACCTTGTCCGAGCAGCCGATGACGCAGTCGGCGCCGCACTCCGAGCAGGTCGGGGCGGTCTCGCCCAACAGCGCAGCCAGCACCTGCTCGGTCACGGCCTCGATGATTTCGTCTCGGGTCGTCATCGCCCGCCATCTCTCAGGTAGCTCTGCTCGATCTCGGTGATCTTGGTCACCCGTCGAGCGTGGCGCCCTTCCGCCCAGGGTGTTGCCAACCAGGCCTGCACGATCTGCCACGCCAGGGTTTCGCCGATCAGACCGGCCCCAAGCGTGAGGACATTAGCGTGGTTGTGCTCCCGGCTATTGCGGGCCGACGATACGTCGTAGCAGAGGGCGGCCCGCACCCCGGGGACTTTGTTGGCCACCATCGCCGAGCCGATACCGGCCCCGTCGACGATGATCCCCGCCCCACATTCCCCATCGGCGACCTTGCGGGCCACGGCGTGGGCGAAGTCCGGGTAGTCGACCGACTCGGCACTGTCGGTGCCGCAATCGTGGACCTCATACCCCTGCTCGCGTAGCTTGAACGCCAGCCGTTCCTTGAGCGGGTAACCGCCGTGATCTGCTCCCACGGCGAGGACTCGGGCCGGCGCTGCCCGGGGCCGGTCGTCGATCCGAGCCTGCTCCCGGGGCCGCTCTTCGGCCGGGACGAGCTCATCGACGACCCTGCGTACGAGCTCCCGTACTTCGGTTGGTGTCGGCATTCCTCCACCCGCCACCGCCTCGGGAGAATCCTAGGTAGCGATGGGTTGGGTCGGCGGCTCCGCCGGGCCTGCGCCTATCCTGGCGCCGAACCGGGGAAGGAGCCTCGAGATCGAATCCAACCGCCCTCTCCCTTCTCAGGACAAGCCCCGGTCAGCAACGGAGCCGGACGGGGTGCGCGCCGAGCTGGAGATCGGACTGCCCGGCACGGAAAGATGGATCACGCTGCGTCAGGCTGAAGCGATCACCGGGGTGGCCGTTTCGACGCTCCGCAACTGGGCCCGCAAGGGGAAGGTCGCTTCTCGAGTCGAAGAACGTAACGAGGGACCGCGTCGAATGGTCGATGTGGACGGCGTCGTGAAACGGGCCCAGGACCTGGGGCGATTGCTCCGACCCGGTCCCCCGCAACACCAGGTCCGCCCCCTCGAACCACGGCGCGCCCCCACCCAACCGGAAGCCCCCCCACCTCCCGAGGGGCACATGCTGGTGCCCCTCGAGGCCTGGGAGCGGATGTTGCTCCAGCTGGGCAACCTGCATGAAGCCGGCCAGCAGATGGCGGAAGCACGGGAACGGGCCGCCAAGGCAGAGACCGCGGCCGGGTTTCTGCGCGAGCGGCTCTCCGAACTGCGGGCCGAACGGGACCAGCTGCGTGAGCGAGTCGACGACCTGAGCCGGCCGGCCGCCCCCGAGCCGGCTCCGCCCCGCACGGCACCCCGGCAACGACCCCTCACTCCGGGGCTCGTCCGCCGCTTCTTCGCCCGTTGGACGAGTCGCCCCCGCTGGTGAGAGAGCCGAACCGAGCGCCGGCCTTCCCGGCGCTCGCAACCTGAATCCAATGGAGAATTCCGGGCCGGTCGGCTCCCGGCGTCGACCATCAGCCCATGCCACACGCCGCGAATCCCCCGCATGCGCGAGGGTCTCGGGTGGATTGCAGATGGCTCGGGCGGTGCCCTCCGCCGATACTCGAGTTACCTCTCATCTGTTGTGCGGCCGCAGCAGAAGTAGGCAATCGGGCCGACGAAGTTGACCAGGGTCACGATCCGCCACAGCCACTTCGGGCCCCGGATCTGCTCCGCCGGCCGGTTCGCAATATCACGTTGGGCCATTGCCAGCAGGGTGAGCTGCACGACGGCGCCGACCACGATGAACGCTCGCTGCGTCGGGGTGAGATCCTTCCACTTCTTCGTTGAACGCTGCATACCGGCAGTACTCCTTGGTCGATTGCCCATCCTCGCACGGTCACGAATGCGGGCGGTAGAGCACAGGGACTCTCTCTTCTCGCCACCGTGTCGTCGGCGTTCAGGCAGGGGCTGATTCCCACGCCGCCGGTGGGGATGCGATTCATCCGGTCGCCGGGCGCCGGCGAGCAGGTCTCGGGCAGGGTGAGCATGCGAGGTGGCGGCGCGGGCGGCGAGGGCGCCGTCGACCTCGAGATGAGCAGCAACCCGGGCACCCCATCATTCTTCCCTGCCGGTTGGACCCTGGGGAAGCGGATCGACCGTTCCCGTTGGTGTCCTCCTCGACCCCATCCACACACTGTCGTCGAGTAGCCGTAGGGTCATCTCCCGATCACCGAGGCATTCGGGTTCTTGCCGCCACTCGGCCTTGGCAGCGTTTATCCATTGGGGCCAGAGTGAGCCGTGTTCGCAGAGCCGGCTGTGATCCCGCCCGCTGATGATGTCAGTCACCGTCGTGCTCCTCGACCTTTCACCAGCCGCACCGGCCGGGCCGGCTTCACCGCGCCGCGGTCCTCATGGGCGTAGCTGATGAAAACCGTTCCCGGCATCGGCCGCACTCCGGCCGGGAGGCAACCCGATTAGGCGAGACCTCGGGTCCGATCGCACGGCGCCGTGGAGTGGTTGGCGGACTGACGGGCAGGTCGGTTCCCTCTGCCCGCAGCAGAATCGCGGTGCCACCCAAACAAGAGGAGCACCGGTAGACCGCGTGGGGAATCGCTCTGGGAACACCACAATGTGGACTTCGGCGGCGTTCCTCGAGGCCGTCCCGCCGGGCCAGAAATCGACGCCAAATCCAGGGGTATTGGACGATCTTCGATGGCGCCCCTTCGATCGCCTATCGGGGCGTGTTCCAATTCCGCGTGGACTTGGGAGTTCCCGGCGGTTAGGTTCGACCCCGCACTCTCTCTCATGCAGCATCGGGTGTGGACGGCCATTCTGATCGCCAGCCTGGGCTGGGGCACGGGCGGAGTGGCCACCCGAGCCGCTTTCGACCAGGGCCTGGAGCCCTACGCCCTGGTGACGCTGCGCTCTGTGCTGGCCGCTGCGGCCGTCGTCGCCTACCTCGCCATGAGCCAGAGGCGCCTGCCCCGGGATCGGGTCGTGTGGCGGCTGGGAGCCGTTCAGGGAATCACCAATCTGGCCCTGCCTTTCGTGCTGTTCACCCTCGCCTACCAGCACGCTTCCGCCGGCTTCGTCGGGCTCATCGCCGCCCTCATCCCGATCACAACGGCAGGCTTGGCGCATTTCCTGCTGCCCGCCGAACCGATGCGGGTCGCCAAGCTCGGGGGTTTGGCGGTGGCGTTCGTGGGCGTCGCCGTGCTCGCATTTTCGGGCGATAGTGGCCTCGCCTCCGGGGGCCGGCCGGGCTTGGCGCTGGCGCTCGGCACAATCGCCGTGGCTTCGATCTCGTTGGCAGGAGTGCATGCCAAGCGCTATGCAGGCCGCTACGAGCCGGTGCAGCTGACCGGGATCCAGTTCCTGGTAGGTACGCCGCTGCTGGCCGCAGCGATGCTGATCGTCGAAGGGGTCCCTCCCACGATCAGCGTCGGCGGATGGGGGCTCGTGCTCTATCTGGCCATCGCCTCCAGCTTCGTGCCGTTCGTCTTGTTCTTCTGGATGCTGCGTCATACGACGATCACTCGCGCCTCCCTGGTCGGCTACCTGGTTCCGATCATCGCCGTGATCTCCGGCATCGTGCTGCTCTCCGAGCAGCTGCAGACGGGAATCGCCGTCGGTGGTGCGCTGATACTGATGGGAGTGGTCCTCACCGACCGAGTCGAGGCCCAAACGGTTCGCACCTGACCGGTCGCAGCGCAGCTCCCGTCCCACCCCCAATCCCTACCGGCCGGCCCCTCCGGGCCGCGAGAGGCGGCGGCGTTCCGGATGCGATGGTGAGCGGAGTGTCGCTCCTCCGACACGAACCTTTAGCCCACGCGGCGCCATGCGAACCGAGACGCTGCCTTCGGGGTCGTAGGTCATCTCCACCCCCAGTTCCTGGTAGAGCTCTGCCTTGTCGTCTCGGTCGGCGTCAGCGAGGACGCCGACGATGTCGTGGAGGGCTTCGACGAGAGCCTTCACTTGTGATCTCTCGAGCTGCCCGCCCGGGACGGGGTGCTCGAGTTGGGCTTCGAGGTCGGCTCGCTCTCGATTCACCTCGGCCATCCACTGGGCGACCACCTTGGGGTCGGCGCCTTCGTCGAGGACCGCCTTGTACTGCTCGAAGCGCCGGTCGCAGTCGCGGATCTCCTCGAGGAGGGCCAGCCTGCGGGGTTCGGCCTGAGGATCGGGTTGGGTGGCGCCGGCCAGGATCTCACAGGTCTCCTCGAGGTGGTGATCGTCGAACAGCGACGCCAGCCATTTGTCGAGGCCGAGTTCAATGGCGGACTCTTTGACGTAGACGTTGCGGGGATGCTGCTCTTCGCTGATGCCGTACTCGAGTGGGTACCTGCACCGGTAGTAGGGACGATCGTGGTTGCGTTGGCCGGACATGCGGCCTCCACAGAGCCCACAGCGATGGCGGTCAACCCGCTGAACTTGGCACGAATCTCAGGGGTGGCGGTGAAGATGACATGGCGCAGCTGATTCAGAGT
>CAYFYE010000114.1:0-2079 GCA_964347285.1 uncultured Acidimicrobiia bacterium
GCTGTAGGCGTCGTCCACCGCCACCGGGGGGTCGTTGACCGCGGTGACGGTGATGGTGACGGTGGCCCAATTGGACCAGTTCTCGTCGTTGTCTCGGACCCGGTAGTCAAAGGCGGTGGTGCCGAACCAATCCCCAGGCGGGCTGAAGTCGAAGGTTCCGTCGGCGTTATTGACCACGGTGCCGATGGTGTCGGTGTCGTTGAGGTCCACGGTCGCCGCCACCAGGGACCCGTCAGGGTCGAAGTCGTTGGCCAGCGCGTCTCCGGTGGTGAAGGGCGTGTCCTCGGCGGTAGTGAACTCGGCCCCGCAGTCGTCGATGGCGGTGGGAGCCATCGGCCCCGGCAGCGGCACCGGGAGCGACCATGCGCTACGGCCCATCGTTGCAGCCACCAGAACGGCGTCGGAGGCGTCGTAGTCGAGGTCCCATACGAGCACGTTGGGCAATCCGGTGCCTAGACGGTTCCAGGTGAGCGTGTCGACGTCCATGGCAAACACCCCCAGGTTGGAGGCCACCGCAATGGAGTCGAGAGCGTCAACGTATTCGACCGACCGCAACCACAGGCCAGTGGCCGACAGCGTCCCGGTGACGTCGGTCCAACTGACACCGCCGTTGGTGGATCGATACACGTTGGTGGAATCGATCACGTAGACCGTGTTCCACTCGGTGGGGTCCATCACGATGTCGACTGGGGCCTCACCTGGGTAGGCGGCGAGATTGCTGGTTGCCCCCCCGTTGCGGGTGTGAAGGTCGGTGCCGACGCCGTAGTACATGATGTCGGCGTTGGGCACTCCCCCCGACCAGCCGCCGTAGGCGAGGGCCCGCACATCCAGCCCAGTCGTGTCCACCACCGTGACTGTGTTGAACTGGTCAGTGGTCTCATAGAGCCGACCTAGGCCGACAGGCGACCTCGGCGACCCGAAGATGGCCTTGGTGGGATCCACCTTGTTCAGCTCGATGGGCTGATCGAACCAAAACTTGTCGAGGTCCCGGACGGGCACTCCCTCTAGCAGCAGCCTCGGAAACGTCCGGCTGACGCGGTTACCGGTGCTGTCGTAGATGGCCTTATTGAAGCCCCCAAAAGACTGGAATCCCGAATACCGGATCGACTGGCCGGCGCATTCCAGCGTTATCGAATCGACGGCCACGTCACCGCCGTCACCGGTGTTGGAGTGGTTCCACACGAGGTCGGGAATCGGATCATCCTGGAACACGGTGCCGTTGTCCTGGCTCCCGGCAATGATCCGATTGGAGATCGTGTCATAGGCGATGTCGTGGTACTCGCCCACGCCCATATTGCCGTTCAAGGAGAACCAGTCCCCCGTATTGTCACGGGGGCTGGTACGCCGATAGATGCCGGTGTCGTCCACCTCGAGAATGTCACCGCCCGCATCGAAGACCATTTCGCGCGAGTCGGCATGGGGGGCGCTGTCGTTGGCCGTGCCGCCTCCGGGAATTGCGGCGACGTTGTCGGAGTGGGTGAGGTGGTCCCACTGGGGTGACGGGTTGCCGCCCGTGGGCGCCACGCCGGTATTGCCCCGAAAGAGCCTGCCGGTGAAGTCGTTGGCCCCGATCGAATTCGGGAACCTCCCGTCGATACCCACCGGCTGGCGATCGCCGCCGACGTAGACGATGTCTTGGTCGGTAGGGTCGGCGACGATCGAGAAATGGATGTAACCCTGACCGCCCGGCTTCTCGCGCGGTTGCAGGCCTCCGCCCTCTCCGTCCGGGGTCAGCGGCAAGTCCATCTGGGTCCATGTCGGAGTCGCAGTGGCCGCATTGTCGCTAAACCCGATGTAGGAGAGCTGTCCGTTCTTCATGACAGCCACGAAGAGCCGACCGGTGGCCGCCACCGCCATCTCGGTGTTGTTGTTGGCGGGATCGGTGACGGCTGAGTGCAACGCCGCATCCCCGGCCGAGATGTTGACGTAGTTGACCCCCAGGTCGTCCGAGCGCCAGATACCGCTCCGACGCACAGACGCGTAGAACCTGGACTGGTTGGTGGGGTCCTCCACAAGATCGAACGAAGGCGCTGCGGGCGGCCCAGCGGAAGAAAACCAACTCCCGTCCAGGTCGGTGCG